>DATHET010000196.1:0-22466 GCA_035490315.1 Planctomycetota bacterium
AGGTCCTTCATGGCATCCGCACCGCCAGCCTTGGAGGCCACGAGCGAACTGGCTCCCGCTTCCGGGGGACCAGCGAAGCCAACGTGAACACCGGCGATCGAAACGACGAAGCGCCGAGGAGTTCCCGATGATTGCGGCTGCTCGAATTCGATCTCCACGATCATCGCGGCGTTGAGATCCAGAGGCTCTTCGAGCAGCAGCCGGGGCCAAAGTTTTTCGTCCTCCAGCTCGGCGCGCGAGTGGAGTCGGTCAGCGGACCAGCCCTCGGCGCTGCGTTTCCAGTCCCCCATATTCCAACGCGGGCTCGCTTCGCTCGTGAACGAGTAGTTGAGCTGGGCTTTGGACTGGGCGGGGAAAGAGATTTCGGGGCCGTAGTTCGAGCGCAATTTGTCCTCGAAGCTGATTTTCAGCGAGCCTTCGAGGGCCTGCTTCAGGTCGCGCAGTGCCGGTCCGTGTTCCTTGGCGCACTCGGTATCGGCGTAGGTCGCCAGGAAGTCGTTGATTCGTTTGATCCGAGCTGGGACCTCGCGCGTGTAGCCCTGCTCGCGCTGGATGATGCTGAATTCCTGCTCGGCGTCCTTCTCGCGCTGCTCGACCTTGGCGCTCAATTCGACGTGGGCCTTGCTCAGGCGGGATTCGAGGTCCGCGACCAGGGCAGCGTGTGTATCGTTCGGCTTCGGCCCGGATTCGAAAACCCGTACGGCCGTGTCCGGGTCGCCTTCTCGCATGCGGAACAGGGCGCGCGCCAGCCGATCGAGGCTGTTGGGCTCGTCTTTCGGATCATTCGCAAGACCGGCGAGGAGCTCGATCGCGGCCGCGCTCAACTTGGCGGCGCTGTCCCCCACGGGGGCGCGCAAGTGATAGGTCTCGCGCTTGCCCGGCGCGATCTCCTGTTGGAAGCCCTCTTTCAAGGGATCGTCGCCCGCGAAGATCTTGCCTTTGCGCAGGAACGAGCCGACCAGGATCGAATCCAGACCGGGTGTCTTCAGACCGCGAACAGCGCGCTGGAGCAGATCTTCGAGCAGCCGGGCTTCTTCCATGCGCAGCTGGATCTGGTCGTGCACGGGCGCGAGCCATTCCTCCGCAAGACGTTTCTCCCAATCGGCCGCCACCTGTGCGTATTGCCGATCCTTCCACAGCGGGACGAGACGCTCGTCGGCGGACTTTAGCTCCGCGTTCGCATCGCGAATCAGGAACTCGGCCTGCTTCTGCTTGAGCCTGGTTTTTGCGAGTTCCAAGGCTTCGCCACCTCGGTTGGAGACTTCGGGCAGCATCTGCAGCGGGGTGAGCGAGTGATTCTTGAGCACCAGCTCGAAGTCCTTCTCGAGCGCCGCCACGGCGTCGGCGCCCAACTCGCTGGTGCTGAGCAATTCCTCGATCCGCGATGCTTTCGCGTTTACTGCGCCCTGGATTTCCAGGTCCTTTGCTGCCCACTCGCGCGCGATCCGCTTCACTTCCACGTCAATCCGATACGTGCCGACCTCGTTGATCACTTGCTCCACGTTTGCCGGGGAAATGCCCGTGGTCTTGATGTCAGCGCTGGCAATGACCTGGGGCACGGGGCGCTGGATCCGCTGGAGTGCATCGCGCCATTTGCCGTTTTCCAGATCGTTGTCCATGGCGGGCACGATGACGTCGTTGTAGTGCTTGTTGAGGGCATCCCTGAAACGGTTCAGCGCCTCCTTCTCCTCGGCTGCCGCAAGTTTGCGCTTGGCGTCGAAGTCCAGCAGCTCGGCCACGCGGCGGCGTTGTGCCTCGTTCGCACCGAACTCGTTGGCCAGACGGGACTCGACCTCAAGTGCGACGAACTGCGCTGCACGGTGGAAATCGCGCTCCTGGGTGAAGGCGATCTCGAACTTGCCGAGGATCGACTTCTTCTCCTGCTTCACCGCCTCCTCCCATTGAGACTGCAGAGCAGCGCGAGCGTTCCAGTACGCCGTGATGTGCTGGGGCGGCACGCTGTCCTTCATCGCGTCGAGGCTCTCCAACACCGCGCCCGCGGCGCTGCGCTCGCCGGATTTTGCCTGGGCCAGCAGGAGATCGAGCTGCGGCCAGGAAGCCTCGCTCGCCACCGGAAGGCCATTGGTCGGCGCGGCCGCGGCCCAGGGTTTCCAGAGGATCACGCCGGTCGTCGCAGCTACGACCAGGACGCCGGCTCCGATCCATGCATACTTCCGGCGCCGTTCCCGCTCGCCCGCGACCGGATCCAGGCTGCGCGCCGAGACGGCGACCGTCCGGCGCTCGCGCAGAGCCTCGAGGTCGCGCAGCAACTCCGACGGATTCGAATAGCGCTTGTCCTGGTTGCGCGTCAGACATTTGCGCAGCACCAGCGACATGCCTGGCGAAAGACTGGGCTCGACCTCGCGCGGATCCGCGATGCGCGCGTAGAGCACGCCGGAGAGGATCTCGGCCACGCTCTCGCCCGTGAACGGCGGCCGGCCGCACATCGCGTGGTACATGCTCGCGCCGAGCGACCAGATGTCCGAGCGGATGTCGACCGACTGCGGATTGCGCGCCTGCTCCGGCGAAAGGTAATGCGGCGTCCCCAGAGTGCCGCCGGTGCGCGTCAAGAGCGGATCGTCCTCCGTGAACGCGAGCCCGAGATCGACCAACCGTGCCCTGCCGTGGGTGTCGACCAGGATGTTCGCCGGCTTGATGTCGCGGTGAACGACGCCGTGCTCGTGGACGTGCTCCAGCGCCTCGCACAGCGGAATGAACAGCTTGAGCGCCTCGCGCTCGCGCAGCTTGCCCTTCTCGCGCAGCAGGGCCGAAAGCGCGGGGCCGTCGATCAGCTCCATCGCGTACCACCACAGGCCTCCGACCTGGCCCATGTCGATCGCCGAGACGATGCCGGGGTGGGCCAGGCGGGCCGTGGTGCGGGCTTCGCGCTGCAGGCGGCGCACGGCCTTCGATCCCGCGAGCTCGGGGTGCAGGACCTTGAGCGCAACGGCGCGGTCGACGGCAAGCTGAACGGCCCGATACACCGTGCCCGTGGAGCCTCGGCCCAACACGGCTTCGAGCCGGTAGCCCGGGATCTCCGGGAGCGGCGTATTTGCGGCGGATAGGGCGGTTTCGTTGAGCATCGAAGGGACGCGCGCTCGAGCCGGCGGCCGCGAGCGCCCTACTATAGAACCAGCTCGCGCCGGGTTGCCTTGTCGCTTCACCACGGGCGCGAAATAGCCTTCGTCACCTGGCGCAGGGGCGCGCCTTCGCGCCTGAAAGCCCGGGGCCGCTTCGGTCCTTGACCTCGCGGGCATCCCATCCGCTCGAGCGAGAGGAATTCCATGGAGACGAAACGCTGGTGGATCGTTGGTCACGATGACAAGGCCTGGGGCCCCTTCGAGAAGGCCCCGCTGGCGGTCCTTGCGGCGGAAGGCAAATTGCGCGCGGATCGCCTGGTCTGCGGCGAGGGCGAGACGCGCTGGTCACCTATCGAGAACGTGCCCGAGCTGTCTGAAATCAGTCGGGCGCCCCTGGGCTCCCCCGCCGCGCAGGCCCCAGGAACCTCGCCGATCCTGCCTCCGCTGGCGCCGGTGGTCCGCTCGAGCGAGGCCCCCCTGCGCCTCAACGAGCTGGATCCCATCCCGGGCTGGGCGACGGTGCTGCTCTCGATCCCGACCCTCGGGCTGTGGGGCGGCTTCAATTTCTACCGGACGATGCGCGTGTACCGCCGCCTGGCCGGGAACACGACGTCGAACGTCGAGACGCTGTTCTGGGTGATGATCAGCGTGGTGGTGCTGGGTGTGATCACCCTGCCCGTGGTCGTCGGCTGGGTGCTGCTCGTCGCCGCGATCGTCGTCGGGGCCCTGCTGGTCCGCGAAACGCTTCGCCTGCGCGATCTCGCGGTCCTGCGTCTCGTGCCGCAAGCGGCGACGCAGCCGAGCCTCTATCCGGTCGTCAAGTCGGACGACTGGCACTTCGGTCTGTGGATCACCGGTGCCTTGCTGACGTTGACGGTCGCGCTCGCGATCGTCGGCGTGCCGATCCTGATCGCCCAGGCACTCGCCTGGTTCGAGGACTGGAATCGCATCGCGGCCCTTGCTCGCGCGCCTGTTTCGGCGCCTGCGCCGGCGCCGTCGCAGCTGGCTCAGCCGGCCTGAGCGCTCAGATCTTTCCGGCGAGGCCGGGGTGGTCCTTCGCCAGGCGCGTGGCGCGGAACAAGGATTTGGCCGGAGCCTTGCCCGCCTGCTTCGCCGGCTCGATTTCGCCGCCGAGCGGGTTGTAGAAGTCCCAGACGATCTTCCCCTCGGGGGTCACTTCGAGCACGCGGCCGCGCGCGCCTTCGCAGACCAAGGTGTTGCCGTTGGGCAGACGCTGCGCGCCGGAGATGAAGGGTGAATAGAGCTTGCCGGGATCCTTGTAGCTCCAGGTGATCGACTCCGGTCCGAAGGCCTGCCCTGCTTCGCGCACGAAGCCCTTGGAGGCGTCGAAGGGCAGCGTGAATTCCTGGACCTCCGAGTATTCGTGGTCCTTCTCGCCCTGGATGTTGTTGTAGAGCAGGAAGGAGAGCTCGCCTGGCTTCGCGCCTCCATGCCAGGTCACGTTGTGCTGGTAGCCCAGCTTGCGGCTGGTCTTGTCGCCGATCCCGTAGTTGCGCGATTGCCCGTAGCGGTAAATCAATTCGCCGCCTTGGCCGCGCTTTCCGCCGCTCGAGCCCGCCGCTTCCTTCGTGCTGGTCGAGTGGTCGATCACCCAGACTTCGCACATGTGCGGCGAGGACACCGCGATCAGGTCCTGCTCGGGCAGGTACTCGATCGCGTTCAAGTGCAGCCAGTCGGCCTCGTACTTCTCTTTTTTCTTCTTGTCGTCGGCCGGTTTCTTCGCGTCCTTCGCGACGTCCTTGCCGCCGGAGTAGCCGATGGCCTCCATCTGTTTCGCGCGTTCCTCGCGCGCCTTACGGTCCGCTTCGGTCTCGGGCTCGTCGAAGCGGTGGTCGGCGTTGACGTCGATGCGGCCGGGGAAATCCTTCGGCGAGCCGTACCCCGCCGCTGCCTCGCGTGAATCCTGCACGAGGTGATCGAAGCTGCGCCAGGTCCAGACGATTTCGCCGCCGGAGGGACGGGTCGGCTTGATCTCGAGCACGACGTCGCACCACAGGCCTTCCTCGTGGACGCGATTGGATTCGCGGCCGTGGGCGAAGATCTCCTCGGGCGAGTGGTACTCCCAGGCGATCGCGAGCACATTGCCGTTGGGCATCAGTGAGATGTCGTGGTGCATCGTGCGCTGATCGCTGGCGAGCTCGTACTCCCAGACGAGCTTGCCGTCCCAGTCGAACTCCTCGATGCGGCCGCCGATGCCGCCGCCGTGGAAGCGCGGGTTGTTCTCGACCATCGCCGCGCGCAGGAGATGACCGTTGGGGAGGAAGTAGGCGCCCCCCGCGGGCACGTGGTCCGTCTTCCAGGTGTGCACGGGTGCGCCGGTCATGTCGACCAGGTGGACCGACTTCGAGCACAAGGGCGAGATCAGCGTGTAACCGTCGAACGCGCCGCTCTCGTTGACGCGCAGTCCGCGCTCGCCCTCGACCTTGGCGAAGGGCGGCTCGGGGGCCGGAGGCTCGGGTGCCGGCGCGGACTTGGCTGCGTCGTCCTTCGCCGCGGCGGCAGGAGCGAGGCTGGTCTCCGTGCTGGACTTGCCGCAGGCGGCAAGCAGGAGCAGGGGGAGGAAAGTCAGGCGCGCGCTGGTGGGACGGATCATGCGCGAGATTCTGTCAAGCGCGCGCCGCTCCCGCGAGAGTCCGCGGCTCGCTGGCCGGCAGAAGCCGGTCGCGAGGGCGGTGAACGAAGGCGGCTACTTCGCCTTCGCCGTTTCTTTCCAGGGATTGCTGACGTGGCAGGAGCGACCGGTCTTCGCGATGTAGTCCTGGTGGTAGTCCTCCGCCGGCCAGAAGGTCTTCGCGGGCTCGATCACGGTGACGATCGGCTTCCCGAAGCGGCCCGACTTGGTCAGCTCCTCGACGTAAGCGCGCGCCTCGCGCTCCTGATCCGCGTCCACGGTGAACAGGCCGGAGCGGTACTGGTCGCCGTAGTCCGGCCCCTGGCGGTTCAGCTGCGTCGGATCGTGCATCACGAAAAAGGCTTCGAGCAGGCGCCGGTAGCTGATGCGCGAGGGGTCGTAGACGACCTTGACCGTCTCGGCGTGGCCGGTCCCGTGCGAGCAGACCTGGTCGTAGTCGGGATGGTCGGTCTTGCCCTGCATGTAACCGCTCTCGGCGCTGATCACGCCCGACCCGAGCTGGAAGTAGTGCTCGAGGCCCCAGAAACATCCGCCGGCGAAGTAGGCGGTCTCGGTCTTCGATCCAGCCGATTTCGCGGGCTGGTCGGCGCCGATCGGCTGACTCTCCGGCGGCAAGGGCTGGCCGTCCTCGAAGAAGTTCAGCGAGGCCGAGTTCAAGCAGTAGCGCATGCCCGTGGGCCGCGGACCGTCGTTGAAGACGTGGCCGAGGTGCGCCGAGCAGCGAGCGCAGTTGATCTCCGTGCGCGACATGCCGAGCGTGTTGTCGGTGTGCTCCGCGACGTGCAACGGATCGAAGGGCTGGAAGAAGCTCGGCCAACCTGTGCCAGAGTCGAATTTCGACTTGCTCGAGAACAAGGGCAGCCCGCAGACCACGCAGACGTAGGTGCCCTGCTTGTGGTTGTCGACGAGGTTGCCGCAGAAGGCAGGCTCGGTGCCGGCGTTCTGGGTGACGCGGAAACTTTCCTTCGAGAGGTTCTTCGCCAGGGCGGCGACCTTCTCGCGGGAAAGCGGCATGACGTCGTAGTGGGATTTCGATTGTTGGCTGGCCATGGATGGAAGCTCCGTCGTTGCTCCGTTCGCCGCGGGCGTCTGAGAGACATCGCGCGGCGTGGTTTCTTTGCGAGCCGCGGTCGGCGCGCTCGTGGTCTCACGCTCGCTGGCGCCGTAGCAGGCGCTGAAGCCTGTGAGCAGGAACAGGGAAAGAATCAAGGCCGAGAAAGAGTGAATGGCACGCATGACGAAGGTTTTCGGGGCAAGGCCTGAATTGTGACCAGGAGCTCTTGCCTTGTGGGCCATGAGCGTAGGCCCGGGCCTCGCGGATGCGAAAAACTTGGGCTCAGCCCCCGGCCAGGAACCACTTGCGCCAGGCCTGATCGGCTTCGCGCAGCCCCATGCCTGACGCGGCGCGGAACGCGCCGTCGTACACGGCCTGTCGCGCCGGGTCATCCAGGATCACCCGCTCGGGAGGTCTGGGAGCACCGTGGCGGACCGCGTCGTGGAAAGCGCGCAGGCCCTTGCCCTCCTTCTGCGTCTGCAGCCATTCGACGACGGCCATGCCGGTCGCGATGTCGACCATCTCGAGGTTGGCGAACTCCATCTGGCTCAGCTTGTCGAAGGTCGGCACGGCCTTCTGCTCGAAGGCCGCCTTCAAGTACTCGCGCCAGTTGCCTTCGCGAAAAGCCTGGGGGCTGAAGTCGACCTGCACCGTGCCCGCCGAAGTTCCCTGCGACATCGAGAGCGAGCCCCGGCAGAACACCGCGATGCGAGCGTTGCCGCGCAACTCGCTGTGGCAGGCGACAGCTTCCTCGTACCAGGCCGGCAGGAGCCTCCCGTCGTAGCCGAGGCGGTCGACGAGCAGGTGGCCCCAGTGGTGCAGGCAGTGGCCGACGAGATCGGGCTCGCCGCGGTTCCACTGGCGCGCGCTCGACAAGGGATAGGGATCGACCCAGAAAAATCCGTGCGACTTCGCCACCGACTCGGCCCAGCCCGGCGGCACGGTCCTGGTCAGCGAAGCGAAGTGCGCGACCGTGTTGGTGTACGGCAGGGAGTCGCGGCCGAAGGCGTAGATCTCCGCGAGCCTTCCGCCGAACAGCGCGAGACCGCTCGGTGAATTCCAGGCGGTGTCGAACCAGCCGCGCGAGACGGTCATTTTCTGCGCGATCGATTCCAGCGTCGCCTTGGGGAAGCTGCCGGCGACCAGCGCGTCCTCGCTCAGCGCGAATTCGAGGGGCACGCCGGCCAGCGGCTGGACCGCCGCGAGATCGCGGCGCGCGAGGGTGACCGGTCGCGTGTACCAGGCGCCTTCGAACTCCTCCAGGCCCTTCTTGCGCTGCGAATCGGCGAAGGAAATCCACTGTCCGTCGATCAGGATCAGCCCTTGCTCGAGCTTCTCCTTGTCCGCGAGCGTCACCCACTGATCCTTGTAGCGCACCAGGCCGCGCGCGCTCATCTCGGCAATCTCATCGGCCTGGATCCGAGTCTCGCGTTCCGCGGGCGTGAGCCAGGTGCCTTTGTACAGGACGAATCCGAGGGCCAGGCGCGCGCCGGCGTGGTTGGGATCGACTTCGATGGCCTTCTGCCAGGCCCTCTGGGACTCGCGCTTGAGCTTTTTCGACTTCGCGAATTCGCCGGCCTGGAAGAAATCCTCGGCGGTCTTCGCATTCTGCATGCGCTCGTCGAATTCCTGCGTCGGAGTCTTGCCGGCGATGACCTGGGCGATGTCGCTGCGCGCCAGCTTCAATTCGCCGGTAGCCAGCTTGACCGTGACCACGCCCTGCTCCTCCTTGACCAGCGTGCCCTCGATGCGCCGCCCGTCCTTCATGACGAAGATGTCGGCCTGGGCGAGGGCAGTGAGACAAAGGCCCAGGGCGAGGCCGACGAGGGTGCGGAGCGTCCGTGTGCGCATGAAGCTCACAGACTACACCTCCTGCTCGAGATCGTCTTCGCGCTCGCGCTGGATGCCGTACTTGTCGAGTTTGCGCTGCAGCGCAAACCGCGAGATGCCGAGGATCGCCGCGGCCTTGCTCTTGTTGCCGCCGGCCTCGGCGAGGCTGGCCTCGATCGAGCGGCGCTCGAGATCGGCCACCGCGTCGCGGATATTGGCGTTGGGCTCGAGGCCCGCGTGGTTCGCGCCGACGCCAGAAGCTCCGCGCCGCTCGAGGACCGAGCGCGAGAGGTGCTCGAGGCGCACTTCGTCCTCGGTGAGCACCACGATGCGGCGCATCTCGTTCTCCAGCTCGCGCACATTGCCCGGCCAGTCGTGCATCGCCAGGGCGCCGATGACTTCGCGCGGCAGGAGCGGCACGGGCCCGTTGGCTTCGCGCGCGGCGCGGGCGAGCAGGGCGTCGGCGAGCAGCGGGATGTCCTCGCGCCGCTCGCGCAGCGGCGGCAGGGAAACGTTGAGCACGTTGACGCGGTAAAAAAGGTCCTCGCGGAATTCGCCGCTGCGCACCATGGCCTCGATGTCGCGGTGGCTGGCGGCGATGATGCGCACGTCGACGTGCAGGCGCTCGTCGGAGCCCAGCGAGCGGAATTCACCTTCCTGCAGCACGCGCAGGAGCTTCTTCTGCATCTGCTGGCTCATGTCGCCGATCTCGTCGAGGAACAGGGTTCCTCCGTCGGCCTGCTCCAGGAGACCGCGCTTGGCCTTGTGCGCGCCCGTGAAGGCGCCGCGCGCGTGGCCGAAGAGCTCGCTCTCGAGCAGCGTGTCCGGAAGCGCGGCGCAGTTCTCGGACAGGAAAGGTTTTGCCTTGCGCGGGCCGTTGAAGTGGATCGCCCGCGCGATCAATTCCTTGCCCGTGCCACTCTCGCCCAGGATCAGGACCGACATGTCGGTCGGGATGATCCGATCGAGCTGCTGGAACACGCGCCGCATGCCTTCGCTCGCGCCGACGATGTCGGTGTAGTCGTAGCGGCCGCGCTCACGTCCGAGCTCGGCGCGCACCACGGCGAGCTCCGTGTCGCGATCGCGCACCTTGCGCCCGAGCTGCTCGTTCAAGTGCTCGATCTTGCGCGTCGAGCTCGCCAGCTGCTCGTTGCGCTCGCGCAGCTCGGCCAGGGTGCGCGCGTTGAAGATCGCGATCGAGGCCTGGTCGGCGACGAGTTTCATCAACTCGAGATCGCCCGTGGAAAAAGCGCCGTGCTGCAGGCGGTTGTCGACGTAGAGCACGCCCTCGACGCGCGGCTCGCCGCGTTCCTGCGCGGGATGGATCGGCACGCACATCACCGAGCGCAGCTTGAGATCCTCGACGCTGGCCATGCCGGAGAAGCGCTCGTCGCGGCCCGCGTCGACGCTGAGCAGAGCCGAAGCCGACTTCACCACGCGCCGCGCGATGCCCATCGACAGGCGCGACGCGGGAATCGGGATGTCCTCGCGATCGAAGCTGCGCGCCACGCGCACTTTCATCGCCGCGGGCTCGGTCGAGCGCGCATCGCCCGCGACCGCTGCCTCGGCGAGCAGGAGGAAACCGCGTTCCGCGCGCGACAGCGAGACCGCGCTGTCGACGATGGAACGCAATAGCTTCGCGAGGTCGGTCTCGCGCACCAATTCGCGAGCGATCCCGGCGAAGACGCGCAAGTTCTCGCGCTCGCGCAGGCCCTCGCCGGTCAGGGTCTCCTGGCCGATGTCCATGCGCAGGGCTTCCGACGGATCGATGGCCTGGGTGTCGCCGCCGTGCATCGGCTCGGGTCTGTCGATCTCGACGCTGAGGATCGCGCGGCCTACACCGATCTGGGCATCCGGCCCGATCGCGGCGCGCTGGATCCGGACGCCGTCGAGGGTGGTGCCGTTCGAGGAGTCCATGTCGACGATCCACACGCGGCCGTCCGCTTCCTCGATGCGGCAGTGGTGGCGCGAGATCAGGCTGCCGCTCAGACGGATGTCGTTCTCGACGGCGCGGCCGATGGTGACGATCGGACGATCGATCCGCAGCTCGGTTCGACCACCCTCCTCGACGACGATGACCTTCATGCGCTAGCCTGTTGCCTCTGCGGGGGAAATCGCACGTGCGCGATTTCGCACGGGCCCGGAGAATAACTGGAGCTGCACTGTTCGGTAACCGCACACTTGCGATCGCGGCCGCCACCATCGAGGGAAAAATGACGCCTAAACCCTGGTACGATAAAGGCTTACGGTTCGAGTGCACGCAGTGCGGCGCCTGCTGCAAGAACCACGGCGACTACGCCTTCGTCTACCTGACCGAGCACGACCTGCGCGAGATCCCGCGCTTCCTGGGGATTCCGCGGACCGAATTCATCGATCGGTACTGCACCAAGGACGAGGACTGGGTGGTGCTCCGGATGGACGAGCCCGCCTGCGCCTTCCTCGACGAGAAGAACCGCTGCCGGATCTATCCCGTGCGGCCAAAGCAGTGCGCGAGCTGGCCCTTCTGGACCGAGAACTTGGCGCGCTCGACCTGGGAAGGACCGGTCAAGGATTGCTGTCCGGGCATCGGCAAGGGACCGCGGACGCCGGCGGACGAAGTCGAGCGCATCGCCCGCGACACCGACCAGTTCTACGCGGCTCCTTAATCGCCGGTGTAGCGCGGCTTGCGCTTCTCGGCGAAGGCGGCGAGGGCCTCGAGGCGATCCTTGGTCGGCAGGACGCGCTCGTAGCAGCGAGCTTCGGTTTCCAAGCCCTGGGGCAAGGGCTGTTCACAGCCCTGATCGATCGCGGCCTTGGCAGCGCGCACCGCGACCGGGCCGTTGTCCGCGATCTGCCGCGCGAGCGCGATAGCGACTTCGAGCAGCTTTTCCTTGGGCGCGATGCGGTTGACCAGGCCGATGTGCAGGGCTTCCTGCGCGTCGAGCTTGCGCGCCGTCAGAATCAGATCCTTGGCCCGCGCCCTGCCGATCAGTCGCGGCAGTCGCTGGGTCCCGCCCGCGCCAGGAATGATCGCCAGCGAAGTCTCGGTCAGGCCCAGCTGCGCATGGTCGGCGGCGACGCGCAGGTCGCAGGCCAGCAGCAGCTCCGTCCCGCCGCCGAACGCGACGCCATTGACCGCGCCGATCGTCGGCTGCGGCAGGTTCGCGAGGTCGTCCATCGTGCGCCGGATGTTCTTGACGAAAATCGGCACGCGCTCGAGCGGCATGGTCTTGCGCTCCTTCAGGTCCGCGCCGGCGCAAAAAGCCTTGTCCCCCGCGCCGGTGATCACGATCGCGCGCACCGAAAGATCCTGGGATAGATCGTGGAAGAGGCTGCGCAGACGGCGCAGCGTCGCGAAGGAGAGGCAATTCATGACTTCCGGCCGCTCGATCCGCAGCAGCACGATCTCCGGTGAGCCCTCGACGCGCGTGGAGCTGACCAGCTCGGGACTGTCCGGAACGTCGGCGGGAAAATCCTGGGCGAAATTCGACATGGATGATTGGCGCGCGTCCGAAGCCTTGGCGTGCGCGGAGTCTACAACGGCTGTGCGAGTTCGAGCATGGACCGCGCGACAAGATCGGGATCGATGTGTTGGAAGCAGACCAGATTCGAGCTTCCGCTCAGCGGACAGACTTCGCGATGGCAGGGACTGCAGGGCTCGCTCGCGCGCAGGATCCGGACGCGCTGCAGGTGATCCGCCGTGTGCCGCGGATCGGTCGGGCCGCACAGGACGACGACCGGAGTGCCCGCGGCCGCGGCGACATGGCGCGGGCCGTTGTCGGCACTGACCACCAGATTGGCCAGGGAAAACAGGGCGCACAGCTCGGGCAGGTCCAGTGGAGCTCCGGGAAGCACGATCGCGCTCGCCGGAAGTCCGCGGGCCTTGACGCTCGCGAGGGCCTGGTCCTCGCCGGGACCGCTGACGAGAACGAGCGGCAGATCGGACTGGCGCGCGAAGGACGCGAGCAGCGCGGACCACAACTGCGGCGTGGCCCCCTTCGCCGAATGTGGCCGGCTGCCGACATTGACGGCGACGAAAGCTCGCTCGCTCGCGAGCCCCTGACTTTCCAGGCGCAGGCGCACGGCTTCGCGCGCTGGCCACGAAGGCAGGAGGCGCGGTCGGCGCGAGGAAACTTCGAGACCGACCAGCGACGCCAGCTCGACGCACACGCTCGCGAAGGGCCGCGGCAGCCAGCGCGCTCCGCGTCCGTGGACGCCGAGGGAAAGCGGCACGCGTCCCGCTTCGCGCGCGGGGCGCATCGAATGCGTGAGCAACCAGCCGCGCGCATCTCGCGCAAGGCCCGCGCGGACGGGAATCTGCGCG
Source organism: Planctomycetota bacterium (assembly GCA_035490315.1). GTDB lineage: Bacteria > Planctomycetota > UBA1135 > UBA1135 > JADJQU01. The sequence continues at coordinate 12,921 of DATHET010000196.1, forward strand.
CGCGCCGCGATCAAAGCGCTGCGCAGCGAGCCGGTCAGGAGCAGCGCGGCGTCGTGGCCGCGCCAACCGCGCGGCTCGTCGGCGTAAAGCCGATCGCAATTCAAGAGCTTGCCGTCGAACAGCGCCAGGAGTCGCGGCGGACCGACCAGGGTCGCACCGCCGCGCTCGTCCGCGGCGCGCAGGACGGGCTCGGCCATCACCAGGTCTCCGAGCCAGTTGGGCACGCGGATCAGGAGCCGCGCGTGCTCGGGGAGTGCCGCTTTCATGCGCCGGCCTTCTGCTTCCTGGCCAGCACGCGCCCGGCGGCGTCAATGACGCGCGACGGCGCCAGCTCGCGCATGCAGCGATGGTGCTCCAGCGGGCAGACGCGCTCGAGGCAGGGCGAGCACTCGAGACCCTCGACGCGCACGACCTCCGCGAACTCCAGCGAGCTGGCGGTCAGCTCGGGAAAATTGGGACCGATGACGCTGACGCAGGGCACGTCGAAGGCTGCGGCGTACCAGCGGGGACCCGAGTCTCCGACCAGGAGCAGGCGCGCGTCGGCGACCAGGGCCTTGAGCCCGACCAGGTCGCGGTGCTCGCTCGAGAGCGAGATCGCGCCGTGGCGCGTGCGCCTCGCGACCTCATCGATCAGCGCTTCCTCTCCGGGGCCGCCCGTGACCACCGCGCGCCAGCCGTACTGGTCGGTCAAGACGTCGAGGGCCAGGGCGAAGTGCTCGGGCGGCCAGAGCTTGGCGGCGCCGAAAGCCGCGCCCGGGCAGCACACCACGTAATCCTCGCCGCGGGCGATGCCGAGCTCCGAGAGACGCGCGCCCTGGGCTTCGCGGACCTCGCGGGGCAGATCGAGCCGCGGATGCAGATCGGGCACGAGGATCCCCGCGAGACCCGCGACGTCGCGCAGCAGGTGCGCGGTCGGGATCGGCACGCGCCGTCCGTCGGACGTCGGAGGCAGGCAGGCATGGCTCAGGAGCCAGCGGCGCGAGGACAGGCCGCTGCCGATCCGCACGGGAATTCCCGCGCGAAACACTCTCCAGGCCGCGCCGAAGGAATTGGACAGGAGCAGGGCGACGTCGGGCGCGAGCGTCGCGAGAGCGCTGCGCTCGTCCGCGCCCTTGGCGAGTGGAATCAAGTGCGGCTCGAGGGCTCCGCCTGCGAGCACCGACGCCAGATGGGCGCGCACTCCGATCGAGACTCTTGTGAATCGCGGATCCTGGATCGCCGCGTGGAGCACGGGCGTGGCCATCACCAGATCGCCGACCCAGTTCGGCGCGCGCACGTACAGGTGTCCCTGCTCGCCGCGGCTCATCGTTCGCTGCCGTCGGGATTGGCCGTGCGCGGGTCGAGGTGCCGCGGCCTGTGCGAGCGCATGCGCAATTCCTTGACGATCACCGCGCGCGCCAGGCTGCGCCGCTCGAGTCCGGGATCTGGCCCTCGCTCGCGGGCGTAGCTCACGAGCCAGCGCAGGCGCGCGCGCGTCCCGACTTTCGCGGGAGCGGAATGCAAGAGCTGCGCGAGGTCCTTGACGATCCAGCGCATCGGCACGGGCCGCGCGTGCCTCGCCCGACCGCAATCGAGCAGACCCAGACGATGTTTCTGCGCATCGAGCACGGCGAAGTGTTGCAGATAGAGATCGCGATGGAACCAGTTCGCGCGGTGCAATTGGGCGACCACGCGCGCCAGCGGCGCGATCCACTCGCGCACCTGGGCTTCGCTCGAGCGCGAAAGACAGCGGCGCAGGTGCTCGCTGTGCGGCAGGAGCTCCATCGCGACCGCGCTGCGAGCCCCGCTCCTCGAGCCGAGCCAAGGCGCCGAGGCCGCGTCGTTGTCCTCGCACCAGGCGATCGGTGCGGGCACGCACAGCCCGAGGGCGCGCAGCGCAGCCAGATTCTCGCCCTCGCGCCGCGCCGGGGAGCGCGGCTCTCCGCCGTGCCATCGCGCATGCCACCATTCCGAGCAGGTGTCGCCGCGGAAGCGCTTGACCACGACCCGCTCGCCGTGCGCGAAGGTCTCCCGTCCGGGCATGCGGCGCAGCCAGACGACGGGCTGGAGCTCGAAGACCGCGTCGAGGAAGCGCTCCGGATCGCGGCCGGGGTCGCCGAGCTCCGCTCCCAGGGCGGCGGCCTGCTCGCGCGTCCGTGGATCCTGGGTTCGCAGCTCACCGCGGGCCTGAGCTGGTTTTTGGAGGCCCATGGGTGCGCAGATCCTCCCAGCGTGCGAGCCGCTGGCGCAAGCTCGTCATCTCGCTGGCCGTAATTGGCGCAACCTATTGCGGTAAAACGGCTTACGCTGGTCCCGATGCCCTGCCGCCGCGCTGCCAGCCCGCGGATTCCGACCGCAACGATCCAAAAACGACAGCGCAGGGTTCCGAAAGCCCCGACTCGCCGATCCAATACTCACCCTTCGCACATCCAAGTCCGCGCTCCCGTGAGCGATCGGGCGGTGCGAATCACCCTCCCATTCCCTTCGCCAAGGCAAGCGGGCAGGCCCACACGCCAGCGCCCTCCACGCCCATCCGACCATGTCCACCGGCACCGCAGTCAGTCCCAGCATGTCGATCTCCAAAGAATTCAATCCCTTCGAGGCCATGGCCGAGCGCTTCGAGCTCGCCAGCGACCACCTGAAGCTCGACCAGGGCTTGCGCGACGTGTTGCGGACGCCCGACCGCGAACTGACGGTCGCGATCCCGATCAAGATGGACAACGGGACGATGCGCGTGTTCACCGGCTACCGCGTGCAGCACAACTTCTCGCGCGGACCGTGCAAGGGCGGGATCCGCTTCGCGCCCGACGTCAACCTCGACGAAGTGCGCGCTCTCGCGGCCTGGATGACCTGGAAGTGCGCGGTCGTCGACCTGCCCTTCGGCGGCGGCAAGGGCGGCGTGATCTGCACGCCCTCGGAGCTGAGCCAAGGTGAGCTGGAGCGCATCACGCGCCGCTACACCACCGGGATCCTCGACATCCTCGGCCCCGACCGCGACGTCCCCGCGCCCGACGTCAACACCAACGAGCAGACGATGGCGTGGTTGATGGACACGTATTCGATGCACGTGCGCCGCACGACGACCGCGGTGGTCACCGGCAAGCCGATCGCGCTGGGCGGATCCAAGGGACGCGCGGAAGCGACCGGCCGCGGCGTGATGCTGATCGCGCGCGAGGCGCTCAAGAAAATGGGCCTGAAGCCGGAGAAGACCTCGGTGGTCGTGCAGGGCTCGGGCAATGTCGGCGGCATCGGCGCGATGCTCATGCAGCGCCAGGGTCACAAGATCGTGAGCTTGAGCGACATGTTCGGCGCGATCTACAACGAGAAGGGTCTCGACGTGCCCGAGGTGCTCGCTTACCTCAAGGCCAATCGCAAACTGACGGGTTATTCCAAGGCAGGCGCGATCAGCGCGGCCGAGCAGCTCGAGCTGCCCTGCGACGTGCTCGTTCCCGCCGCGGTCGAGAACCAGATCACTTCCGCGAATGCCGAGCGTATCAAGGCCAAGTTGATCATCGAAGGCGCGAACGGCCCGACGACCGCGAACGCGGACAAGATCCTCGAGAAGAAGGGAATCATGGTGGTTCCCGACATCCTGGCCAACGCCGGCGGCGTCACGGTTTCCTACTTCGAATGGGTGCAGGACCGCGCCGGATTCTTCTGGACCGAGGAAGAAGTCAACACGCGACTCGAGCGCATCATGGTCGACGCCTTCAACGCCGTCGAAGCGACCGCGGCCCAGTACAAGACCTCGCTGCGCATCGGCGCTTACATCGTCGCCGTCGGCCGCGTCGCCGAGGTGTACAAGCTGCGCGGCAACTACGCGTGACCGCTCCCTCCATGCAACCCACCGACGTCTCCCGCGACCCCACGCTGCCGGGACAACCGGCCTTCGACGAAGAAACTCCCTTCGCGACGATGATGAGCCTCTTCGACGAGGCCGCGGAGCGACTGCACATCGAAGCCGACCTCTACGCGATCCTGCGCAAGCCGGACCGCGAGGTGAACATCTCGATTCCCACGCGACTCGCCGACGGGACGCTGGGAGTCTTCGACGGCTGGCGCGTGCAGCACAACATGGGCCTTGGGCCCTACGCGGGCCCGTTCCGCGTCTCGGGCGACCTGCGCGTCGACGAGTTGCGTGCCCTGGCGGGCTGGACGACCTGGAAGTGTGCTCTCGCCAACATTCCGTTCGGCGGAGCCGCGGGCGGAATCCGCATCGACCGCGAGCTCCATTCGCCCGCAGTGATCGAGCTGGCCGTGCGGCGCTACACCTCGAGTCTGCTCGACGTGATCGGCCCCGATCGCGACGTGTTCATCCCGGACAAGAGCGCCGACGAGCAGTTCATGGCCTGGATGATGGACGTGGTGTCGATGCACGAGCGGCACACGACCAACGCCGTCGGACTGGGCAAGCCCACCGTGCTCGGCGGCTCGCGCGGACACCTCGATTCGATCGCGCGCGGGATGCGCACGGTGCTCGGGCTCGCGCGCGAGCATTTCAAGCTGGGCAGCGACCGCGGCGGTCTGCGCGCGATCGTGCAGGGCGCGGGCTCGGTCGGCGGGAATCTCGCCCTCGGTCTCGTCGAGGACGATTGCCGCGTGGTCGGCGTCTCGGACTTCTTCGGCGGCCTGTACAACCCGAATGGGCTCGACGTGCGGAAGCTGCATGCTCATCGCCAGCACCACGGAAGCCTGCAGCATGCCCAGGGCGATTTCGTGCGCATGTCCAACGAGGAGCTGCTGCTCCAGGACTGCGACGTGCTCGCACCCTGCGCGATCGGCAACGTGATCACGCCGCGCAACGCCGACAAGCTGCGCACGAAGCTCGTCATCGAAGGTGCCAACGGTCCCGTGAGCACGCGCGCCGACCACATCCTCGAGGGCCGCGGCATCCCCGTGATCCCCGCGATGCTCGCCAACTCCGGCGGCATCATCGTCAACTACTTCGAATGGGTGCAGAACCGCACCGGCGAACAGTGGCCCGAGGGCACCGTCCACATGCACCAGAAACGCTTCCTCACCGAAGCCTGGCAATCCGTCGTGAAATCCAGCGCCGAACGCAAAGTCCGCCTGCACCTCGCCGCCAGCATGGTCGCCGTCGAACGCCTCGCGAACGCCCACCGCCTGCGCGGCGTCTACGCATGATCGGTACCCGGTAAAGCACCACCATCCTGAACACGGCCGATACCGGGCGCGAGCGCCTGGTATCGGCCGTGTTCAGGATGGTGGTGCTTTACCGGGTACCAGCTGCAAATTTGATCGAGACGGCGATCAGGACCACGCCGAGCAGGATGCGGGCGGCTTCGGGCCAGCCGGGGCGGTGGACGAGGAAGATGCCGGCGATGGCGCCGAGGGCGGCGACGATCGCGAAGGGGGCGAGGCTCGGGCGGTGGACGGCTCCGTCGCGGAGGTTCATCCAGGTCAGCTGGGCGGAGTTCACGTCGGACATGGCGGTCGAGCAGGCTCGCGCGCCGAGGTAGGTCATGCCGGGCAGGCCGAGGTACAGGGCTGGCACGACGATCAAGCCGCCGCCGACTCCGAGCAGCGGCGCGACGAAGCCGCCAGCGAAGCCGATCGAGAGCACGCCGAAGACGTGGACGGCATCGAGCGGCAACTCCGAGATGCCGGCGAAGTCGGCGCGGCCCGGAGCAGAGGTCAAGACGCGCACGCCCGCCGCGAACAAGCAGATCGCGAAGACCCAGGTCATGACACGCGGATCGAGGCGCTTCGAAACGCGCTGGCCTATGTTCGCGCCGACGAAACCGCCGAGACACAAGAGCCCGACGATCCGCCAGTCGATCGCCGGCATGGGCTGGAAGAGCTCCGCGATCGTGCCCGTCAAAGTCATCGCGAACACCGCGACCAGAGAAGTCGTGGTCGACAGGCGCAGCGGAAGCCCGAGCAGGAAGTGCAGGATCGGAACCGCGAAAAGCCCGCCGCCGATGCCGCACATCGTGCTCATGGCGGCGGCGACGAACCACAGGGCCAGGTGCCAGGGACGCAGGGCTCGCGCGGCCTGGATGTCTGTCATGGACGCGCGCCGCGGCGAATCATCTCGGTCGAGGAGTGGTCCTTCGGGTCGCCGCAGATCGCGATCTCGATGCCGAGCTCGCGGTCGATCGCCGCTTCGGGAACGTTCTCCGCCGTGTAATCGCTGCCCTTGGCGTGCACGTCGGGCCGCAGACAGCGCAGCGTCGCCTCGAGAGTCTCTTCGTCGAAGCTCGTGACGTAATCGACGGCGCGCAGGGCTCCAACCAGCTCCGCTCGCTCCTCGAGCGCGATCAGCGGGCGGCCCGGTCCCTTGTTCACGTGCACGCTGCGATCGGTGTTCAGCGCGACGACGAGCACATCGCCGCGCGCCTTCGCTTCCTCGAGGTAGCGCACATGCCCGACGTGCAGCACGTCGAAGCATCCATTGGCCAGGACCACGCGCAGCTTTCCTCGCGAGCGGCGCAGGCCGAGCTCCGCCGCGAGCTCTTCGCGCGAGCGCAGCTCGAGGCTCACGATCGCGCGCTTCCCGCCAGAGGTCGTGGCTCGGGGCAGGTGGCCAGGGCCTCGCGCAGCGCCTGGGGCGAGCACACCGAAGCCCCGCTCTCCATGACGACCACGCCAGACGCCGCGTTGGCGCAGATCATCGCGCTGCGCGCGTCGATCCCGCGCGCCAGAGCCAGCGCGAACACCGCGGCCGCCGTATCCCCGGCGCCGGTGACGTCGGTCACGTTGCCCGTGCCAGAGGCCTCGATCGCCCAGCCCCCGCGCGGCAAGCCTTCGCCGAACAGCGCCATGCCGTTGTTCCCGCGCGTCACCAAGAGCCAGCGCGCCTGGCTGCGCTCGAGCACTGCCTTCGCCGCCGCTTCGAGGTCGCTGGTCCGAGTCACACGCTCCGGCGCAACCCCGGCGAAGTGGGCCAGCTCGACGACGTTCGGCGTCAGGGCCGTCAGCCCCTCGAAGCCCTCGAGGGAATCGCGCGGGTCGAGCACCACGACGTGGCCGCTCTGCGCGAACTCCCGCGCCAGACGGCCGAGCTCGCGGTCGACGAAACCATAGCTGTAATCGGAGAGCACCATCGCGTCGACGTTGCACAGCGACGCGCGCAGCCTCGCGAGCACGTCGTGCCGCGCGCCCGCGTCCGCCGCCGCCACCGCTTCGGTGTCGATGCGCAGCACCTGCTGCATGTTGCGCCGCGGCTCCGCGGCAACGATGCGCGTCTTCAACGGCGTGGTCCAGCCCGCGACATTGGCCAGGCCCTCGACGCCGACGAGATCGTGCTCGAGCTCCAGGCGCACTTCGCGGCCCGAGGCGTCGCGGCCGACCACGCCGAAGAGAGTCGTCGCCGCTCCCAGCGCCGTGAGATTGCGCGCAACGTTCCCGGCGCCGCCGGCGCGCACGCGCTCCTCGAGATGGCGCAGCACCATGACCGGAGCTTCGCGCGAGAGCGACTTGGGCTCGCAGAACAGATAGCGATCGCAGATCACGTCGCCGGCGACGGCGACGGACAGCCCGCTGAAATCAGGCAGCTCGATCGGCACTCAGCAGACCTCGCTGGCCGCCGCGGCGAGAGCCAGATCGCGCAATCGGTCCGGCACCGGCTTGGCCGCCGCCGTGCTCCACTCGATGCCGGCTTCCTCGGCCAGGTAATAGTCCGAGCGCACGCCCATGAAGGCGTTGTAGCGGATCGCGTAGTGCAGCTCCTCGGCCCGCGTGGCCGCCGCCGCGTACTCCTCGTCGATCGCGCGCACCTTGGGCTTGAAGACTTCCCAGCTCGCCGCGTCCATCGCCAGGACCTCGCGCACCAAGGGCTGGTATCGCGCAGCGGCCGGCGCCGTGTGGAAGCGGTCCATGCGGCTGTTGACGAACCACGGCATGCAGGTCGCGAGCTTGTCGATGAACAGGTTTTCTTCCGCGCCGAAATCCAGGCAGGACGAGTCGGTGAAATTCGTCAGCGTGATTTCGCGCTCCGGCGTGATGAAGCCGCCTTCGACCGACAGGCGATAGCTCTCGGTGCCCGGGAAGGGGAAGAACAGCGACGTGCGATATCGACCGATGCCAGACTTCGCGAGCAGATCGACGGTTTCCCAGCGCTCTCCATGCGTCTCGTAAGGCAGGCCGACCATCACGAATCCCGACGTATGCAGCCGGAAACGCTCGGCCGATTCGATCGTGGCGAGCACGTCCTGGTCCGACATGAAGCGCTGCAGGATTTCCTTGCGCACGCGCGGGCTGCCCGACTCGATGCCGAGCTTCAGGATCCTGCAACCGGCGCGCGAAAGCGCCTCCGCGACGCGCGGATCGAGCTGCTTCACGTGGCTGTTGACCACGAAGGGCACCTTGATGCCGCTTTCCTCGTAGGCCTTGCAGATCGAGATCGCGTGCTCCGCGTTCTGCGTGAACAGGTCGTCGTCGAAAATGAACGTGCCGACGTTCTTGTAGCGCGCGAGCACCTCGCGCAATTCCTCGATCAGCTTGTCCGCGGGCCGGAAGCGGAAGAAACCGATTCGATTGACCGGCCGGCCGAGCTCCTCGTGGTAGCGATCGACGATCTTGTGGTTGAGGCAATAGGTGCAGCGGTACGGACAACCGCGCGACGAGAGCACGCCGAACCAGCCGTGCTTCTGATCCGTGATGCGCTGGGTATCGAACAGACCGTAATCGGGCACGGGCAGGGCCGTGAGGTCGGGGAACTCGCCGACGGGGTTGTGGACCCAGTGATCCGGCGCGACGGGAGCATGGTCCGCTTCCGGCGGCCGCAGCCCGGACTTCCACGAAAGGAAATTCGGCACGTCGTCGGGCGACTCCCCGCGCTCGATCCGCGCCGCGAGAGCCACCAGGGCATCCTCGCACTCGCCGACGCCGACGTGGTCCCAGATCCCGTCGGACATCACGTCGATCGGCACCATGGTCGGATGGATCCCGCCAACGACCAAGGGCGGCAGGACCACGCCCTCGCGCTCCGCCCGAGCCCGAAGACCGGCGGCCAGGCTCTTCGCCGCCTGGTACTGCTGCGTCAAGCAGGACACCGCGACCATCCCAGCCCCCCACTCGACGATCGCGCGCCAGACATCCTCCTCGTCGGGGACCGGCGGCAGGTTCTCGTTCAAGTTGAGCAGCCGAGTCTCATGCCCCGCGAGCTTGAGACAGGCGGACAGCGAAGCCAGCCCATGGTTGAACCCCATCTGCGTGTAGAGATTGGGGTAGATGAAGAGCACGCGCATGCGATGAGTTTCCGCTCCGGAAGCGCGCAAGGATACTGGCGAATCCGCCTCGAGTAAGTCCCGAATCCGACATGCGGCCCTGGCGGGTCTCGAAAGCTGTGCATCCAGAGGTCCGATCACACGGGAGAGACCTCCAGAAAATCCCAAGACCCCGCTCGAACCGCCGTCCGGCCCTGGCATTCCTCCAAGCTGCGACTGGACCCGATCGGCATCGCATCCCATGCTCGCGCCCGCATGATCATCACCGTCCTGACTCACCTCCTGAAGGAGCGTGACGCAAAGAGCTACGACGTGGTGATCGACCAGGTCTCCGCCGCCCTGGCCGCCCGCGGCCACGAGGTCAGCGTCTTCGGGG
>DATHET010000197.1:0-4178 GCA_035490315.1 Planctomycetota bacterium
TCGACGACTTCGCTCGCCGCTGAATTCCCGGGACGGCGCCGCTCGCGATCGACGGGCGCGCCGACCTCGCTGATGCCGTAGGGATGATCAGCGCGCAGGCGCACGGCATCTCCCAACCGCGGTCGGAGCTCGAAGCCCAGGCCGGCGCGGGCTCCAGGATCGGGACGGGGCAGCTCGTCGGATTGCACGCGGATCCAGACCGCGTCGAACAAGGGCTCGATCGCGACCTGGATCGTCACGTTGACTCCGCCGCGACCCGTGCGCCGGATGGTCAGCTCGTCGGTTTCCTCGTCCTCGGTCTCGGTCTTCACCACTTCGACGTCGGGGAAGCGCTCTTCGCGGCCGCCGCGCAGGAGCGACAGGTCGAGCAGCGGGTGCTCGGGATCGAGCACGCCCTCGGGGAACTCGCGCGTCGAGATCTGCTCGATCACGCCGCCGCGGCGATCGACTTCGACGCGCATGCGCCCGCGAACCAGGGCGATGCGATCCTCGTGCTCGCGCACGCGCACCCGCCCGAGCGGCGCGACGTCGAGATCGTAGGGGTCGACCACGCGGTAGCCGAAGGCCGGCACGGTGCGCGCGACGCCGCTGTCGTGCAGCACGTCGCGCACCCAGCCGAGGGGATTGAGCACGAGGTGGCCGCCCTCCAGGCCTTGCACGTTCTGGCCGAGGTGGAACAGCGTGCGCTCGTGAACTTCCTGGGCAAGGGCCAGCGAGCGCTCGATCGAGCACTCGGCGACCGCTGCCAGGCGTTGCTCGCGAGCAGCGATCGCGTGGTGCTGCGCGACGCACAGCTCGCGCCAGGATTCGTCGAACTCCCAGGCCGGCCAGGCCGCCGACTCGCCCTCGACGCCCGGCATGCGACCGAGCAGCGAGACCAGCGATTCGGCGGCCAGCAACTGCTCCTCGCACCAGGCCACGCCGCGCACGAGCAGGTCGCCGTTCTTAGCCGGCGCGTTGCCGTGGAAGAAGTCGTCGACGGAATAGGTCACCGGATCGCCCGCGCCCGAGCTCTCGAATTGAGCCGCCAGGGCCGAGAACGAAATCGGCTGGAAGTCGAAGCGCGGGTCCGCGCGCAGCGCGTCGAGACGTTGCCAGGCCTTCTCCAGGCGCTCGGGCTCCAATGGCAGCCACACCAGCAGAGTCGCGGGAGACTCCTGGGCCAGGGCTGCGATCAAGGCCTCCTCGAGAGCCTCGTTCGCGAAGGCCACGGACAGACTGTTCGCCGCGAGCGTGCCCAGGCGCGTTCCATCGTGCCCGCTCCAGGCGAGCCAGGTGCGGGGCTCGGGCGGGACTCCCACGATGAATTCTTCCGTCGCAGGCAAGAGGCACAGGGCTTCGACGCCGAGCGCGCGCTGGATCTGCGGCAGCTGGGGACAGAAGTTCGCCGCGCCTTCCCAGACCGCGCGCACGCGCTGGCCGAGCAGACGCTGGACGGCGCGCGCGCCGAGCACGCGCTGGCGCAGGTTGGACTCGCCGCCGTGCAGGCTCGCGCAGGGCTGGGCGTAGCTCGCGCCCGTGATCTCCAGCCGTCCGGCGACGAGGGCGGCGCGCAGACGCTCCAGCACGCGAGGAGCGCGGGCAGCCAGCTCCTCGAGGCCGCGGGCGTCGAAATCGATCGCGCAGCTCGCCCCGTGCCGCTCGCTGGACTGGATCGCGAGATCGACGGCCCGTTCCAGGACATTGTCGATCGAGGCCCACTGCGAGCCGGTCCAATGTGCGTGGACGCCGAGAACCACGCGAAGCGCTTTGCCCATGCAGGCACGATAGCCGCGGGCCGCGCCTCTCCCAACTGCCCCGCGCTTCAGCGAGCGCGCAGCGTGGCGGGATGGGACTCCCGAAGTGGAGCGACCAGGCGCCAGATCGCGATCTCGGTGTGCTCCCAAGAGTCGAGTTCTGCGGGTACGCGGCGCACGAGCTCGAAGCCTGGAATCGGATCGGCCCCCAGCAGATCCACACCTTTTTCTCCGGAGCGATCCCCGCCGGATCCGACGATCGAATGGTCGGGGGAAGGCATGGGCCAGGCTGCGACTCGCTCGAGATCCTCGATTCTGTCGCCGTCGCGCTTGGTGGCGATCACGTAGAGCGCGTTCAATTCGGTCATCCGCGCCAGCAAATCTTCCTGCGTCCACCGAAGCATCGCGAGGGCCGCAGCGCGCGCCGAAGGTGTCACGTCGGCGCCCGGAAGCAGTCCTCCGCACACCGGACGCCGCGCGTGGAAGACGATCACACCCGCCGCGCGAGGGTTGGCAAGGATCGAGTAGGACTGCGCTGCTCCAGGGTGATTCCACGCTCCGCTCGAAACGGTCGCCGTCCGCAGCTCGCGCAGGGTCTGGATCATCTGCTTCGAGTAGGTCGAGTCCTCGCTCAGAGCCGCGGCGAAGCAGAGCAGCCCCGCGAAGCCGACCCCCAGAGCGCGGCGGAACAGGCGATCGGTCTCTGCAGCGAACAACCAATCGGCCCACGCGACGAATGCGCAGCCGGCGGGAGCGAGGGGCGCCGCTGCGAAGCGTGGATCGATCACGCGCAGCACGAAGCTTGCGACCAGGACGGCGCACAGCGCACGGCAGGCGAGGCTCTTCCGACCCGCGAACACCAGCCAAGCGATCATCAGAATGCACATGCCCTGGATGCAGGGGTCGGCGATGACACCGGAATGCAGCTGCCAGTCCGGACCGAAGCGCGGCCACGGCGAAGCACCGGCCGGCCAGGTCGAGCGCAGGCCGAACACGGCAAGCGTGCTGGCCACGAAGAAAATCCCCGAGCGCAGGGCATCGCGGCGCGCGCGCTTTTCGCCGCCTCGAACGCACAGCCACAGCGAGAAGACAGGCGCGAGCAGGGCCGGCCAGACGAAGGGATCGTTGAGCAGAGCGATCCCGGAGATGGCGCCCACCCCGATCGCGATCCCGAGCTGGTCGATCAGCTCTCGCGGCCGCGCGAGCGCTGCCGCGCCCCCCAGGTTGATCGAGACCAGGATCAAGCCCCACACCGGAGCGCGCACCGATCCGCCGTCCATCGAGGGCGCGAGGGCGAGGGCCGCCCAGGCAAGCGCGGCGATCGAGGTCCCCACGAAGGCCCAGCCGCGCGCGCCGGCGACTTCACTCGCGAGAAATCTCCTGCCTGCCCAGGCCATGGCGATCGCTGCGAACCAGGCCAGGACCAGCATCAAGCGCGCCGCTCCGTCCGCGAGGGCGTCTTCGTCGAAGTTGTCCTGCTCGACGTCGAGGGCTGCGCGCGGCAAGAGGCGCCCGAGCACGAAGGCGCTGGCCGAGGTCGCGAAGGGTCCGTAGGGCAGGTCCACTCCCGCGCGCGGCTCGAGCATGCGGTCGTGCACGAGGCTCTCACCGCTCGTGAGGGCCAGCTCGCACAGGCGCATGCGGTACGCGCCTTCGTCGCTGCGCAAACCCGCGGCTCCGCGGCTCGAAGACTCCAGCGGCGCCATCCACAGCGCGATCGCGACCAGGATCGCGACCAGCGCGGAGGCGAGCGGCTTCATTTCTTCGCCTGCCCGGCGGGGCTCTGCGCGGGAAGCAGCGCGTGGATCGAATCCTGCAGCCGCTTGGGGAGCTCGAATTCCGCGATCAGCGGAGTCGACGGCGCGTCGAGCCACCAGGTTTTCGATCCGGCGATCGGCTGCGAGAGCTCCGCACTTCCACCGGGAGCGAAAACGATGCGCGGAACCGCGCCGACCAGACTTCCGGGATTGCCAGGAGGACTCGCCAGGATCACGACGTCGGCGGAGTAAGGCCGCGCCGTCGTTCCGTAGAATCCCATCGCGAGCCGGCCGATGGAATCGCCGCGCGCGACGCAGATCAGCGGCTGATCGTCCAAGTCTTCGCGAGCCAGGGCGGCATGGATGCGATCGAAGAGTTCCTTCACGCTGCCCTCTTCCCCCGCGCCCCGCGGCAGGTGCGTCGAGAGCACGCGGAAGCCGGGCCACTTCCACGCAACGCGCGACAAGGCTGCCTCGGGCGGCTCGGTCGATGGACACAGGAGCAGCAGGCTGGCCTTCGGTTCGCCGGGCCCTTCGACGCGCCAGAGCCACTGCGGATCGCTGCCCTCCCCCAGGAAGGCCATCGACCAGGGATAGGGAACGCTCGGGCGCGGTACCGATTCGAGCCGCGCAAGTTGATCCTCGAGCTCGACCCCCGCGAGGGTGCGCATCCCGCGCTGCGAAG
>DATHET010000198.1:0-19956 GCA_035490315.1 Planctomycetota bacterium
CTGCACTCGTATCGGCCTGGGACGAACATGTGCGGCGCAGAAGTCCACGTTCCCGGCTCGTCGACAGCCGTTCTCGAATGAGGAATGTGTTCACCGGGACCGGAATGCTGGCCCGCATCGTCCTGCGGTGTCATGTAGAGATTGAATCTCTCCGTCTTCCAGGTCGGATCCCGCTTGACCGTGATCCAGACCTGAGTCTTCCCCGGCGTCGCGGGCATGCCTACCAGCAGCGCGACGTTCGTCTTCTGCCCGGCGACGATCGCGAACTCCTGCTCCGCCAGGACCTTCGCTGCGCCTAGGGCACCGATTTCAGCGCGGAAGACGTAGGTGCCCGCGATCAGGCCTTCGAGGTCGAGGACCGGTGGCGGCCCGATCCCGTGCTCCAACGCGTCGCCATCCCATTCAGAGACCCACGCCAAGTCGGAGCTCTCCTTCTTGTAGAGGCGCAATCGCAGTAACTGCTCCTTGCTCGCGCCGTCGAAGCTCGCGTGCAAATCGCCAGCCGGTTGCAGTCGCAGCACGAAGTCTCCGCCGGCGGTCGGATCGATCTGGATGCTGCCCCAGGCGTAGCCGTTGCGACCTGCAAAGTGTGTCGGCAGTCCGGAGTCGCTCGGTGAGTAGTTCACTTCGATCGGCGAAATCAGGTTCTCGCCGACGAGCCCTGTCTTCGGCCTCTGGAGCATCACTCCGACGCCACTCGCTTCGAACGGCGGAAGCGCGTACAGCCGGATTCCGTCCAGCTCCGCGCCGCTCACCGCGTCGACGACGTGCAACTGCGCGACGGTCGCCCATTGGCAGCGCAGTTGCAGCGTCGGGCCGCCGGCGACGAAGGGCCCGGAGTTGGGGAGCGCAAGCGCCGAGCGACCACCGAGAGTGATCAGGTTCACGAGGTAAGTGGCGCCTGCCGGCAAGGGATGCGACCACGAGCCGTCCTTCACTTCGACCTGGACGGTCTCCTGCATGGGCTGGATCACGAGCAGGGAGAAGGCTCCTGATTCGCTCGCGTGCTCCGCGCCTGATTCGTCGAGGACCACGATGGTGCTGCGATCGGGATCAGGGCGCGCTGGAGCAATCGGCGTCGCCACGGGAGCGCGCGCGGAAACCGGCGGCTCGTTCGAAGCGAGCTTTTCCGTCGGCAGAACGACGATCGCAGGTGCCGCGGCTTCGACCACCGCTTCGCGATCCGATCTCGACGCGTTCGCGTCGGACCGCATGAGGTACGCGCCGATGCCGAGCACTGCTGCTGCGGCCACACCCAAGGCAATCTTCGCAAGGACCACGATACCTCCCATCGAAATCAAGGAACCGCCGACGGTCGCAAGCGACGAGGGTTCGCCGCGGAATGCGATCGAGGCGAGCGAGACACTCCATGCGCTGCGATCGCCGCCGCAGGCGCGGTCCATGCGCTCGCGCAGGAGCGCGAGACCGCGGCGCAGGCGCGCTCGAACTGTCTCGAGCGGTGCCTGAGAACGCTGCGCGATCTCCTCGGGGCTCAGGCCTTCGAAGTAGCGCAGGTGGATCGCGGTGCGGTAGGGCTCGTCGAGTCGCGTCACTTCCGCGGCGACGCGCTGGGCGATCTCGAGTCGTTCCAGGACCTCGACTTCGCTCGGCAGATGTTCCTCGCGAGCAGCCTGGCGTTCGTTGTGAGCGCGCTGGCGCTGCTCGCGGGCTCGATCGCGAGCGAGATTGCGCAGGATCGCCGACCACCAGGATCGCGGGCGATCGCGGGGGTCTTCCCTTCGCAAGGCGCGCAACCAGGTCTCCTGCACGAGGTCCTGGGCTTCGCTCGCGTCGCTGGTCAGCGCGGCGGCCAGGGCACGCAGCGCGGCGGCGTGGGTCAGCCAGCCTTCGTCCGTGATTGCATCTTGACTGGCCACGCGAGCAACTCTCGCCTATCCAACGCAGCACCGGGCGATCGGGGTGCAACGATTTGGCAGATCCCTGCCCGAAACGGCCAGGGTGCGCCCCTTCAGAGCGAGCGGAGATTCTTGCGTGCCGATCCTTCGGGCCGATTCACTCGCGCACGATCTGGATCACCTTCTCGAGCACCTTGCGCTCCTCGAGATCCACTTCGAACGGCTCGATAGGCAGGTAGCCCGGGATCTTCGGGATGATGACTCGGTAGCTGCCCGCCTCTGGTTGGCTGCAGGTCAGTCGCCCATGGCCGAAGCTCATCCCTGCCCAAGATCGCTGACCATCGAGCCTTTCGAACTTGATGGTGTCCATCGCCCGCATCGTCCAGGGCACGACCTTCTCGCCCTCGCGAAGGATCAACTCGATCCGATAGGTTCGGTGGAGAGTGATGGAAACTTCATTGAGCCCGGGCACGAGCTCGAGAGTTTTTGCTTCCGGCCGGCAGTCAGGGTTCCCAACCGAAAGTTTGGCGGTTCCGAGCGGGGCGAGGATTTCGCATTCACCCGGAGCTGTTTCCGTTCGGCCGCTCTGTCCACCGAAGAGACGGCTGCCGCCCGAGGCTTTCCACGCACAGGAATAGTACGAGCCCAGGAGTGGTCCTCCCGTCTCGCCGTCGACGGCGTGAATGACGACTCGAGTCGGCGCGGGAATCTCGAGGAGCACTTGCTGGCGGGGATCGGGCCCCACCCTCACTTCCTGGCTGAAATACAGCTCGTCGATCAGACACTCGTGTCGCCCGCCGCTCAATAGGATCGGCTTCGATGTCCAGGTTCCAGGTTCAACGACCGTCATCTCCGAACTGCGAATGAACTCCCCTAGAGCGGAAGGACTTCTCGGAACGTCCAACGGTTGCACCCAAAGTACGAATTCTTCGAAAGTCCACGCGGGATCCATCTTGACGGTGACCACGACCTCGATCTTCTCTGCCTTCGGCATGGGACCGACTGCGAGCGTGATGCTCGCCTTCGCTCCGGCGGTAATCGCGAACTCCTGCTCTGCCAGGACCTTCGCCTCGTGCTGCTTCCCAACTTCGGCGCGCATGACATAGGAGCCCACGCTCAGACCCTCGAGTTGGAGCGCCGGTGGCGGCCCGCGATCGATTTCCTGGCCGCCCCATTCGGAGACCAGCTTCAATTCCGACCCTCGTTCATAGAGGCGAGCCCGAAGCCGCGCGTCCCTCCTTGCTCCGTCGAATGTCGCCTGCAGATCGCCACCCGGCTGAAGCCGCAGCACGAAATCTCCGCCGGCAGTCGGATCGATCTGGATGTTTCCCCAGGCGTAGCCGCTGCGAACCGCGAAGTGCGTGGGCAGGCTCGAGCTCGAGGCCAGTGCGCCGGAGCCCGTGGGCGCATAGCTCACCTCGATCGGCGAGACCAGTTCCTCGCCGACGAGCCCCGTCTTCGGCCTCTGGACCATCAGCTCGATCCCAACCGCTTCGAAAGTCGGGACGGTGTACAAGCGAATCCCATCCAGCTCCGCGCCGCTCACCGCGTCGACGACGTGCAGGCGCGCGAGCGTCGTCCACTGACAGCGCAGCTGCGGCAAGGTGCCACCAGCGATGAACGGCCCGGAATTCGGCAAGGGAAGGGCCGAGCGCCCGCCGAGGGTGATCATGTTCACGTAGAAGGTCGCGCCTTCGGGCAGGTCGCTCGACCACGAGCCTTCCTTCACTTCGATCTGCGCGGTCTCGTTCCGCGGCTTGGTCAGCACCAGGGAAAACGTTCCCGATTCACTCGCGTGTTCCGTCCCTGCTTCGTCGAGCACCACGATCGTGCCGTGGTCCGCGACGACGGGCGCAGGTGCGATCGGAGCCGGAATGGGAGCGCGCGCGGAAATCGGGGCTTCGTTCGCCGCGAGTTGCTCAGCCGGCGGCGCGACGACCTCTGTCGCAGGGGCTTCGACCACCATCTCGCGATTAGGCTTCGCCGCATCGCTGCTCGGCCGCAAGAGGTACACGCCAAGGCCGATCACCATGGCCGCGGCCACGCCCAAGGCAATCTTCGCACTGACCACGATACCTCCGATGGAGATCAAGGAACCGCCGACGTTCGCGAACGCCGCGGGCTCTCCGCGGAAAGCGATCGCGGCGAGCGAAACGCTCCATGCAGTGCGATCGCCGCCGCAGGCGCGGTCCATGCGCTCGCGCAATTGCGCCAGTCCGCGACGCAGCCGCGCCCGCACGGTTTCGAGCGGCTCGCCGGAGCGCTGCGCGATCTCTTCGGGGCTCAGACCTTCGAAGTAGCGCAGGTGAATCGCCGCGCGGTACGGCTCGTCGAGCCGCCCGACCTCCGCGGCGACGCGCTGAGCGATCTCGAGCCGCTCCAGCACTTCAACGTCGCTCGGCATGCGCTCGTCGCGAGCCGCATAGCGTTCCGTGCGCGTCCGTTTAGCCCGCTCGCGCGCGCGATCGCGGACCAGATTGCGCAGCACCGTCGACCACCAGGATCGCGGTCGATCCGGCAGCTCACCGCCACGCTGCGCGCGCAGCCAGGTCTCCTGCACCAGGTCGTCCGCCTCGCCCGGATCCCGGGTGAGCGCGGCCGCGAGGACCCGCAGCGCCGTCGCATGGGTCAGCCAACCCTCGCCTGTCATTGCATCCTGGTCGCTCACGCGGACAACTCTCGCGCACGGAACGGAGCTCGGGGCGGTCCAGGTGCAACTACTTGCAGCTTTTTTCTTGTTGGGCATCCGCGCATCGCCCGGGCCCGTCGGCGGCTGTACGATCGCGGGCTGGTATGCATCGAGCGATCTTCCACGCCTCATGGCTCTGCGTTCCATGGCTGGCCCTCCTGGTTCTTTTCACCCCGGTCCTCTCGCACGTCGCCCGCGCATCCCCATCGCAGGCCGCCCCATCGCCGAAGCCGCAGGATCCTCGAAAGGCCAAGGTTCCGCCCGCCTCGGGTTTTCGTGCGTCACGCGGCCTGCGCGTCGCCTTCACGAGCCGCGAGAATGAAAAATGGCGCCGAGCGCTCGATGCCGCGGCCTTGGACGAGCGCGGAGCCGAGGCTTCGTTCCCCGTCCTGGTTGCGATCGCCCACGCCACCGCGAACTTCTTCGAGGACGAGCACGACCTGGCCTGCCAGGAGTCGTTGAAAAAAATCCCGGGGACTTGCGGCCTCGTGCTGAGAGAGGTGATCCGCGCGCAGAAGTCTGAAATCGGCCGGCAGGATTTCGAGGACGTGGATCGGCTGAAGCAGGAGGAGCGCGAAGCTCTGACTCGGGCCGTCGTCGAACTGCTCCCAAGGCTCGACGAGCAGGGCAGATTGACCGCCTACGCCACGCTCGGTTCGATCGCCCTCGACCCCGTCGGATTGGCGGAGAGCTGGCTCGCTTCCGAGGAAGAGGTCATCCGCCTTCGCGGCGTGCAGATGCTGCTGTCCACGGCGAACGTCGCGAAGTCCCTTCCCGCTCTCCAAGCGCGACTCGCGACGGGGTGCTCGGAAGTCGAGCTCTGCTGGATCGCGATTGCGCTCGGCAGCGAGCTTCCCGCCTGTATCGAAACTCTGCGACCGCTGCTCCTTGATGAAAGCACGCTGGTCAGGCGGACGGCGATCGGAGCAGTTTCCAGCGCTATTCCCCCCTGGGCTTGCATCGACAGCGTGCCCCAGAGTCCTTACTACGAATGGGAGGCGCCAGCGATTCCCGCCTGGGTGCTCGATCTGCGAAGCGACGATGCGAATCCACTCGCGGAAGCGATCCTGAAATCCCTGCACGACCAGGACGACGTGATCCGCATCCTGTCGCTCAAGTGCATTTTGAAAGCCGGAATGCGATCGGCCCGCGTGCTCAGCGCTCTTGACGAGTCCGCGGAAGGCGCAACCAGTTTCGAGGATGCCTGGCGCACCGCAGCGATCTCCGGCTTGAGCGCGAATCCAGAATCGATCGGCCGCCGGCTGCTCGCCGACGCGAAACTCGCTCGCGAAAAAATCGCCAAGCCGATCGACGAGAAAGAATGCGCGACCGCCTGGCAACTACTCTCGCTTCACGACGGTTGGCCTACGAAGGATTCCTCGATGGCCGGCAATGGAGTGATCGGTGAAGCGTGGCGGCGTCGCACTGCCGTGATGGTCCTGGTGCGCGAGCTGGCGGCGGTGGATAGTCTCGGCAAGGAGACGCGCTTTCATGGAGTCACGCTCGAGCAGGCCCGCGATCACCTCGCTCAGGGCGCGATCGACTTTGGATCCAAGCTGATCGGGCAGGACAGAACGAATTTCGAAATGCACAGCGGGAACGTCCTGGTCCTGCAATCGGCGGCCGTGCCTTTGCTGACCAGCGAGTGGCTCGCGACTCAGTCCGTGTTCCTCGGCGATTGGCAAGGAATCGTGTGGACGGAATACGGGTCGATGCTGCACAAGCTCGGATTGCCCGCGGCAGGCGCGCTTGCAATTGGCATCGAAGTGCCATTTCCCTACGCGGCGGAGTCGATCGTTCAACAGTGGCACGACACTGCGGGATTGCGGACGCTGCTGGACCCCACTCTTCCGCAGATCTGGCAGAGCCAGGTGCTGCCGCTCAACCTGCTCGAGCAGGGAATCTGCAATCCGTGGGAGGACTGGAGCAATCCTCGCGAAGGAAAAGCCGCGACGCCTGGATGGATCGCGCGCATGTACGGCGGTCTTGGGCTCGAGGCCTTGCCGATCCTGCTTCCGGGGCTCGATTCTTGTGTCGCGCTGGTTCGGTCGCGTTCCTGTGAAGCCATTTCCAATCTCGGGCTGCTCCCGGACGAAGTTCTGAATCGACTCGTCGCGCTGCTCGACGATCCCGAGCCTCGTGTCCAGTTTGCTGCCGCGAAGGCACTACTGCGCGGGACGAGGGATGAGACGATGGTGAATCGAGCGAGGGTCGTGCTTTCGAAGTTGTGAGCGCCTTCGCTCACGAGCAGTTCGAAGCCGCACATTCGCGCTCGTGGCGCACCTGCAGTAGAACAGAGTCAACTCAGCGGCGAGATCGGCAGGTCTCGTTGGCAGTTTCCTTTCCCTGCTCGCATCGGCAGACGCCGAGACAGGACTCTCATGACTCGCGATTTTTTCGGTTCGAGTAGGGCTCTCGCATTCGCGCTCGTCGTTCTCAGCGCGAATGCAACCGCGCAATCAGGCATCTTGAGTTGTGGCGACATCGTCCTCGACTCCACTTGGACCGACGAGCCCCTCGTCCAGATCGCGGCCGGGGCCAATCACACGGCTGCGCTCAGAACGAACGGCACGGTCGTGGTCTGGGGATCCAGTTTTGGATCGAATAACAATATCGCGCTCCGTCTGTGCCAAGTCCCCCCTCTCCCGCCCGGACTGACGTACGTCGAAGTTGCCGCCGGCCTCAACCACACGGTCGCGATCAGGAGCGATGGTGCGGCCATCGCGTGGGGTGAAAACAATAGCAGCCAGTGCAGCATCCCTGCGCTGCCGATTGGAGTCACGTACGTGCACGCCACGGCGGGGGATAAGCACACGACGCTGATGAGAAGTGACGGTAGGGCGGCCGGCTGCGGCATTTTCACCTATGGGCAGTCGAATCCCCCGACGTTGCCGTTTGGCGTTTCCTGGCTTTCCATCGCCGCCGGAGCGCAGCACAACGTCGGACGTCGCAGCGACGGAGTCACGGTGGCCTGGGGCTACAACGGCTTCGGTCAATGCACTGTTCCGCCCTTGCCAGTTGGTCAAACGTACGTCGAAGTCGCCGCGGGCAGGAATCACAGCCTGGGTCGGCGCAGCGATGGTTCGATCATCGCCTGGGGAGACAATTCCAGCGGGCAATGCAATGTCCCCGCCCTACCGGCTGGACTTGCGTGGGACCAGATTGCTGCCGGCGGCAATCACACACTGCTGCGCAGGAGCGATGGCGTGGTCGTTGGATTCGGCGACAACTCGCACGGCGCATGCGAGGTCCCGACGCTGTCGCAAGGGCAATCGTATATCGACATCCGGGCTGGCGAGTGGCACAGCGTTGCGCGAAAGAACGATGGCAAGCTCGTCGCTTGGGGCGAAAACTTCACGCTGCAATGCGGACTGCGTCCGCTGCCAATCGGAATCTCTTGCGTCGAGATTACCGACATTTACTTCGCGCGGCTGAGCGATGGATCGGTGATGAGTCTCGGGGGCGGACCACCGGGATGGGACGCACCTGCGATACCTCCGTCTGGCACCTACTACACGAAGCTCAGCGAAGGGCTGTTGGCGCTTCGTAGCGACGGCAATGTGATGAGCGTCATTACGAATTGCCAGGGGCCATGCACAGCGCCCAGTCTGCCTCCGGGTCTGTCTTACGTCGACATCGCCTCGGGAGCCCATCATGCTCTCGGAACCAGAAGTGACGGCTCACTGGTTGCGTGGGGAAACAACAATTATCAGCAGTGCAACGTGCCTCCGCTCCCAGCCGGACTCTCCTACGTCTGGGCTACATGTGGCCAGACCAATTCGATGGCCATCCGAAGCGATGGCTCGGCCGTGGGCTGGGGCGACAATGCCACTGGACAGTGCAACTTTCCCGCGCCTCCCCCCAATCTCTTCTATCTGCGCCTCGCTCCGGCCGCTGCCGGTTCAGTTGCGCTTCGAAGTAACGGCACGCTGATCTCCGTGGGCATTCCCCCAGGCCAGCCTATACCGACTCTTCCGCCAGGACTGATCTACACCGATGTCGTCGGGTGCTACACCCACTACGCGGCGATTCGAAGCGACGGCTCGGCGGTCGCCTGGGGCTTTGACGTCTTCGGCCAGTGCCAGTTGCCAAGCTTGCCTCCCGGCATCGTGTACCTCCAACTGACTGGGAACTACGGACGAACTGTCGCGCGCTTCGGGCCTGCTCCCTGCGGCCCGGAGCCGGCGGTCTACTGCGATCCCAAACGCAATTCGAGGAACTGCACGCCAGTGATCAGCTTCGCCGGCGCGTCGAGCGCGAGCGCTGTTTCCGGATTCCGCATCAGCGCGCGGCAGGAGATCAATCGTCAGCCCGGTATGTTGCTCTACGGAATCAATGGACGGAGCGCGACGCCGTTCCTGGGTGGCACGCTGTGTGTCCAAGGGCCACTGAAGCGTACGCCGACGATTCACTCCGGCGGCAGTCTCGGGCCGATCGACTGCTCGGGAATCTATACGATCGACATCAACAGGTTCGCGTCGCAGTTTCCGACTTCGCCGATTTCGATTCCTGGAACTGTCGTGGATTGTCAATGGTGGGCGCGCGATCCAGGATTCGCTTCGCCAAACGACGCGAGCTTGACCAATGCGTTGGAGTACACGGTGTGTCCTTGAATGACTTGCAGGCTCGGAACGTTTCTCTTCTCGACGATCCCCAGCCTCGCGCGCATTCGAAGGTCTGAGAGCCGGTGAAGCATGGCCCGTACGGGCCATGTTCAGAATGGTGGTGGTTTACTGGGTAGGGCTCCGCTCGGGAATTCGCGGTACCGCGTGGCGCTTGAACTCTCCGAGATAACCATGGGCATGAGCCTCGAGCCCTGGTCCGCACGACTGTCGATGGTTGTGCGCTCGCTCCCGAGCATGCGTCGGACGATCCGTCACATGTCATGGATGTGCGTGCCCTGGCTTGGTATCCAGGTTCCGCCAACTTCCCCTATCGAACCGGGCCGCAGCGCCATTCCATCGAAGACAGCCGAGCCGGCGAAAATCGGCAATGCTCGAGACGGCGAGGTCGTCGCCGCTCCAGGTTTTCGCGCTTCGCGAGGATTGCGCGTCGTCATCACGGGCGCCAATACAGAAGCGTGGCGTCGGGCGGTCGAGTCCTCGCTGCTGGAGGAGCGAGACGCGGAGGCTTCGTTCGACGTGCTGGTGCCGCTGGCGAAGTACTGCATGGCCTACGACGCTCTTGCTTGTCAGGAGTTGCTGAAGCGGATCCCGGGCACTTGCGGGCTTGTGCTGAAGGAAGTGATGCGCGCTCGGGGAGCCGAGATGGCTTGGCAGGATCCCGGAGTCGAACAGCACCTGCCGCCGTCGGACCGTCGAGCCCTGACTCAAGCCATCCTCGAGATGCTTCCCAGGCTCGACGAGCAAGGGAGACTGACTGCATTCGCAGAACTCGGCTCGATCGCCTTGGACCCACTGGGACTCGCGGAGGTCTGGCTGCGGTCGGGAAATGAGAGCATTCGACTTCAAGGCGTGCAGTTGCTCCTCGCCACATCCGCGGTTTCGAATGCGCTGCCGGCCCTCCAGGCGCGACTCGCTGCGCAATGCTCGGAGCTCGAGCGATGCTGGATCGCGATCGCGCTGGGCAGCGAGCGTCCGGCCTGCGTCGATGCATTGCGACCTCTGTTGCTGGACGAGAGCGCACGCGTGCGGCGGACGGCTCTCGGAGCGTTGTGCAGCGCGATTCCTCCCTGGGCCTGCATCAATACCGTGCCACACAGCGCCTTCTACAACTGGGAAGGCCCGATTCTACCGGCGTGGGTTGTCGCTCTTCGGAGCGACGATTCGAACCCCGTCGCGGAATCGATTCTGAAATTCCTGCAGGACACGGACGATCTGGTCCGCATCCTGTCGCTCAAGTGCGTGTTGAAATCAGGAATGCGATCGGCGCGCGTGCTGCGTGCTCTCGACGAATCCTCGCCGGGAAGGACCAGCTTCGAAGAGGCGTGGCGGAATGCCGCAATCTGCGGATTGAGCGCGAGTCACGAGTCGATTCGCCAACGACTCTTCGACGATGCGAAGCTTGCTCACCTGCAATCGGGAAAGCCCATCGACCAGGCCACGTGCGATGCTGCCTGGAAACTTCTCGCGAGCCGCGACACCTGGCCGTCGCAAGATTCCTGGCTTGGCGGGAGCGGCTCGCTCGTGAAAGCCTGGTATCGCCGGGATGCGGTGATGACTTTGGTGCGCGAGCTGGTCGCGGTCGAGTCTCTCGGCCAGGAGCCGACGTTCCATGGCGTCACGCTCGAGCAGGCTCGCAACTTTCTCACCCAGGGCGCGATCGATTATGGCTCCAAGCTGATCGGACATGACCGAGCCGACTTGACGCTGCACAGCGACTCCATCCTGGCCCTGAGATCGGCGGCCGTGCCTTTGTTGACCAGCGAGTGGCTCGCGACTCAGTCCCTCGACCTCGCTGGTTGGCAGGAAGGCGGGTGGCATGAAACGGTGTGGGGTGAGTACGGCTCGCTGTTGCGCAGGCTCGGCGCGCCCGGGGTCAGCGCTTTGGCGATGGGTGTCGAGGTACCCAGTTCTTATCTGGCGGGGACAATCCTTCAGGAATGGATCGAAACCGAGGGGCTTCGCGCTCTGCTGGCGCCGGTGATGCCGGCCGTCTGGGAAAGCCATGTGTGGCCGGGCAACATGGGCGATGACGTGGTCTCCAGCCCTTGGGAGGACTGGAGCAATCCGCTTGAAACCAGCTTCGTGACACCTGGATGGATTGCGTGCGTGTACAGCAGAGTCGGGCTGGAGGCGCTGCCATTGCTGCTTCCGAACCTCGACTCCTGCGTCTCGATCGTTCGCGCGAGAACCTGCGAGGCGATCTCAGCCCTCGGGGTGTTGCCCAAGGATGCTGTGGATCGACTCGCGGGCTTGCTCGACGATCCCGAGCCTCGCGTTCAATTCGCTGCGGCGAAGGCGCTGCTGCGCGGGACGAAAGATGAGGCGCTGATCAATCGAGCCCGGGTCGTCCTCTCGAAGTTGTGAGCCGATCCCGCGCGCCCGGTAACGGCACTGTTCAGGATGGTGGTGGAATACCGGGACTTAATGCTTTCCTCCGAAGCCGCTGAAGAGGTTGCCGACGCCTTCGATGGCTTCGAAGAGGCCGACGCCGATGAAGAAGTAGCCGCGGTTGGAGTCGGCGCCGAGGTTGTAGCCGTAGCCGGCTTTCAGGACGTCGTGGAAGAAGCTTAGATGCAGGCCGACGCCGGGTTGGAAGCTTTCGCTGTCGGTGCTGATGCCGGCGACGCTGACGCCGATGCCGGCATCGATGGCCTGCCAGGTATTCGTCCAAGCGTCGTCGACGTCCTGATCGGGCAATCGATAGTGCAGGGTCCACGCGGCGCCGGGAGCCGTTCGGAAATGGCTCTCGCCTTCCTGGCGGATGAAGGCGGCGTCGGCGGAGAGCTCGCTGACCAGACCGAAGCGGTCGATGCGGAAGGAGCGCGTCGATTCCTGGAGGACTTCGTAGTCCTCGCCTTTCTTGCGCACGAGCTCGGCGGTGACGTCGAGATCGTAGCCGCGGTCGGCGAGGGTGCGGTTCAAGCGGATCGTTCCGGGGACCACGTCGTCGAGACTGACCGTGCGCGTCGGCGCGTCGAGCCCCGCGGTCGCGTTGCGCACCGACTTCGTGGTCAGGCGCGAGAGCACGGTGGTGCTGACCAGTCCGAGGTCTCCGCACTGGGCGCGCAGGTCGGCGAGCAGCGAACGCAAATCGGCAGCGGTGCCCTGCACGATCGACGGATTGGCGCCAGCGGTCGTGATCTTCCTGGCCGCGAAATCGGCCAGAGCTTCGACGCCGGTTTTCACCGAGGCCAGGGTTCCCGGAGCGAGCAGGCTCTGGACTTTCCGGCCGGCTTCCGAGAGCTTGCCCGTGAGCGACATCCAGTCGTTCAGCGAACGCTCGCCGCTGCCGCCGGCCAGCTCCGTCGCGAGAGCGAGCACCGCCTCGGCGTCGGCAAGGGTGCTCTGGAGAGACTTCAGGCCGGTCTTGTCCGCTTCCGCGGTCGCAGGATCGGCGAGCGCTTGCTCCAGCAGACTTTTCAGTCCTGACAGGGCGCCATTGCCCGCGTCGGCGCGGAAGCTCGCCTCGATCCGCTTCAGGTCCTCGCGCAGAGCATCGACCAGCTTGCGCAGTCGCTCTCCGACGGCGAGCTCGCCCGAGCTGGTCTTCTGCGCCACCGCCAAGATCACCTGGATTGCCTGGAGCTCGCGGCCGAGGCGCTCCTGATCGGCGGCGCTGCCGAAGGAGACGCGCGGCGGCTTGCCGGAGAAGGACTCGGCCTGGTCGTCGTAGTTGACGACATGCACGGGCGCGGACTCGTCGCCGCTGAACAGCTTGGCTCTCAAGCGGAAGCCGAAGGCGGGCCGGCCGGCCGTCGTGCCCTCGGCGACCCTGACATCCTTCTCGTACTGGCGCGAGAGTCCTTCGATCTCCTCGCGCAACAGCGACTGGAGTTTCGCCAGGTCGATCTTCAGCTCGTCGGGAGTGAAGGGCTCCGCGCGCCTCGCGATCGCGACGTCGAGCTCGTCGCCTTGCAGCGTGGGATCGGAGCGCAGGACCTGGGCGCGCACGATCGTCTCGACGTGGGCGAGCAGGGCCTTGCGTCCGCTGGCCTCGGCTTCGAGCAGCGATTTCGTTTTTTCGATGGTCGCGGGGTCGAGAGCACCGCGGCTGCGGGCTTCGTCCGCGCTCGCGAGGGCGGCCTGGGCTTCCTGGGCGCGCTGGTCGGCCGATTCGGCGATGTGCGCGAGTGCTTCCAGGGCGCTGAGCTCCGCGGAATCGGCGGCGGCGAGGGTCGGGAGGGCCGAGGGCGGGGCTCCCGCGATCTTGCGCAGCTCGTCGCGATCGGGCGTGACCACCAGCTCGCTCTGGTAGTCGAGCTCGTCGAGGTGGCGCGAGTTCCCGAGCGAGCGGACCTTCCCGCCGCTGCGATTCTCGTCGAAGCGCAGGGCGTCGCGGATCTGTTTTTCGCCGGTCTGGGGCTCGGGAGTGCGCGGGGCGCTGGAACAGGCGGCGATCAGGAAGGCCGCGAAGCTGGCGAGGACGAGCTTCAAGCTCAGCCTCCCGCGTCGGTGAAGGCCTTCTCGACCCAGAACTTTTCCCTGGCCTTCACCAGCTTCAATCGCACCGCGACCTTGTCGTTGAGCGCGACGAACGCGGCGACCGTGCCGTCGGCGGCGTAATCCGCTTTCTGCTCCGCGGTCAGGACGTCCAGGTCGCGCACCCAGACCACGGTGCGCCGCAACGGGTCCAGCGAGGCGCGCGCGGAGCCGACCTCGATCACGGAATCGATGTCCGGGCTTTCCCCGGACACGATCATGACCGCCGAGAAGGGGTCCTCGATGCAGGCGCTCAGCTTGGCCTGGGCCAGGGCGATGCCGTCGGGGTCACCGGCGCGAGGGAGAAGAACCACACTCATCGAGAAGACTCCGGATTCGTCCAAGGGTCGGGCAATGGTCACGCGGCCGTCAGCAGGGTCTAGATACTCCGCGGAAGGGAGCTCGGCTGCTCGGTGCGCCCCACGGCGGTCATCTCAACCTGCGCCGAGGCGCGGAGCAAGTCGCGAGTCGGCCGGCGCGGGGCCGCGCAGCCGCGCTCGAGGGCTGCGACGATCGCGAGCCTGGGATCAGCAGTTGTCCGACGGGTTCCAGTGGAACTGTTGGCGGGCGTCGATCGCTTGCCAGACCTCGGCTCCGGCCCGTGCGTCGAGATTCAAGGCCCGGTGCGCGTTCCAGTCCTCGGCGCCGGAGTCCGTGATCTCGAGCAGGACTTCGGTCAGGTCACTCGTCGATCCGAGGTAATAGCCCTTGTATTCCGCGACGACGCGGCGCGTCTCGAGCAGGCCGTGCTGTTTGCTCATTTCGCGCAGAGCCGCGCGTTCCGATTCGCCCATCTCGACTGCCCTCACGTTCCTGAATCCAGTTGCGAGTCGCCGCACGCGCGGTGGACTCCAGTCCAGAAACGGATGGTCGAGCAGCTTCCGCCAGATTTCGTCGGAAAATGGCGTCTCTATGCGATCACGGGACTGGCGGATGGTTCGCCATGGATTCCATGTAGTCGTTCTGGTGTCGCGCCAGGAACTTCCCGTCGGTCTCGTTCGGCAGGCGTATCGTCTCGACGAGTTCCGCACCCTGGGTCGAGGTATACGTCGTGGTCAGGGTGTTCCCGCTGGGCGTGGTCCCCTGGACAGCGGTGTCATGTCGATCCACCCACTCCGCGGAGGTTTCTCCCGAGGTCTTGGTCGTGGTCACCGCCGGCGAGGTGCCTGTCGTCGAGATGGGATGGGGTGTCGTGGGACTCATTTTCCTGCCAGCTCCTCAGCCTCTTTCTCTTTGATCTTCTGGAGGTAGTACTTGTTGAGACCGTGTCGCTCTCGAATCTGATCCTTTTCCGGCAGATCCTTGATCATCTCCTCAAAGTCGTGCCGGAAGAGGGTGCTCTTCTGCTCGGGAGTCAGCGGGACCGACGGCTCCGAAGTCATGGTCTCCTGCTCCGGAGTCAGCAGGATCGACGGCGCGGCATCGACGGACTTCCACGTGCCCCGGTACTGCGCGAACATTCCGACCAACACGATCAGCATCACGCCGGCCACGGCGCTGCTCGGTCGAGTCGCGACCGCGCGGACTCTCCGCAGTCCCGGATATCTCGGCGCAGCGATTCGCTTGCCGCTCAGGAATGCCCGCAGGTCGTCCGCCATCGCGGCCGCGGTGGCGTAGCGATCCTGAGGCCGCTTCGCGATCGCTTTCATGCAGACCGCGGCGAGCTCCGGCGGAATGCTCGGATTGGAAAAAGCGACGTGCCGCGGATCATCGTGGCCGATCGCGTGGAGCAGGTCCGCGGGCCCGGAAGACTCGAAGGGCCGCTTGAGCGAGATCAGCTCGTAGAGCACGACGCCCAGCGAATAGATATCGGTGCGCGCATCGATTGCTGAGCCCAGGGCCCGCGCCTGCTCGGGGCTCATGTAGTGAGGCGTGCCGGCGAGGGCTCCGGTTTCCGTGAGCCCTTCGAGCGCGCCATCCTTGGCAAGCCCGAAATCGATCAGACGCGGCTGGTGCTTGTCGTCGAGGACGATGTTCTCGGGCTTGATGTCGCGGTGGATCACGCCATTTTCGTGGCAGTGCTGCAGCCCGCGCGCGACCCCTTCGACGAGTCGGGCCGCGACTTTCGGATCGGACACGCCCGTGTCCGCGAAAGCTCTCGACTGGGCGATCAAATCGCGCAGGTTCTCGCCGATCACCAGCTCCATCGCGATGTAGAACGCGCCGGACTGCTCGCCGAAGGAGAAGATCGACACGACGGCTTCGTGGCGCAGCTTCGAGATCGCCTCGGCTTCGCGGCGGAAGCGTTCGCGAGCCTGGGGCGAGGCGCACAGGTGGTGCGCGAGGATTTTCACCGCCGCCTGACGGCCCAGCGACTGGTGCTTGGCCCGGTAGACGATCCCAGAGGAGCCGCGGCCGATTTCATCGAGCAGCTCGTAGTCGCCGATCGAGCAGCCCGTGAAGGCCAGCGAGATCATCCGCAGCGGCGGATCGATGTCGGTCTTCGACGGCGGCTCGAGGAACTTCGTGGCGCCGGACCCGCTCTCCATCAGGCGCGAGACTTCGAGCTTGAGCTCGGCATCGGCGTGGGAGCATTCCGCGAGGAAACGGATCCGCTCCTCGGGCGGCCGCTCGAGCACTTCGCCAAGGAGCGCCTTGATCTCCGGCCAGCGCTCGAGATTCATCGCATCTCCCGCATCAGCCAGACCTTGGTCGCGGCCCAATCGCGCTCGAAGGTGCGCATCGGCATGTCGAGGGCGGCCGCGGTGTCCTTCGCATCCAGGCCGGCGAAGAAGCGCAGCTCGACGCCGCGCGCCATGCGCTCGTCGAATTCGGCGAGTCGCACCAGGGCCCGATCGAGGGCTTCGAGGTCGTAAGCGTGTTCCTCGTAGGCGAGCACGACTTGATCGAGGGGCTCGGAGATGGCCACCTCGCCCTGCGCGACGCCTCCGCGAAGCGACCTCGCTCGCGCGTGGTCGACCAGGACGCAACGCATCGCTCGCGCCGCGAGATTGAGGAAGTGGTTGCGATCGGCGATGCGCTCGGACTGGGTGCGGTTGAGCTTCAGCCAGGCTTCGTGCACCAGGGCCGTCGCCTGCAGGGTGAGACCGGCGGGTCGCTTGCCGACCAGGGTCGCGGCGATCTCGTGCAGCTCCAGGTAGAGGCCTGCGAGGACTTCGTTGCCGGCCGCCAGGTCGCCCGCGCGAGACCGCTCGATCAGACGTTCGACGCGTTCCTCGGAAGCGGAGGTCATCGGATTCAAGAGACGTGGGGGCCTGTCTCCGCCGGCATCGGGTACGCCGGTCGTGATGCGGGTCTCACCTGATCCTGCCACAGGAGTCCAGGGTCGCCATAGCGCGCTTGGTCTTCGATATCGGGGAAACGAGCGGCGCAGCGAGATCCGCCAGGTTTCGCTTCGTTTTCCAGCGCCAGTCGAAAAAACGCGCGAGAGTTCCGCTCGCCATGGGTCGCGGAGTGGCGCCGGCGTCGGAACTGGCGCCGACACGAGCCTTGAGCATCGATTTCGAGCATTACCGGACCATGACCGCCCGACATTCGGCGCGCGGCTGGTTTCACGAGTACCCGACCATCGCGCTGTCGCCCAGACCGCTGCCGCCGCCGGTGCCCTGACCGTCGACGCTGCCGTGGCCGACGGCGTAGCCTCGCGAGGGCGAGAGGAACGAGAGTCCGGTCAAGGTCACGCTGGTTTGACTCTTCAAGGTCGCCCAGGCCGAGTTCTGGAAGCGAAGGATCGCTCCACGCTCGCCGCCGGCGATGAACATCCGGTTCGCGCCGCTGCCGGTGAGCGCGGCGCACATCAGGACCTGCGGCGAGTTCTGACCCGTGGCGGGATAGACCTGGTTCCAGGTCGGAATGCCGGGAGCGCTCGAATCGAGCTTGTACACCACGCCTTCGGTGGGCGAGCTCGAGCCCGCGACGTAGACATCGCTTCCCTGGGCGGCGACCGCTCGCCAGGTGCCGAGCAGCCCCGGCGACAGGTCCTCCCAGCTCAGCGCGGGATAGCGCATCCGGAATGCACTGGCCACGCCGGTCGAGCGGTGCGTGCCGACTGCGTAGAGCGCGTCGACTCCGTCGAAGGCGATCGAGAGAAAATCGACGTCCGCCGTGCCCGCCGGGCCTGGGAAGTACGCCCAGCTCTGCGCGGCTCCATCGGTCGAGCGCATCACCACGCCCTTGGTGCCCACCGCCCAGGCGTCGTTGCCCGCGAAGGAGGCCCAGGTCGCCGACAGCAAGGCAGCGTTGGTCGGCGGAGGAGCGGGTGGGGTCGCGATGGAGCTCGGGCGCCATCCGACCGGCAGCTGCGCCGTGTCGTAATAGAAGATCACCGGCGCTCCACCCGGCGGAGCGTTGCCGACCACGAAGCCGTTGCCCGCTCCGCGGAAACGCACCACGTTCAAGTTCGGCGTGTTGGAGGCGTGGAGGTCCTCGGTCCAGTTCACTCCGCCATCGAGGCTGTGGAGGACCACCAATCCCTGGGCGACGGCCCAGCCTTGGAGCGCGTCGACGAAATGGACGTCGCGCATCCGCCAGGCACCCGCGCCGCGCTGGCGGATCCAGCTCGAGCCGCTGCTCGAGGTCTTGTACACCATGTTCATGACGCCGACGATCCAGGCCGTGGCGTTGCCGTCGCTGCCGGCGCCCCAGATGGGCACTCGCGCATCGCGCGCCGGCGGTTCGAGACGCCCGCTGATGTCCAACCAGGCCGGGTCGAGCAGCGGCCGGCGCAGATACGCGCGGCCGCCGTATCCGCATGCGATCGCGGCTCCATTCGCGAGCGGCGCGACGCCGTAGACCGTCGGCGGCAGGGCAGCCGTCGTTTCACGCGTCCAGGTCAAGCCGCCGTCGGTGGTCGCGAGCAGCCCGCCGCATTGATTGCCTTGACCGCCGACCGCGTAGCCGATCGCCGGGGTCGAGGGGTGGAATTGCACGTCCCACATCTCCAAACCGTCCGGCAGAGTGGGGCAGAAATCGGGGACCTGGAGCACCGCCGCCCAGCTCGTTCCGTCCTCGGTGCGCACGATCAGCCCAGGCTCAGCGACGGCGACGCCGAAGAATCCGGGACCCTGTGCCTGGAAAGCGAAGCGGTAGAACTCCGCCGAGCTGGGCAGGGTCGGGTTGTGCTCCAACAGATCGATCCAAGTCGCTCCCCCATCGCTCGTGCGGCGCAGCAAGCGGATTCCCGCGATCCAGCCGTTCAGCGCGTCCTGGAAGTAGACGTCCCAGATGTCGACGGGCTGGCCGGCGAGCGGATCGTCGGCGGGATAGACCAGCTCTGGCCCGACCAGCGTCCAGTTCTGCCCGCCGTTGGTCGTGACGATCAATCGTCCGTTGCTGCCTGCCGCCCAGCCCAGCTGCCCGGCCTGTGCTCCGCTGCGCATGAAATGGATTCCGCGCACGTAGCCATCGATCGCGTCCGGCGTGGTCTGGAATTGCCAGGTCGTGCCGCCGTCGGAGCTGTAGCGGATGCGACCGCCCTCCTCCGCGGTCCACAGGCGCCTGGGATCCAGCACGAAGACCCGCTGAGACACTCCGCCCCAGACGTGGTGGAAGCGCGGCGCAACGATGCGCGGGGACACGGCACTCATGGGTTCCTGCTGGAAAACGGGGGACGATCCGATCGCGGTGCGAGTCGGATTCTCGTGCCGAGGCAGGAACTGTCAAGCTCGCCGCTCGCGCGCGTTATCCCTGAATTGAGAGAACGACCCGCGCCAGAGAGGCCGGCGGCGAACGGCTCGAATTCATGTGCCCCAGGATCGGCCGGATTTCTTAGGTTGATGCGCGTGCAAGCGCCCGCCAGACATGAGCCCCGGCCGGGACTCGTCTACATCGTCGACGACGATGAGGCGCACCGGCGAACGGTCGCGCGCATCGTCGAGCGAGCGGGATGGGCGTCGAGACAATGCGATTCGGGCGCCGAGCTGCAGCGACAATTGGACGGAACGCATCCGGCCTGCATCGTGCTCGACCTTTCGATGCCGATCGCCAACGGGATCGAAGTGCAGCGCGACCTGCTCTCGCGCGGAGTCGATCTGCCGGTGATCTTCCTGACTGGCGGCGGCAGCATTCCTTCGGCGGTCGAAGCGCTGCGCGGCGGTGCCCTGGACTACATGGAGAAGCCCGTCGATCCCACGCTGCTCGTGGAGAGGATCGAGGCAGCGATGGTCACCGACTCGCGGCGCGTCGAGCTCGCCGCGCAGCGCCAACGATTCGAATCGCTGACCGAACGCGAGGTCGAGATCTGCAGCCTGCTCGCGCGCGGGCTGGCCTCGAAGCAGATCGCCAAGGAGCTCTCGATTTCCTCGCGCACCGTCGAGCATCACCGCGAGCGGATCCTCAAGAAGACCGG
>DATHET010000199.1:0-6236 GCA_035490315.1 Planctomycetota bacterium
GTTCCTGATCGACGGCAAGCGCTCGCCTTCCGGCAGCAGGCCGGAAGCCACGGCGAAGCACACCTGCTGCACAAGCTGCTCGCTCGGCGGCAGATCCGCCTTGGGATCGATCGAGATCGAGAGCTGCGACATGCAGCTGTCCTATCGTCCTAGGACAGTGCGGCACTGGAGCGAAAGCCGCTCCCTGCTAGTACACCAGCAACAAGGCCACGATCGCCGTGGTCTGGCTGTCCGAGAAGCCCGAGCCGTCCTCGAAGACGTCCTCGTCCGACCAGTCCTGTCGCAGGTCGCCGCGCAGGATGATCTGATCGGTGATGAAGACCTGCGGGGTCAAGGTCAGGCTCTGCACTCTCTGCGCCGTGCCCGTGCGCGTTCCGTCGGCGTCGTAGAACGTCTCGCCGCGCAGGGCGATGCTTGCGGTCTTCGAAAAGTTGTAGCGGAAATAGCCGGCTGCGCCGTTCCAGGTAGCCATGTTCCCGCCGGCCGACGCGCCTTCTTCTTCGCCGTACAGACCTTCGAGGCCGAGCGTCACGGTTTCGGTGGCTTTCCAGGTGGTCGTCAAACCGTACACGAAGCGATCGTCTGAGTCGTTGTTCTTGCGCTCCGGTCCGCCCATCGCCGTCAAGTAGACGGACCAGTCGCGAGCCGGCGCCAGCGCGAGCTGCGCGCCGAGAGTCTTCGCGTCGTTGTTGTCGTGCCAGTTGTCCCAGCCCTGCACGGCGAGCACGCTGGCCGTGACTTCATCCGTGAACGTGTAGCTGGCGCGCAGACCGGAGTGCGTGAAGGGAATCGCGAATCCGAACAGGATCGAGCGCGTCTGGTTGTCGTTGTAGCCGTCGTAGCCTTCGATGACTTCGTAGCCGAGGGGCGTGACGAATTTCCCGGCGTCCAGGCGCAGGCCCTTGCCGACTGGCGCGATCCAGCTGACATAGCCCTGTTGCAGATCGTAATCCTCGGCCTTTCCCGTGCCGACGTCGCGGAACAATCCGGAGGCCGCAGTCACCTCGGGGATCGACTGGCCGTATTCGGCGTCGAAGCGGAATCCGATTTCGCCGGGCTTCGCGATCGGGCGCTGGGCGACTATCTCGAGGACGTCGAGCTTGAATTCGTGATCCTCGAAGTCGAACACGCGCAGCGAATTGCGGTCCGAATCGGGCTCGTTGAAGTTGTGGCTGTACGAGCCCTCGGCGAATCCGTTGACCACGATCGAGCGAAACCAGATTTCGGATGGCGTGTAGCCGGCCTCGGGCCGCATGTTCTGCGCTCGAGCGGCGAGCGGGAAAGCGGCGGCGAACAGTGCGGTCCAGGCGAAGTGTCGGATCGGAATGCTCATGGCTCAGATCGCTTCCTCGAGGTAAGCGCGCTCGCCGTGGAGGCCTTCGTCGAGCCCGACGGTTTCCGTCCCCTCACCCACCTTGACCGGAGTGATGAGGTCGATCACCCACAACATGCCGTAGGTGAACACGAAAGCCCACACCGAGGAAATCAGGACGGCCAGGCATTGCATGAGGAAGAAGTGCGTGTCCCCGCGCAGCAGGCCGTCGGTGCCGGCGGGATTGAACGCCTTGCTCGCGAAAACGCCGCACAGGATGATCCCGATGAACCCGCCGACGCCGTGCACGCCCCACACGTCGAGGGCATCGTCCCAGCCCAGTCGATTCTTCAGCGCGACCGCGTAGAAGCACACGACTCCCGCGCAGATTCCGATCAGACACGCGCTCGCCGGTGAGACGAATCCGGCGGCGGGAGTGATCGTCGCCAGGCCGGCGACCGCGCCGGTCAAGAGTCCCAGGAATTTCGGCTTTTTCGTCGTGGCCCAGTCCAAGCCCAGCCAGGCGATCGCGGCGAACGAGGCGGCGAGATCCGTGTTGAGGAAGGCCACGGCCGTGACGGAGTCGACGCGGAACTCGGAGCCCGCGTTGAATCCATACCAGCCGAACCACAAGAGGCCCGTGCCGAGCGCGACCAACGGAATGGAGTGCGGCCCGCGATCGACGACCTTGCGCCTGCCCACGTAGAGCACGGAAGCGAGGGCCGCGATGCCGGCGATGTTGTGCACGACGATCCCGCCCGCGAAATCGAGCACCCCCCACTTCGCCAGAATTCCGCCGCCCCAGACCATGTGCACGAAGGGGAAGTACACGAACACCAGCCAGCCGGTCAGGAACAGCATGTAGGCCTTGAACGTCACCCGGTTGGTGAACGCGCCCGTGATCAAGGCCGGGGTGATGATCGCGAACATCATCTGGTACGCGACGAAAACGATCATCGGGATCGAATCGTTGATCGGAGAAGGCGTGTCGAGGGTGATGCCGCGCAGGAACGCGTAATCGAAGTTCCCGACGATTCCGGCGAGGTCGCTGCCGCTCTTGAGATCGCCGGAGAAGCACATCGAAAAACCGAAGGCCCACCACAGGACCGTCGTCCAGCCCATGGAGACGAAGCTCTGCATCATGATCGCAAGCACGTTCTTGCGACCGACGAGCCCGCCATAAAAAAACGCCAGGCCAGGCGTCATCAGCATCACCAGGCTGCAGCAGAGCAGCATGAATCCCGTATTGCCGGTGTCGATCTGCATGCGCACTCCTTGTCGTGGTCCGGGCGAGGCCGTGACTATTCGGATGCTCAGGTGGGGCGGCGGGATTGTCCTGTGGGCTGCCCGGATGCACAAGTGCGGCACGGATTGCGCGCGCGGACGCGGCAAAACACCGGGAATTCGGCTGATTCAGGCGCTTCGCGAGGTCGCGCCCGTCACCGCGAGCTCGAGCCTGGGTCAGCCCGAGACGCGATACTCAGGTCGGCAGGAGCCGCACCACGACGCATCGGAGACTTCCACGGCGGTGGCTTTGAAGCTGAAGATCCCGTCGACAGATTTGTACCCGGAGAAGAACGACTTCTTCTGGATGTGCTCGCGGCAGACCGCTCGTCCGCAGAACTGGCAGTTCGCGCGAGCCGTTTCCTCGCAGTGGAAGCACTTCATCTATGGATCGGTTGGTGTGGATTCGAGGAGGAGCTAGATCCGACCTCGGTCAATCCGATGATGGCGGACCGCGATCCGGTTCGCGAGTCGACCGAGGACTCAGGGGCGCGTGTCCGGTTCGTTCGGCGGCTTTTCTCCCCGCACGGGGGAGCAGTCTCCAGACATTCAGGTCCGCACGCCCAGCGCGGGCAGCACCCAGCGCTGGAGCGCGAACCAGGCAAAGATCACTGCCGCGATCACGGCCAGCTGGTTCCACATCTTGTTGTTCTTCATGGGTCGAGCGGATTGCAAAGAGCACTTCTAGCCCGGATCGAGCGACGACTCACTGCCCCGCTGCAGTCTGTTTCCAGGCCACGGCGCCGAACTTGGCTGCGGGGGTGCCTGGAGCCGGGCGCAGGTCTCCCGCCGAGGAATTGGCGAACATCGGATCCACGCCGTACAGGCCGTCGATTTCTTTCGTCGGCAGCTGGACCAATTCCCGGGTGCGCGAGGGCGCGTCGACGCAGAACCATGCGTTGCGCTCGAAGCGGAACGACTGAGCCTCGGTGTCGGCGCCGACGTTGGCGCCTCCGCTGCTCCAGCGCTCGGAGTGGAACACGATCAGATTGTCGCTGAATTGACCGCCGCGCGAAGGCACGAAATCCTTCTCGCGAGTTTCCTGAAGGATGCGCAGGGCCCAGCGTCCGGGCAGGTACAGCGTGTTGAATCGAAAACGCGCGCCGTCGACTCCGACGAAGGCGACCGGAGCGTCGCTGCCGAGGATCGTGTTGCCCTCGACGCGGATGTCCTTGGCTTCGAAGCGCGCTCCGACCCATTCGGCGAGGGCAGGTCGGAAGTATTCGAGACCCGTGCTCCCGCCGATGTTGATCGCCCGACCGCCCGCGTTCTCGAAACGATTGCGCAGCACGGCGACGTCGCGCGTTCCGCCCTTGAGCTGCACGCCGGACGCGCCGTTGGTTTCCGGAGTGTGCCGGAACACGCAGCCTTCGATCGTCCCGCGCCGGCATCCGACCATGTCGATTGCGGAACCGCCTCGGCCCCAACGCTCGACGACACAGTCCTCGACGCGAAAGTCATCGAGCCCTGAGAGCTTGATGCCGTCGCGATTGCCGTCGGGGCCGATGTCGCGAACCGTCAGACGGCGCAGCACGACGTCGTGGGCCGGAGTCGCGAAGCTGCCGCCGTCGTCGATGTTGATCCCGTTGCCGGTCTGGCCCTCGAAGACGAGGTCGCATAGCTCGACGTACGCAGGATCGCTGAGCTGCATCCCGCTCTCGCCTCCGCGAAAAACCGGCGCGTGCTTCGCGTCCGCGGCTGAGATGACGATCGGTCGCGTCGCGGATCCCTGCAGGTTCGCGAACAGGAATCCGCCTTCGTAAATGCCCGCGCCGAGTTCGATGTGCGTGCCCGGGACGGCCGAAGCGACGGCGGCGCGCAGCTCCGGCCCTGTGTGAACGAGGACGGGAGGATTCTGCGCGCTAATACCCGCTGGAGTGGCACAAGCGAGCGCGAGCAGGAACCAGGCAGACCCGGTCCGCGCCACGGCCTTCATTCGTGTCCAGCAAGCCCGAGGGCCGAGGGCGAGATCTTGGCGTAGCCGATCGTCACGCCAGTCGTCGCGTCGTTCGCGTGGTCGATGACCATCAGCGCTCCGATTTTCTCGGCCTCGGTGAGGCCGCGGAACCAGCAGTGATCGAGGATGACCTTCTCGAGCTTCTTTTCCGGCGCAGGCGTGCGGAACTCGATCTTGTCGGAGCGGAAATCGCAGTTGTGAATCTTCGTAGCGCCGAAGTTCCCGTAGACCGTCTGCACGAATTGCAGATTGACCGACTGCACGTTGTTGCCATCGAAATCGAGCTTCGGACAATCGACGATCCGCGTGCTCGCGCCGCCGAGGACAGTGTGGCGAACCTGAACATCCGCCATCCCGCTGACCTGGAGACCGCCGAGCAGGCCGCGCTGCTCCCCATTGCAGGTGAGGATCGAGAGGTTGGTCCGATTCGGCGACTTTTCCGACAGCGCAATACCGGTGAACACGACCGGAGCGTTCGAGTGTGTCGCTTGCATGTCGACCGAGCCCGCGTGCATTGCGAGCGAGCAGCTCGAGTCCTTGCCGAAGGTGGTGATCTCCGTGAAGATTTTCGCAGCGGTCGAGAGCTTGCCTTGCGAGCGCACGCCTCCTCCTATGAACTCGCAGTGCGAGAGGTAGAGGCTTTTTGCGTCGGGCGCGAGCTCGATCCACACGTTCTCGAGCAACACCTTCCCGCCCGTCACGGCTTTGAGCTCGAGCGAGCCCGAAACGAAGAGCACGTTCTCCTTGCCGTCCTTGGCGCGCCCCTCGATCTTCGTGGCGCGCAGATTGACGATGCTCACCGTGCTCGCGATCTCGGCGCGCTCGTCGATCCACCAGGTGCGGCCGTCCTCCTTGAGCGTGACCGTTTTGCTGGTCGGAAATGCGTCCTGGGCACGGGCCCCAGTTCCGAGGAGCAGGGTCGAGGCGATCAAGGCCAATATCAGCTTCATGGGAAGAGCAGCGGCTCGGACCGGGCGAGCGCGAAAATCGAACCTTTCGCGAAACTATAGCAACGCTTCCGTTCACCCGCGGAAGTCGCGGTGGATGGCCCCTTGGCTCGGCGCTAGAGTGCCGGTGCCGTGAGCCTCGCATCTCACCTGAGATCGGATTCGATCGATGGATGATCGGACTGATTTGCCGAACCGAACCTCGTCAGATCCTGGAGATCACATGTCTGCATCGGCTCCAATTTTCGCTCGATACGCTTTCCACGGGCTCCTGGCCTCCCTGTTGTTGGGCTTCGCCTCCCGACCGCTGCTCGCTCAGCAGGAAGAGCCGGCGCCCGCTCCGCCCGCGCAGTCGCAAGAGCCTGGCAGCGAGGCGCCCGTCGAGGGCCAGATGCCCGGCATCGCGGGCCCCACGCTGGCCGATCTCGGCACCATCGCGCAGATCCAGGTGCCCGAGGGCTGCCACTTCCTGGGCGCGGCGGATTCGCGGCGCTTCCTCGAGGAGAACGGCAATATCAGCTCGCAGCGGGAGCTGGGAATCGTGCTCAACGCCGAGCCGTCCTGGTTCGTGGTGTTCGAGTATTCCGACGAGGGGCACATCAAGGACGACGACAAGGACGATCTCGATGCGGATGAGATCTGGAAAATGTTGAAGAGCGGGAACGAGGCCGGCAATGAAGAAAAGAAGCGTCGCGGCTGGCCCACGCTGACGCTCGTCGGCTGGACGACCAAGCCG
>DATHET010000200.1:0-14267 GCA_035490315.1 Planctomycetota bacterium
GCTGCGCGGGCCAACGACGAGCGTTACATGAACCTGGCCGTGGGCTACAGGCGAACAGATCCCAAGCTTCAGGAGGATCGCGTACGCTGGCTCCTGTCCTCCCTCTCCCTGCCACGGACTAAACCCATGCGCGCTTCGATCATCCTCGCATTGCTGGCCGCTCCGAGTCTTGCCCAGGATCCGATCTACCGCGTCGACGGTACGACGACGGAGTTTCTCGGCATGGCTATGGACGTCGTCGACGACCTGGATGGCGACGGCGTGCGCGATTTGCTGTGCGGAGCCCAGGGTGGAACCTCGCTGCCGGGAGGAAAGATCACGATCTTCTCCGGCGCGACGGGAACGCTGGTGCGCTCGCACGTCGGATCGCCGAGCTCGATATTGGAACCGCGCGTGACCGGCATTGGCGACTTGAACGGTGACGGGCGCGGTGACTACCTCGTGCCTCGCACGGTGTCCGGTGGAACGCTCACGCACATCGACGCCCATTCGGGCGCGGACGGCTCGATCCTCTTCACCCGCATGGGCAACGCGGCGGAGCCCCAAGTTCTTTGTTGCCTCGACGATCTCGGCGACGTGAACGGGGACACGATTCCGGACTTCGTGGTGGGATCACTCTACAACGGTGGTCAAGTGCGTGTGTGCTCCGGAGTGAATGGCTCGGAGCTTTACGCGCTTACGGGCTCGCCACCGAATCTGCTGATCGGCGTGTCGGTCACCGCGCTCGGCGACGTCGACGGAGACGGTATCTCGGACTTCGCGTTCGGTGCGACGAGTCAACCGAGCTGGTTCTCGACCGGCGTGTTCGTGCATTCCGGCGCGAACGGCGCCCCGTTGTTCGCCTTGCACGGAGGGAATACCTTCGGCGTGAGCCTCGAGGAGAGCTATCACCCTCTGGCCGGCACCGGTGACGTCGATGGCGACGGCCTGCCTGACATTGCGATATCGGAAATCGGGGCCAACGGCTACGCGGGTCAAGTGCACGTCTATTCCAGCGGAACCCACGCCTTGTTGCGGACCCTGAGCGCGGAATGCCCTGGAGTGGTCCAGAGCTTCACCGCCGAAACGTTCGGCTCGTGGATCGCCAACGTCGGCGACATCGACGGTGATCAGCTGGACGATCTGGGTGTCGGAACGCAGCTCCGCTCGGCCTCGGTCTTCTCCTTGGCGAGTGGAGCGAAGCTGTACGAGTTCCACGAAGCGCGCTGGTTCAGCAACACCAACGGCAGCGTCGGCGGAGCCAACATCGTCGGCATCGACGATGCCGATGGCGATGGGCGCGGCGACGTCGTGGTCAGCTCCTGGCAGCACGCTTTGGGCAAGGGTCGGATCACGGCATACCGCGACGGCACGCCGCTTTCCCATGGGACGGGCTTGGGCTTTGGCGACGGAAGCGGCACGCCTTGCCCGTGCGGCAACACCGGGCAATCGGGCGCGGGCTGCGCCAATTCCTCCGGCATGGGAGCGACGCTGCAGGCGTTCGGCTCGACGTCGGTCTCTGCGGACACGCTGTACCTCGAAGGAGAGCACTACCCGGCCAAGAAGCTCACTGTCCTGATCGCTTCGGCCGCGACGCAGAACGGGGGTTTGGGTCTTCCTGCTCAGGATGGCTTGCTGGTCTGCGCTTCGCCGGTGAAGCGCCTGGTGTACACCCAGGTGTGCTCTGGCGGGAATGCGACGTGGGGCTCGGGCCTGGCTGCCTTCGGCGGGTGGCTCCCGGGCGACACCCGCTATTTCCAGGCCTGGTACCGCGATCTCTCCGGCCCGTGCGGAAGCGCGTCGAATCTGTCCTCGGCCGTGTCGGTGACGTTTACGCCCTGAGGGTGCGGAATCGCGCCCCTTCACCGGCACGCTCCTGGAGGTGGCCGGATCCTATCCGCATTCGCACTGGCGCCGCGAAGAGCGATCGCGGAGGAACACCGCCGGTCCATCTTTGCTTACGGATCCGCAGCAGGAGTCCAATTGCGTCCTCGCACACCCGCGGGCGATAGGGCGCGCCGGCTGAATCATTCCTGAACTTCGGCCCACCATAGGCATGTCGGACACTCCAGCAGAATGACTGTGCGTGCCGGCTACGGAGAGCTTTCCGTCGCGCGCATTCCTTCATGTTTGCACTTCGGGCAGAGGAACATGGAGCTGCCGCGCGGAAGGACCAGGTGAGGCGCGGCTTCCCACGCGAAGCCAACCCAAGTGCACGTAGAGCACAAGACGAAACGACCGTCTGGTTTCGCCTGTTCGCCGACGGGGGGGATGATCGATGCGTGGCAGCCGGGACACGATAACGCTTGCGTCATTGCGCATCGTAACCCCGCGCTCGAGGCGATCACTACTTGAAGACCAGCCACACAGCGATCGGGACGGCGAGCTTTTCGCTGCGGTCATG
This sequence comes from Planctomycetota bacterium, assembly GCA_035490315.1. Lineage (GTDB taxonomy): Bacteria > Planctomycetota > UBA1135 > UBA1135 > JADJQU01. Next base: position 2,384 of record DATHET010000200.1, read on the forward strand.
ATCCGGATTGCTGTCGTCGCACTCGCCGACATCTTCGTCTGGCGTATGCCGTCCTGAAATTCAGTCCCATGCACGCGCACGACGGAAGCAAATCCCGCGTAGATCTTTAGCGTCGAGGGACGATTCGTACGCTGCCGTCGGTGCTGACGATCACGCACCTCTGACCGAGCGTTCCTGTCTCCGATATTGGAGTCGAGTAGTACAGGTGCAATCCATCACCGGCGGGGACAAAGCTCCCTGGCTCGCCCCAAGCGGTCCCGCGCGAGTTCAAGAATTGTCGAGCACTCTCCAGCTCCGTTGAATACTTCTGGAGATCTGCCGATGCAAATAGCGCGGGAGCCAGTGCACCCGGAGGACCAGACGGGGCAGTTGGACTGCAACCGAGCGCAGTCAGCACCAATACGAACCCTGCGAGGCTGAAGGCTGCAGGGGCAGAGCCCCTACGCTCCAAGTTGAGCCTCTCCGGCTGGGCTTCGCAGCAATAGATCATCGAAGCGGCTCAGTCGCTTCTGCGCCAGGTACCACATGACCGCGCCGAACAGCGCCACGACGCCAGCGACCAACCACGCATCGATGGAGATCTGCACTCCGACGTAGAGCTGCTCAGGTGTTGGCGAAGGCGTGGCATCGATCGCGCGGCGCGAAGCGAGCATCCCATAGATCTGGCCGCCCACGCCGATTGCACCACCAGCGATCACGACGCCGGCGGCGAGCATGACCTCACTGCGCAGGCAAGCTCGGGTGTCCGAATTCGTCCCCATTGCATGCATCCTACCCTGCGCAAAGCCGGCCAACTTCGATCGTAAAATCCTGCGCGCGCAAGACGAAGAACCAGTAGAGGAAGGCGATGAGGGCGACCAGGATCACAGCCGACAGCGCGAAGCCCGCCAGGTCGCCGATCCACTTTGGCTCTCGCTCAGGCTCGGGTGGTTCCACGCATACAGCCTAGCGACTGCGGTCCAATGGCGGGGGCATCGCGACGGGTGCGTTCTCGAGCGGTCCACCCTAGGCCCCGTCAGTTCTCACGGCAACCACCGCCACGTAGACCACACCAGCAGAACGATTCCGCCGACGAAGCTCCGGGCGATCTTGGTGGGTTCATCATCGCACCAGGGAACTCGGATTCGGAGGGCAACGATGACTTCTGATGCAAACGCGCAGCGGACCTCTCAGGGATGCTCGCGCTCGAGCTGTACGAAATGCTCGGTGTAGTGCCCGGCGATAACCTCGATGGTCTGCACCGGCACCGCGCGATAGCCCGAGACTTTGGGAATCTCGACCGAGTAGGTGCCGGGTTCCGTGACCATCAATTTCTGCCCGAACTCACCGGGCTGAAACATGGATTGCTTCCCTTTACCCGAGACCGTGGCGAGCTCGGTGTACCAGTTCTTCGGGAATGCCACGAGCGTGTCGCCATCCTTCAGCTTGAGGATGACTCCGCAGGCAGGCTGTAGTCGCACCGTGTGCTCGCGTACCCCCTTGGACAGATCCACGGTGCCGTCATAGGGCAGGTAATCCCACGAGTGAATCATCAGATCGATCTCACACGTCGGAGCGCGCACCACGAAACGGTGATTTGCGGCGTCGCGGAGCGCTTGCTCTAGCCCTCCGCTGTTCACACCTTCTGGGCGGCGTGGATTCCAGAACACCTCATTGATGGCGGCTTCCACACCGGTCATGTCGTTGACTACAAATATGCTCAGCTCGGAGGGCGGTGGGACTACCAACTCAAAATCGTCGCGACCTCCAATCGGAACATCGATCACTATGCTGTAGCTGGGACGATAAGTACCACACTCGTACTTCCCGACCTCGACTGATCCTTGCTTCCAGGTAAACTCATCAAATCCAGGTCGCGTGCTTGGAGTTGGGCGAAGCTCGAACGTGGAGTGCGAGTCTGATCCATCGCTTGGGGTGGTTAGCTTTTTCATCGCCAAGGTGACTGACTCGGTCTTCCATTCCGACGCCACGAAGACAACGCCGCCGATCTCGACCCGGTTGATCCGCGGAACCGCGGAAATCACGATCGATGCGTCTGCACGCGCGCCTGCACTGACGATAGCAATCGATTCTCCGAGAACTATCGGATCGCGGAACCATTCGCCGATTTCGGCGCGAGCCGTGTAAGTGCCCGGTGCAAGCCCCAGGAACGAAAGAGTTCCATCCTGACTGACACCCTCGTCAACCCTTGGAGATTCCGCAGCCTCGGATCGAAGCCGCAATCGAACCTTTGCGCTACGGTCGATCCCCGTGATTGAGACATCGAGATCGCCTCCCCGTTCCATGGACACCACAAAGTCGCCACCTCGAGAAAAGTCGAGTTGGCCCAGCGTCCATGCGTAGCCGGGTGCCCCAACGAGCACGCTCCCTTGTCCGTAGGAGAATTCGTGCGCAATCCCGGTGCGGAATGGCTGCATTGCGATCGGTGAGTTCAGCCCGCGCCCGAGAATGCGGGACTTGAACTCGACTCCAGGATGGATCGCGTCCTCCATCGAGGACTCGCCAACGCTGACCAATTCGACGTCGCCGAGGTCGACACCACTGACCGCATCAAGCACGCGAAGCTGAACTCCGCGCGGAACCTGGGCGCGTATCTCGAGCTCGTGAGAGCTGGGAAGCGGTATGTCATCGTTCGGCTCGAGCAAGGTCGGGGAGAGATCGCCGAACTCGAGCTCGCTCACCTCGATGGCGCGGACCGTGCTTGCATCTTCGATTATCTCATGCCACTCGCCGGCGTGAACCTCGACGTGGAGCGACTCGCCGACATGACCCCGCCACAGCATGATCTTGAACTTTCCGTCCTGAGGCGGGAGAACACGCCCGTGGGTATCGAGCACAACGACGCGGCCGTGAAGTGCGAATGAAAGGTCAGGCGCAGCCGGCACGACCCCAGTGACTACCGGGGAAGCTGGTTCTGGACTTGAAGCCGCTTCGGCGACATCGCGCACCGTTCCGGCTTCACCGCTCTGAGGCAATGCGGTGATGGCGACCGGTCTGTCCGAGTCAGGCTTTTTCGCTTGCGAGAGGTCGAGTTCGGCCGCTGCGCTTCCACTTCCACCACGAGGCCAGATGAGCAGCACGACGACGATCGCGAGAGCGCTCGCCAATCCGCCAACGATCCAGGAACGATGTCTCGACATGTCGGCTTGCCTCCATTCTCCGGGATGACTGCGGTTAGTTAGGCACGACGTCCTTCGTTGCACGAGTTCAATAATAAGAGCACCAGCCCCGATGCCCCGCCTCAACTACTCCTGCACCAAAGCACGCATCCGCGGATGGTCCTGCAGGGACTTCAGCCGCTCGATGCTCGTGAGGTCGGCGACGCTCGCGCCTCGATGCTTCGCCGCCTCGAGAAGGTCGAGAATCGTCTCGGTCGCCTGTTCCCGCTCGACTTGCGGCAAATCTTCGAACTCGAGCACGCCACCCAGCTCGCTGGCAGCATTGCACAGAGTCTTTGGATCCTCGCAGGACAGCAATCCAGCCGCGGTACGAGTAGCGTCCGCCGCCTGCTTCAAACCCCAGTAAGCCCGAATCCGATTGAGTGCATTCGTCTGCACATTGCGCACCAGATTGGATTCCCCCGGTGACTGCTGCAGCAGCTCGGCCAGGACTGCATCGAACGGATCGAGCCGCTCCAACGTCGCGGCGTAATGCCGCTCCTGAAGGTCGAAGGCGATGAGGTTGACCGAGGCAGCAATGAAATGCATGCGGTACTCAGCTCTTTGCGGTTCGGTCTCGAGCAGGCGACTCGTGATCTCGCGCGAGCGATCCATGCAGATCCGGGCGTGTGAGAGGTCGTCCAGATTGTAGTGAACTCCACCCAGGTTGATCAGCACGCCCGACAAGTTGAATCGATATTCGGGCAGACCCGGAAACTCCTCGATCTGTTTCTCACCGAGCTCGGCGGCGCGCTCGAGCAGCGGCAGCGCGGCCTTGAGATCTCCGAGCTGCGAGTGGGCGCCGCCCAGGTTGGACAGCGACACGATCAGCTGGTGGCGCGTGCCCCGCGAGCTGGGGTCGCGCGCGCTGAGTCCTTCGCGGATCGCCAGGGCGCGCTCGAGATGTGCGAGGCGGCCAGTTGCATCACCGAGCGCGTCCTCGAGCTCCGACAGCTCGCTGTGGCACCAGGCGGCGAGCTCGGCGGGTTCCTTGTTCGCGACGTCTTCCCCATCTCCCAACTCGTCGATGAGCGCGATGAATTCACTGCGCGCTTCTTCGCGTTTCTTGCTGCGCCGCAGGAGCTTGGCGCGCAAGGCCTTCAACTGCGCGCGTTGCATGCTGCTCTTGGGATCGGTCTGGCCCACGGGCGCGAGGACCAGGCCCTTGTCGATGAACTCCAGCGCCTGGTCGCGCCGCTTGCGACTCTCGCAGACTTCGGCGAGGTGCCGGTAAGCGCTTGCGAAATCCGCGGCGCGCGCGGAGCCGGGCTGGACGCCGGCCGACTGGAACGCGGCAACGGCCGATTCGAGCGCAGCACTCGCGCCTTCCAGATCGCCCAGGTCCTCGCACAGATCGCCGAGCTTGACCTGCGCGCGGGCGCGCTCGAGGACGACTTCGGGACTCGAGCCGGGTTCCATGGCGGCTTCGCGGAAGAAGGCCACGGCGCCTTCGAGCACCTTGCGCCTGCCGGGCTCGGCCATGGGCACGTCCGACAGCTCGGTCACGGCGACGTTGGTCACGAGACCGAGCGCGTCGAGCGAGCGCTGGTAGTTGCGATCGGCGCGCACGAGCTGCTCTTGAAGACGCTTGTTGGCGCGCGCCGACTGCAGCGCATAGATGCTCGGACCGAGCGTGGCGATGCACAGGGCCAGCGCCGCCGCGGTCGCGGCTCCGGGATGGCGCTGGGCCCAACGCGCGACGTGGGTGAGCGCTCCGGCTGGCCGGGCTTGGATCGGGCGGTGCTCGAGGACCGCGTCGAGGTCCTGGGCGAATGCGGCCGCGCTCTGGTAGCGCCGCGCGGGATCGCGGTCCATGGCCACCAGGACAACGGTCTGAGCGTCCTTGGGAAGCTGCTCGCAGAAAGTGCGCGGCGAAGCGGGGCGTCCGTCGAGGATGCGGGCGCGCGTGCGTTCGTTGCTGTCCGGATCGAGGTGGGGGGATTTGAGCGTCAGCATCTGGTACAGCGTGACTCCCAGTCCATACACGTCGGTGCGCGCATCGATCGCATCGCGGTCGCCTTCGACTTGTTCCGGCGCCATGTAAGGCAGCGAGCCCACCATGGCGCCGCTCTGCGTCATCGCCTGGTCGCCGACCAGACTGGCCAGGCCGAAGTCGAGCAGGAGCACGCGGCCCTCGCGGGTCAGCATGATGTTCGGTGGCTTGACGTCGCGATGCAGCACGCCGCGCTCGTGAGCGTGGGCCAGGGCGCGCGCCACGTCTCGGCAGACTCTCAAGCAGGCTTCGTGCCAGGTTCCGGAGAAGAGCAAGCTTGCTCCCTCCTCCGAAGTCGCGTGCTCGCGGCCTGCGGACTCTTTCTTCGGATTGCTCTCGCGCACCAGGGCTCGCCGGAAATCCGCGCCCGAGAGTTCCTTGGAGTTTTTTCCGGCCACGGCGCGCAGCACGCGGTCCAGCGAGACGCCTGCGACGAAGTCCATCGCGAGGTAGGGGATGCCCTCTTCCTCGCCCGAAACGTGGACCGCGATGATTCCGGGGTGCGACAGGCGCGCGACTGCCTCGGCCTCGCGCGCGAAACGAGCGCGGGCCGCGGGGCGATCGAGAAAACCAGGGCGCATCAGCTTGAGCGCAACCTGGCGGCGCATGGAGCGCTGCGTCGCGCGGTACACGACGCCCATGCCGCCTTCGCCGAGCAGCTCCTCGAAATCGAAGTCGCCCAGGCTCTTGGGCAATTCGCGAACCCTCTCGCCCGAGGACAAGTACAAGAGTCCCATGTCGCGCAGCACGGCGACGCGCCCGCGCAACTGGTCGGCCTGCTCGGGATGCAGCGCGGCGAGCTCCTCGAGCACGAGTCCTTCCTCGGCGCCGGAGCTCTCCAGGCGCTCCAAGAACTCGATCACCAGATCTTCGAGCGCCGGGGGCATCGGGGAGATCGTACCCGGCTGGGTTGGACTTCACCGCTCGCCAGGCCGGACATGGCGGAAGTATCCTGTCCGTGGCGCGCCCGCATCTCTTCCGGGCCGCGGTCCGAGCCGCGTACCTGCAATCCAGGGAGCAAGGAGGCCAGCGCGGAAGGAAGCTCTCGATTATCCTGGTGGGTAGCGCGACTCGCGGAGCTCATCTCCGGATGCTCAGGATCGTCCCACTCCAGATGCGGCTCAGGTTTCGCTGACTGGAACTGCTGGATCCTGCCTCAGCAGTTCGCGAGCACGCATCAAAGCGGCCTCCAAGGTCGGAGCGATATTCGCCTCGCCGATCAGGCGATGGAATTCAGCCTTGGTCATCAGGCTCGCGGGCTGGTCGCGCATTCCACACACCAGCAGGTGTCGACCGGATTTCCTGAGTCGCTCGGCCAGGTGCTCGAGCGCGTGGATCCCCGTGGCATCGATTGCCGTCATATTGCGCAGCCGCAGAACGACCACGGGAGGAAGCGACTCCAAATCCTGCTCGACCAAGGCGAGCTTCTCCGTCGCTCCAAAAAGGAATGGCCCGTGGATTCGAAAAACCGCGACTCCCGCGGGAATCTCATTCGTTTGAAGACTGTGCGCAAACCCGGCGCTCACGTATTCGGGTGTGACCCTCGCAACCGTCGTCGTGAGCGTCACGTTGCGGATGTACACGAGAGCGGCGAGGATCATGCCTGCCTCGACGGCTACGGTCAGATCAGCGAACACAGTGAGGCCGAACGTGATGGCCCACACCGAGATGTCGGATTTGCTGAGCTTGAGGATGTCCGGGATCTCTTGCCACTCGCCCATGTTGTAGGCGACGACCATCAGGATTGCCGCAAGAATGCAGAGCGGTATTTGGCCCGCGAGCGGAGCCGCGACGAGAATGATCGCGAGCAAGGTCAAGGCATGGATCATGCCCGCCACCGGCGTCTTGGCTCCCGAGCGGATGTTCGTCGCGGTCCGTGCGATGGCGCCCGTGGCTGGGAGCCCACCGACGAATGGCGTCAGCATGTTGGCCACGCCTTGCGCGAAGAGCTCCACATTGGGGTTGTGCTTGTCGCCCGACATCCGATCGGCAACCACCGCGGAAAGCAGCGACTCGATCGCGCCCAGCATCATGATCGTGAGTGCTGGAGCCAGGAGATGCAGCATGAGTTCCGGCCGGAACCCTGGCATGGACAGGTGCGGAATTCCCTGCGGAATCCCTCCAAATCGTGTCGCAATCGTTTCGAGCTGCAAACCGAAGATCCACGTGACCAGAGTGCCTCCGATCAACGCCACGATCGAGCCTGGAATGCGCGGCACGAAGTGACGCATCACGATGATGACGACAAGGGCGGCAATCGAAGTCGTCACCGCGATCGCCGACCCCGTGTTCCAGTTGTCCGCGAGGGCGCTCATCCGCTCGATGAACTCGCCGGGCACTTGCTCGATCTCGAGCCCGAAGAAGTCCTTGATCTGCGTCGAGGCGATCAATACGGCGATTCCGTTGGTGAATCCGATGACGACCGGTCGAGGAATGAACCTGACCGCGGTCCCAAGTCCTGTCACCCCGAGCACGATCAACATGGCTCCGGCCATCACCGTGCAAGTGAACAGACCGTCGAGGCCGTATTTCGCAATGATGCCCGCGACCACGACGACGAAGGCTCCCGTCGGTCCGCCGATCTGAGTTCGGGAGCCGCCGAGGGCTGAAATGACGAAGCCCGCGATGATCGCGCAGTAGAGTCCTGCCTGAGGGGAAACGCCGGAGGAGATCGCGAAGGCCATCGCGAGTGGCAGTGCGACCAGGCCGACGGTCACGCCTGCGACGAGATCGGCGAAGAACGTTTTCCTGGAGTAGTCCTTGAGGCAGAGGACCGACTTCGGAACGAAGGGCACACCCGCAATTTTGAAAAACCGCATGCCTGGAGCCCTATTTCCGGAGCTCGCGCTCGGACCGAGGGGAAAGGGCACTGCCCTCCAACGAATCTCTGGAGCTCGACACTATGCATCCTCTCGCAAGTCGCGAAGCAGGCCCATCGCGTCTTCCAGGTGGGCGTGAAAATAGCGGCGCATGACGTCGAGCGCCTCGATCAAGAGCGGGTCGCGTATCGCGTAGAAAACCTGATTGCCGGCCTTGCGATTGGTCACGAGCTTGGACGCACGCAGCAGCGCGAGATGCTGCGATGCGTTGGAGGATTCGATTCCCAGGCGTAACTGAATGTCCTTGACCGACAATTCGCCATCCCGCAGGCACTCGATGATGTGTATGCGCGTCGGATGGCCGAGCACCTGGAAGATCTCGGCTTTGAATTTCCGCAGCGCCCGCTGAGAAGCGGGGTCAACGCGCTCCTTGCCGGTCGGTTTCTTGGGCATCCAGGAACTATATGCGAAGATGCGCAGATACGACAATGCGAAAGGGATCAGGATTCATCGAATCGCACCAGATCGCAGCACCCGCCTGTGATCGTCGCGGGCCTGGAGACGGCGGTCGTCCTCGAGATCCGGCCGCCTCGGCGCTGATGCGCGGGAACACTCGCTCCGCTCCGCAGCGAGCTGCGAGGCCGAAGCGTCCTGCCTCGAGCTCGACGGGGCGATTCATTCCGGAGACGGCTACTTCCGCGGCCGTCGAGGCCCCATGCACTGGTTCCTGAGCGCGGAGTGAGCCATGTTGATACCCGCCTGACAGCGAACTGCGGGCAGACAGCTTGCCCAAGAGTCGCCGAAGTGCTCCACCCACTAGGTCGAGTCGAACATGGTGAAAAAGAACGCGGTCTCTCGTGTGCCTGGCGATCCTGAACAGGGAGGCACGTTCGCCAGAGCCATTCTCGACTTCTTGTCGAGGATCCCGACCTCGAAGGAATCCAGGAGCACTGACCCGGCAAAACGCCTGCGGGAAATTGCGAGCAAGGCAGCCAGGAGCGCGGCGGCAACTGCAGGCACGCTCGCACTGCCTGTCGGCCCGCTCGGCTGGCTGACGATCCTGCCCGAGCTGGTGGCTGTGTGGAGGATTCAAGCGCAGATGGTCGCCGACATCGCTGGATGCTACGGCAAGACAAAGTTCCTATCGCGCGAGCAGATGCTGTATTGCCTCTTCAAGCACGGTGGAGCTCAAGCCGTGCGCGACCTGGTGGTCCGCGCTGGCGAGCGCATGCTCATCAAGAAGGCATCGCTGCGCGTCCTTCAGAGGGTTGCACGCAGAGTGGGCATTCGAGTCTCGCAGCGGTCGATCGGCAAGGGCATCTCCAGGTTCTTGCCCGTCATCGGCGCAGTGGGTGTCGGGGCCTACGCGTACTTCGATACGGCGCAGGTTGCGAAGACGGCCAAGGAGTTCTTCGAGCAGGATCTGGTCCTCGAGCCCGAGGCTCGAGAATCCGAGTGAGCCTGCTTCGAGTGTGTGCGGTTGCGAGAGCTGCAACCGCTGACTTCTTGCCCAGGTGCTTCGATTCCCGCGCAGGTGTGCTGCTCGTTTCGAGGGGCGTCTCACGCTCTGCGACGAGGGCGCGTGTCGGATGGAGACTCTTCGGGCCTATTTCTTCAGGAAGGCCCCGAAGAACATGAAGACGAACCCGAAGGCGATGATCGCCACGCCCACCACGATCCGCATCCAGCCCATCGCCACGGCCCAGCGGCCGCCGACCGCGGTCGACTTTCCCCACATCGAAAGCAGGAGAGCGCGTTGGCCCGTCTCCTCGGCTTCACGCCGGCGCACGTTGTAGCGACCGACGAGGATGAAATACGCGCCTACGATCAACGCGATGGCGAGCACGCCCAGGCGCTGGAGCAACGGTTCCTCGGGAGCCAGGAAGAGTCCAAATTGCGGGAGATGCATGGGCGAGATCATAACCACGTCATTTGTCGCGTGGACCCGTCCGTGGGGGACCTGAACGCTGATTTACGTTCCTCTCGAAGGCACGCGCTCGACCGTGCGCGATTCGTTCCAGAGCTTCGGGATCGATCTTCGCTTTCCCCGACAGTTCGAGACCTCACCCGCCGAAGAGGCCCGATGCCGAGGCTCAGGCCAGCGGCAAAAAGTCGACATTCTTCGCAGCTGATCGGAGCACTCCGACACACGTTCATGAAATCCATCCTGCTCGTCGAGGACGATCCCCACCTGCTCAAGGTCCTTCAGCGAGTATTCCGGCCCTTCGCGTCGGAGTGGGAGCTGACGACTGCCTCCGACGGTCTGCAAGCGGTCGACCTGCTGCAGGCTCGTAGATTCGATCTCATCGTGACGGACATCCTGATGCCAGGACGCGATGGATTGGAAACGATCGCCGCAGCGCGCCGCGTTTCGCCGCAGATGAAGATCATCGCGATGACCTCGGAAGGTTTCTTTCGCGGCGCCGGTTTCCTGCACGTCGCTCAACTGCTGGGAGCGCACGAGACTTTCGCGAAGCCCTTCGACCCCGAGCATCTGCTGGCTGCGATCCACGATCTCCTGCTGAGCGCGGAGAACGAGAGCTTGGCGACCGGCGCGGCCCTGCCCGCCGTCGTGGAAGTCGAGCGTTCTCCGACCGCGCCCTAGAACTCCGGGCCTCTCGCTCGAGCAGGAGCGATCCACGGCGTCGTCCGCGGAGCTACTCCTTAACAGGACGGTTCGGTTTTTGGCGCGCGCGCGGCCGTCTCGATGAAAGTCCATCGGAAGCTGGCGGATTCCGACCGATCCGATCACCTCCCTCGCTACCGTGCGCGGATGCCGACATCATCCGCGGAACCCGAGCGCAAGCGCACCGACGAGAGTCTCGCGGGCGAGCGTGCGAAAGCCGACGCCGCGCTCGCCGAGAAGGCCGCCATCGAGCGGGCCGCGGCAGAAGTCGTCGAACGCGCACGCGACAAGGCGGATGCAGTGCTCGCCACGGCGCGCGACACGGCGGACGAGAAGCTCGAGACCGCGACGACGCGGGAGCAGACGGAGTCCGCGATCGCGATCGAGCGCAAGGTCGAGGATCGACTGATCAGCGAGCTGCGCGCGAAAGCCGACGAGACCTTGCGCAAGGAACGTGAAGCGAGCGCGCGCGTCCTCGCCAGGCTCATTCCCCTCGAACGTGAGAAGACAGATCAGCACCTCCTGACCGAGCGCGCGCGCTCCGATGACGCCGTCGCCAACCGCGATGACTTCCTCGGCATGGTCACGCACGACCTCCGCGATTTGCTGGGCAGCATCCAGTTGAGCACCAGGCTGATCGCAGAGCTGACCCTCAGGCAGGATCAAGGACAGGAGACGCTCTTGCAGACCCAGCGCATCCAGCGCTCGGCGGGCCGCATGAACCGCTTGATCGGCGACCTCATCGACGTCACGAGCATCGATGCGGGCAAGCTCTCCATCGTTCCAGTCGTCGCGGATGCCGGAGCGGCTGTTCGCGAGGCCGTCGAAACCTGGAAGCCTGTGGCACTCGCCAAGAAGGTGCAGCTCCAGGCGATCGATGCGGATCACCTGGCTGCGAAATTCGATCCCGAGCGCGTGCTCCAGATCCTGGGCAACCTGATCATGAACGCCGTGAAGTTCAGCGCCGCGGGAACGAGCATCACCGTAGGCGTGGAGCGGATCGGTGCCGAAGCGCGGTTCTCGGTGAGCGACCAGGGTGTCGGAATCCCCACCGACAAGCTCGATGCGATCTTCGAGCGATTCTGGCAGATCGGAAAAGATGATCGACGAGGTCTTGGCCTGGGTCTCTACATCGCGCAGTGCCTCGCCACGGCGCACGGCGGCAAGATCTGGGCGCGGAGCGAGGTCGCAGTGGGGAGCACCTTCTATTTCACGGTGCCCAGCGCGTAGCTGCCCGCGGGCTTGGTGACTGGTCAGGTCGCACTCTGACGCCAGCCGCGGATCGACA
>DATHET010000201.1:0-2417 GCA_035490315.1 Planctomycetota bacterium
GACAGATTTCACCCGAGCCCGAGAGCGTGCACATCAGCGCGTCGCAGACGACCGAGATCACGGTCCGCCTGCGCATCGGCGGATACATCAAGCTGACCGCGGTCAACGGTCAGGGCGAGGCGGTCGAGGCCGTCGCGTCGTTGCTCGACAGCGAGGGCAGACCGTTGCTCGCCAACAGCTCTCTGCGCAGCGGCCACACGAGCTCCGCGCTGCCGCCGGGGACCTGCAAAGTCATCGGTCGGAACTCGGCGGGTCAAAGTGTCGAAGCGAGCACGACCGTTCGCGCGAACGAGACCGCCGAGGTCACGCTGACCTTCGATTGATTCACGCGGCGAAGGCGTCGCCCCGAATCAATGCCGCTTGAAGTATTGGACCGCGCGCTCGTGCTTCTCGGCCTGGGCGCGCGTCGAGAAGGTGCCGAGGTTCCGCCGCCTCTTGGTCTTCGGGTTCAGCTTGCGCGAATAGAGCCGGTACTTGCCGTCGGAGAGTTTCCTGATCATGTCCTTGCCTCCGGGGCCCGTCTAAGGCGCGATCCCTGGATTCCCAAGCGCTGAAAAACTGATCTCTGTCGCGTTCGAGCGGCAGAAGTAGAATCTGCAAAGTTCCAGCGCGGCACTTGCGAGCTTCCCCCCCCGTGAAACGCCAATCTTCGAAACTGCTGCCGCTCTTCTGTGTGCTGCTCGCGATCGGGGTCGCGTCGGCCGCCTGGTTCTTCCTTCGCTCGGCGCCGACCGCGGAGTCGGGGGTCGGCGGTGGCGACGAACGGGCCACGGCGACTACGTCCACGGAGGAGCGCAACGCAGCTTCCTTGCAAACGCCCGAGCTCCCGACAAACGCTGCGTCCACTCCCTCGCAGCAGAAAGTCGAGGATCGCAAAAACGTTGCGACGCCTGCCGAGCTCGAGCTCGCCGACGCGCTGTGGGTCAGCGGCCGCCTCGTGTATCCCGAGGGCACGCCGATCGGCGAGGAAGTCGAGGTCGTCGCCAGCGGCCGCAAGTTCAAGACACGTCCCCCCTATCGAGCGCGTGTCGCGCCCAACGGATCGTTCCGCGTCGCTTTCGCGAAGGAGACCAAGACCGGGTCGGTCGACGTCGACGCGCCGCACCTCTTTTTGCGCGAAGCGGCCAAGGTCAAGCCTGCCGATCCCAAGCGAACCGAGGAGCTGGTGCTCGAGCCGCTGCTCGGCGGACGCATCCAGGGACAGCTGATCGTTCCTGCGAACGGACTGAGCCTGGCGTCGCAGCTCGCGGGCAAGTCCGTGCACGCGGAGGGCTGGTCGGAGGGCTATGACGACCACATGTCGAGAGTCGGTGCAGTCGACAAGGCCATGCGCTTCGAGCTGCGCGGGCTCTCGCCGGAATGCGCCTTCCAGCTCGGTTTCCATTCGGAGCTGTTCGCCGTGGTGAATCGCTCGGACATCCGTGTAGCGGCGGGTGAGGACCTGGCTTTTCAGCTTCCGCTCACGCTCGGCGCTCGCGTGCGCGGACGTGTCAGCGACGCCGGGGGAGAAAAGCTCACCTCGACCAATCTCGAATTCCAGACGCAGCAGGATGAGCAACCTGGAGAAAGTAGCTCTTCTGCGGAAGCCTTTGCGATCGGCGTGGATCGCTCGGTCAGCGTGAAGATCGAGCCGGACGGAAGCTTCGACGCGCGCGGGATCCTGCCCGGCAAGATCCAGATCACGGCCAATGCGCCGCAGCGCCTGCCCGCGGTCCTCGAGCTGGGCATGGTCGCCGACGGCGAGGTTCGCGAAGGAGTCGAGCTGGTGCTGGAGTTGGGCGGTCGCGTCGGAGGCCGTGTGCTCTGGCCTGACGGATCCCCTGCCGCCGAAGCGCGCGTGCATCTGCAGGCTCTGGCTGAGGACAACGAGAGCGGAAGCGGCATGCCGAACTTCTTGTTCGACGTCGCGAGCGCTCGCGCCGACGCGCAGGGCGCCTTCCTGATCAGCGGACTGGCCGCGAAGAGGTTCAACGTGCTCGCCCAGGCCAGGCCGGAAGCCGAGGCTTCGTCGCGAGGCGGATCGAAGGGCAGGTCGCAGGCCTGGCGAGCGAGCTTCGACGACGTCCCCGTGGACAAGCTCGACCTCGAATTGAAGCTGCATGGCGGCTCGACGATCCAGGGTGTCGTGGTCGATGATCTCGGCGCGCCTGTGACGCGCTTCGCCGTGTCGGCCGAGCAGCAGTCCGAGGGATACGATCCGCTGGCGCACACGGCGAGCTCGATCTACACGCCCGCGGATGGACGCTTCGAGCTCGGCGGCCTGCTCGACGCCTCGTACCAGATCCGGGTCACTGCGATCGGTCATGACGCTCCGGAAGAGGTGGAGATCACCCTCCCCGCCGATTCGAGGACGCTCAGCTTCGTCGCCAGAAGGCGCGCTCGGGTGTCGGGAGTCGTGCTGCGGCCGGACGGCGAGC
>DATHET010000202.1:0-16234 GCA_035490315.1 Planctomycetota bacterium
GCTCGGCGTAAGCAGGAAATGCTGACGAACCTCTCGCACTGCTCGGAGCAAGCCCGATGCACCACGTGCCCACGGGAATGTCGCCGAATTGGAATCTTCCCTGCTCGTCGGTGCTCGTGGTGCCTGCCGGCTCGCCGTATCTCTCGAGGATCATCGGTCTCGTACGTGCCGGCTCGCTCGGAACGCGCCACATCCGCCGCTTCGCAACCGGGTTCCCATTTCCGTCGAGCACCTGGCCCTGCACCCGGCCGCCTGTCCCCCAGGAAATCTCGATCCTGCGTCGCTCCCCCACCTCGAGGATCAGCGGCTCTGACTCCGCCCGAGTTCCCATTCCCTTCTTGTACACCTTCAATTCCAGCGGGACCCGCGGCGGCAAATCCACCAAGCTCGCATTGCCAAGTGCGTCCGTCTTGGATGACCAAAGCTCATCCCCTGGGTAGTAGAAATCAGGCAGCACTCCCTGCTGCGCAAGCAAGTTGCCCCTGGTCTCCAACTTGAGGCTCGCGCCCAGGATCGGGGCCCCTGACGCATCCTTGACGACCACGTCCAGTGTCGCCGATCTCCACATGCGAACTTCCAGCGGATCGGCGGCGGCTGAGTGTCCAAGCGCAAGCAGGAAGGCCGTCCGTGCATACCCCGGCGCAGTCACGCTGACAGCACGATGCTTCCACGACTTGCCTCCGAGCTGGAAGCGACCGTCCGGACCGGCGCGTACCGGCGATCCTTCGAGCTCGATGCGTTCGGCAGGTTGATCGGGCTGCTCGGCGTGTGAGTGAATGGAGCTGAAGATGCGATCGCCTTGGATCTGCAAGGTTCCGTCGGCCACCGGCCTGAGATTCTCGGCGTCCACCAGCACACCGAACAGAACCACGTCGTCCTGGGTCGGGACGAGGATTTCGAGCTCGCGATGCTCGCCCTTTGCAAGCGCGGGGACTTCATGACCGTCGAACCGATCGTCCAGCTCGTTGCAATCGACGGCGTGGCCGCGACCAGGTTCCACCTCGAACTCTGCCCAGCCATCCTTGTCCGTCAAAGGACATTCGCCGAGCCGACCTCGATGACCAGCAACATACGAGCAGCTGCTGCCGGACTCGTCTGCCGCCTTCAGCGTCAAGCGCATGTCCTGCTGCGGTGATCGGTCCTCCTTGGACAGGAGATGCACGCGCAAGAGCGTGACGGTCCCGCTCGGCTTCGCGAGTTCCGATTGGATCGTGGGAAGCGACGCGGTTTCGCGCATGACCGGCGACGACACTTCCCCGGCAGCTGGAAGTTCCGATTGTTGCAGCGTGACGGGCTCTGCCAACTCGGAAGCATGGCCCACCGATCGTTCAATCGCCGGCGCGACGGGCGCGGCGGGTTTGCC
Source organism: Planctomycetota bacterium (assembly GCA_035490315.1). Taxonomy (GTDB): domain Bacteria; phylum Planctomycetota; class UBA1135; order UBA1135; genus JADJQU01. The sequence goes on from DATHET010000202.1 coordinate 1,364, forward strand.
AAGCCAGATCCATGCGCCGATCGTGAGACCCGCCAGGACAATCGCAATGCCGACTGCAATCCGCACGATGGCATCGTACCGAGAGGGAGATGATCTGTCGGCCGGAGGTGCCGAACGCGCCCGGGAGTGCCTGCTCCAGGAGACGCGAACGGTGATTCCCTGACGAGCACCAGGCCGCGCGACGAGGCGCAGGCACTCGCGTCGCGGGTCTACTCGCGCGACCGAATTCCTCGAATGAGTCGCCGCCCGATCACGACCTGAACGTCGTGTTACGCTCGAGACATGTTGCGTGCGAGAGATTCGATCAGGAGCGCGAGTCCCTACCTGCTCTTCCTCCTTCCGCTCACGACCTTCTCGCCGCAAACTCCAAAAAACAAGCCGCTCGAAGAACGCATCTGGCTCGAGTCCGGCCCGCGCGAATCGTCGGTCGACATCCTCTTCATCGGAGACGGCTACTCCGCGAAGGAACTCGCGCGCGTCGGCAAGTACTGGAAGGACGTCGAGCGCTGCTCCAAACGCCTGTTCCAGGATGAGCCCTTCTCGTCATCTAAAGGACGATTCAACGTCCGCGCACTCTTCGTCGAGTCGAAGCAGACCGGCTGCGATCAGTCCGCGGACAAGGACGAGGTCGACACCGCCTTGGATTGCCGCTTCGACACGCGCGATGGGCGGTTGCTCGCTTTCAAGAACTCGGAGCGCCTGAAGGAGCTGGTCCTGAAAAGCGGGCAGACGGACATCGTCTTCGTGATGGTGAACACCGAGCGCTATGGCGGCGCGGGCACGGAGCTGTCAGAAATCCTCGTGCGCGACCGGGCGCTGCCGGCTCCAACTTACGCCGCTCAGGACACGCGCTCCTTCCTGATCGCCTTGCACGAGCTCGGTCACAGTTTCGCCGATCTCGACGACGAGTACGTCGACGACCAGATGCACAAGTCGTTTCCCTTGCCCGAGAAGGGCGACTTCGAAGAAGCGAACGTCAGCCTCGGCGCCAGCTTCGAGCGCGGCTCCTTCGAGCGATTGAAGGCCACGGTGAAGTGGCGTCATTTCCTGGATCTGCCAGGCGCCGCGAAGGAGAAGTGGTTCCACGAGGGTGGCTTCTTCCGGGAACGCGGTGTGTTTCGGCCCTGGCCCAATTGTCGGATGCGCGAGAACGAGCAACAGTTCTGCCCGATCTGCAGCGAAGAAGTCGCGAAAGCGATCCAATCAGCGTGTGGGATGAACTGGGACGATGCGGCCTGGCACAAGGCGCATCCGTTGACGGAATGGCACTGAGTGATTTACGGGGAAAGTCCCAAAACCATGCGGCGCGGCTACGTTCTCGCTCCCATCGAGGAAGGGCTATCGACGCGGCGGGTATGCACCGTTGTTCGGCTCGACGGATTCGATAGGCGCTGACCCGTAGGACTGCGACATCCCAAAGCATCGACAACGTCCAAGCAACTCGACCGAGGAGTCCCATGCATTGGCTGACGACACTCGCATTGCTCGCAACGAGCTGCTCCACGCCGCCTCAGACCTCGTCAAGAACTCCGGAGCACAGTCCCGACTGCATGGTGATCGGCGAAGGCGAAGTCGTCGTGCTCGCGGGACAGGAGCACTTGAAGCCGCGAACGGTATTCCTCACGGCCTCGTCGTTCGACAACGATCGCTACACCTTCTGCTTCGTCCCCGAGGACATGCACTCGCCCGACTACAACCGGGAGATCTCGCTTCGCGTCGGCAAGAATCCACCGCGAGCCCGTGCATGGCACAGCGCCGAGGGCGAGCCGCTCGGCCATTTTGGCTTCCAGGAGCTGACCGAGCCGGAAGCGAAGCTGGTTGCACGCCGGTTCGGCGTGTCGATCGCGCGCCTCGAAGCCCGGCCTTTCAAGCTGCAGCCAAGTTTCACTCTCGACAAGCAGGAGTACGCACCGGGCAAGCCGGTGCAGCTCAGGCTGCGCGTCGAGAATGTCGGCGAGCGGCGGCTATCCGCACATTTCGGCGGCTGGCAGCGCGGCGCGAATCGCCATGGCCGCTTCACATTCACGATCGTGAAGGACGGAAAGCTCGTGCCGGACATCGGGATGACCATCAATTTCGGCGGGCTGAGCGCTGCGACGGCCATCCAGCCCGGGGAGCATTTCGAGGAGCAGGTGCAGCTCGATCAGTGGTGCGCGTTCGACTCACAAGGCGCGTATGAAGTCGATGCCGTCTACGAGATGCACGTGACCGAGACGCCGCTCGATTTCCAAGGCGGCAAGCCTTGCCTCGCCCTCGCGGATAACCTGATCGACCAGCTTCGCGGGCACGTCCAAGTCATCGTGAAATGAGCCGAAGCCATGAGTCGGTTGGAGCGGCCGGATCTGGATCGCCTGGCTCGAGTCAGGCTCCGGCCAAGCGGGCCCATCGCCTTCGACTCACCGGGCATGTACGAAGTCGACGCCGTCTATGAACTGCATCCGACGAAGATCGAACGTCCATTCCAGGGCGGCACCCCTTGCTCGGAGCGCGCAAAATCGGTGATCGACAACTTGCGCGGTCACCTCCAGGTCGTCGTGCAGTGAGCCTGGCAGCCGGTGCGCCGCGCGACGGGACACTTCCAACGGACTTCTGGTCGCTCGACAGGGCCGCGTTGGGTTCTTCGCGGTGCAAGAGAACCGTTCCGCATGGACATGGGAGTCGCCGGCATCTGTTGCCGGTGGTGAATTCGCCTTTCGCTACGACGCGAATTCCCTGGCGATGGACGACGCTCGAGCGAATTCCGTTTCTGCAGATAGGATGATGACGTGCGAATCGCGCTCGCAGGTGCCTTGGTGGTCGCGGGGCTCGTCGTGGCCCTTTCGATCTGGTTGACGGGAAGCGTCGAGCCGCTTCCGGTCGAAGCTCCGCCACAGTCGCCGGAGTCCATTGCGACAGCGACGGAGGCTGCGGCGATGCAAGTCCCCGAGACCGCGCGAGCCGCCGAGACGCCAGCGGAAGCCGTGAAAACGACTCGCATCGCGGCTGCGTCGCATGAGGCCAAGGTCGCGCAACCCGCAAGAGTCTTTTCCACGCTGCGCGTGCGCGTCCTCGCGAAGGAGGACCAGACTCCGCTGAAGGACAAGCTCCTTTACCTGCGCGACAAGGGCGCCCTCGACTCCGCGGGCACGAAGTTCATCCGGCTTCCAGGCGGTCGGGTCAGCGGCTCGCGCTCGACGAACGAGGACGGATGGGCCGAGATGGTGGTCGATCCCGACTGCGAGTACTCGGTCCAGGTCCTCGGACTCGACTGGGACAAGGAGGAGCACCTCGTTCTCCCCCTCGCTCCCGGTGAGAAGCGCGAGTTCGAGCTGCAGGTCCTGACCCGCGATCCCGCCAAGGACACGCTGACTTTCTTCGGCGTCCTGGTCGATGCGGAGAGTTCCTTGCCCGTGGTTCGCGGAGTGCTGCAGGTCGAAGGAGAATTGAGGCCGACCTATTCGGAAGCGACTGGCTCGTACATGGACGTGAATCGCGAGGGTCCTCCGGTTCGAGCCGATTTCGACGGGCGATTCAAGATCCTCGAGAAGTCGAACCGTTCGGTCGCCGTGATGGCACCGGGCTACGCTCCCGCGAAATTCAGGCTCGACTCCGAGCATTCGAGTCCGCAACACCCGGCGCAGATCAAGATGTGGCGCTCGGGGACCGTGGATGCGACCGTCAGAGACGCGTCCGGCGCGCCGATCGCGGACGCCACGGTCGAGCTGACCAACGAGGCCGGTTACTTGAGCCATGAATTCTTCGGATCCATTTACGATTGCATCCTCGATCCGCACTGGTCCGAGAAGACGAATGCGCTCGGATTCGCGCGCGTGAGCGGGTTGCCGCCGGACATTCCGCTCAAGCTGATCGTGAAGCGGCAAGGCTTCAAGCCGCGTCAGGAGACGCAGGCGCTCGTGCTCCGCGCCGGCGAGCGGCGCAACGTCGAAGTCATGTGGGGAACGGGCGGGAGCGTGAAGGGCTTGCTCCTCGATGGCCAGGGCAAGCCCGTCGCGAATCACCGGATGTGGCGCATGATGTGCGACACGTCGGATCCTCTGCCGATCGTCTTCAAGGACAATGGCAAGCCAGCTGCGGCGACTCGCACCGACAAGCTCGGGCACTTCGAGTTCGCGGACGTTCCCGTGGGCGCCTGGTATGTCGGGATCGCGCCCGAGAGCGAAATCCTGCACGAATCGGACGGTTTCCCGGGCTACGCGGAGCCGATCGTGATCAGCGCGGAAGGCGAAGTCGTCGAGCTCGTGCTGCGCGTCGAAGCGGGACTGTACATCCGCGGGAGCGTCGTCGATCAACGAGGCAACCCGGTCGATTGGTGCTCGATCAGCGCCGCCTTGGAGAACACGTCGATCGTGGAACTCGACCACACCGAGTCTTCAGGGGAATTCAGCTTGGGACCGTTGGTGAAAGGCACCTGGCTGCTCGAGGCGGCCCCACCCTTTGGCGAGCGCATGGCCACTCCGCAGATTCCCGTGCCTTCAGGCTCCGAAGGCGTGGTCATCCATCTGCATACTGGAGCGTCGATCGAGGGCACGGTCCTGGATGGCGCGACACTCGGGCCGGTGAAGTCGAGCGTGACGATCGTTCAAGCCAATGGTGACCACGTGCGTGGAGGAAGGGACAGATCGGGCGACGGCGAATTCAAATTCGAGGGTCTCACCGCCGGCACGTACGTGATCTACGCTCGCGATAACTTGGGCGGCGTCGGCGTCAGCGACGCGATCACGGTCGCGGAGGACGAGGCCTCGAAGGGCTGCCAGATCCGTCTTGCGCCCGGCGCGAAGCTCCGGATGCGCTACGCAGGTGAGTTGGATTACGCCAGTTACATGATCATCGTCGGCGGATCGCTGCTCGGTTTCGAATCCGCCGAGAAGGGCCGGGACCAGGACGAATCCGTGCCAGCGGGGGCGATCGAAGTGCGATGGAGCGAATGGGAAACCAAGCTCACGAAGACCGAGAGCTTCACGGTCGTCGCGGGCGAAGTCCGCGAGCTCGTCTGGGACGGCAAGCCCTGACGGACGCGGAAGCCGGACGAGGGCGGGATCTGGATTCCGGCTGCAGTTTGGAATCAGCCTGAAGCGCTGAATCAGCCGATCCTCGATCGGAGATGCTGGCGTGTTTCAGATTCTCCTGCATTCCTTGCTTCGAGGTTATTCTCAGGACTGCCTTCCCGACGTTCACGGAAACTATCCATGCGTATCAGATCCCTCGCATCCGCGCTGCTCGTCACGCCCCTGCTGCTCGCCCTCTCGCCGCGCGCGGACGAGATCAGCTTCCATCCCAAGGACGGCTCGAAGCTCACCAAGCAGTTCACGATCACGGGCGAGATAGAGCTCGGCGATGTGACCCTGGACGTCGCCGGTCAGGACGTGACCGGCGAGCTGCCGAGCGACGTAAGCGCCGGATTCGAGGTGTCCCTGAAGATCCTCGACGACTACGTCAAGGTCGAGGGGGGCAAGCCGCTCGAACTCCTGCGCCAGTTCGTGCAGTTCAACGGCAGTTACCACGCGATGGAAGAGAGTGAGAGCACGGACGACATGCACGACATCGACACCAAGGTCGTGCGATTCAAATGGAACGAGGACAAGCAGGTTTACGACATCACGGTCGCCGATGACGACACCCCGCCGGAGCAGCTCCGGGTCATGGGCGTCGACATGGATCTGCGCTCCTTGCTGCCGGCCAAATCCGTTTCGCAAGGCGATGCATGGGACGTCGACGGAAAGCAACTCGCAGCGGCGCTGATACCGGGCATCGACCTGGGAAACCTTCCCGATCTGGAAACGCTGATGGAGGACGAGACCGACCCCGAAAGCGTCTTGGGGCTCGAGATCATCAAGTCGGAGTTCATCCCGCAGCTCGAGAAACTCCGCGACGCGTGCAAGACGACCGCCACCTACACCGGGCAGCGCGAGATCGACGGGCGCACGCTGGCGGCAATCCGGATCAAGCTCGACGTCGCGGGCTCGATCGACATGCTGGGCTTCATGCGCATTGCCATGAAAGAGGGCGCCGAGCTGGATGAAGACGATTACGACATCGAAGCTGCGGCGCTCGAGGTCACTTTCCGTGGAGAAGGCGAGCTCTTGTGGGACATCGAAGCCGGTATCGCGCACGGTTTCGATTTCTCCGCCAAGCTCGAGCTCGCGGCGAAGCTCGCGATGTCCATCAGTGGCGATGGCGAGACGGTCGACGTCGAGGGCGAAGCCGAGCTTCTGGGAAAGGGCCATTGGGCGATGGAGCTGAAATAGCGCGATGAGAGCGGCCAGTGTGCTCGCCATGGCGATCGCAAGTCTGGCCCTGCTTGGTTCATCGTCGGCTCCCTCCAGCTCGCGACCCCCGCGTCAGAATGTCCCCGACTTTTCAGGCTGGGAATCCTGGTGGGACTACAACAAGGGTCAGTACCTGCGGCCGAGCCTCCGTGGCGATGCCCGTCGGGTCAGCGAGGAAACGATCCGCGGGGTGATCGTGCCGCGATTGCTGCTGGAATTGCAGAGTGAAAAACAGGATCTGCAAACGAGCTCCATGCTCGCGCTGGCCAGGATCGGCGAGGTCAAGACGGCCGATGGAAAATCGCCGATCGCCGAAGCCATCCGTCCATTCCTGTCGAGCGGAAGCCTGGAGCCCGCCGAAACCGCGGCCCTCGCGCTCGGCATCCTCCAGGACCGCGGCAGCATCGAAGTCCTCGCGGCCGTCATGGCGAACGATGGGACGAAGCTGCACGCGCTCGGACTCGACAATCGAGATGGGTACCACTGGCGCACGCGTGCACTTGCGGCTTACGGGCTGGGTTTGATCGGGTCCAAAGCGTCGAACGAAGATCGCATCGCCATCAATGCCTCACTGCGCAAGCTGCTCGACGGCGAGGGCAAGCAGATGTCCCAGTTCGCCAGCCAGCTCGCGTGGATGTTCCAGTTCGACATCCAGGTTGCCTGCTTGAGCGCGATGGGCATTGTGCCGCTTGCGGTCGACCCAAGCGATGATCGCAAAATCGATATGAAGGTGGTTGGCGCACCCAAGGCCCTCGCGTCGCTGCAAGACCAGCTGCGCTACCTGCTCGCTTACTATGTCGACGATTCGAACGACGAACTGATCCGCGCGCACGCTCCGACCGCGATGGCGCGTTTGCTCACCGCGAGCAAGACCCCGAGCAATCTGCCGATGCGAGCCGCGCTCATCGACGTGTTCCTGCGCGACTTGGCGTCCCGTTCAGGCGTGTTCGGTTCCATGCAGAATTCCTGTGCGCTGGCCCTCGGCATGCTTGGAGACTGCGATGCGGACGCTGTCGACGTGGCGATCCGTGCTGCGCTGATGCGAGTGAAGGACGAATCGGACGACCTCAGAACTCGCCATCTCGCTCTGATCGCGCTGGCGCAGGTCTCCGGCCGCGCGGGGCACGGCAGCGGCGATCCGATCCATGGGGTCAGGACCGAGAAGCAGAACGGGAACTCGCGCTCGTTCCTCTTGAACGAACTGAGCAAGGGCAAGGCAGCCGCCAGGCCGTGGGCAGGTCTCGCCCTGGGTGTGATGGAACGCGCTCTGGAGGATGCCGGATTCACAACGCCGCCGGATTCGAAGACGGCCCTGCGCACCGCGCTTGCGGCGGCCACTCAACCCTCGGAGGTCGGGGCCTTGTCCATCGCCTGCGGCTTGATTCGCGACCATGAAGCGAAGGACCGACTGCTCGCGACGCTGGCCAAAGAGCCTGCTGAGTTCACTGGTTGGGTCAAGCCGGATCAATACGTCGGCGATCCAAATTTCCCTGCACGCGAATTCGCCGCGATCGGCCTCGGCTTGATGGGCGATCGCACGGCGATCGCACCGATCCGGGAAGTCGTCAAGCAGTCCAGTTACCACCCCGCACTGTTGCAGAGCATCGGAATCGCCTCGAGTCTGCTCGGCGACGAGCGACTGGCCTCGGAATGGAGTGCACCGCTCGCCAGTTCCGGTGGTCTCCTCAAGCAGCACTGGCTCTGCTGGTGCTTGGGCTTCGACGGAGACAAGCGCTCCGTCGAGCCGTTGATGCGATACCTGGGTAATGAGGAATTGGGCGCTCTCTGGCGCAGTGGCGCGGTGAAGGCGCTGGGCATGATCGCCGACAAGGACGACTCGCCGTGGAGCATCGTCTACGCGACCAACGTCAACTACTTCGCGAGCCCGCCGACACTCACCGATCAGCGAGGCGGCATCCTCGACATCGAATGATGTCTTCAGAGCGGCTCAGAGCAGCGCTTGACGCTACCGCTTCGAGAAACTCCGGATCACTTCTTCGCGCGAGAGCATCGTCTCCGGCAGCGACTTGGATTCCCGCAAGCTTTCAGCAAGACTCGCGTCGTAGACATGATCCTTCGGCGCCGCGAAGGTGAACGTCGGCCCCTCGAGCTTCCAGCGCAGCACGACGTGCTCGTCCGCGATCCGCATCTCCGTCAAGTGCGAAAGCAGGCCCGATGTGAAGCGCATGCTTTCCTCGTCTTCCGCGGAAGCCTTCATCAGCTCGCGCATAGCCTGGATCGCGCACGACCCCGTCGCGGGCAGGTCGACGATCAGCTCTCCGTCTTCCATCGACAGCCAGCCGCGCTTTTCCTTCGCCATCGCGAGCCACAGCTCTCGAGTCCGTGCGTCGAAGTGCCCGAAATCCTTCTCGAAGTTTCCACGTGCTTGCGACTCCTCGATTCCAAGGAACAGGGCGCGCTCGAACAACGATATCCAGCGGGCGGCGTGGGCGATGTGCAAGCTCTGATGCAGCCCGAGCTGACCGACGCCGTCGCGGAAATAGCCTGAGTCCGAAACTTTGACTCCCGCAAGTTCCCCGAGCATCTCGCGCAGCCACGCCCCCCAAGGGTCTGCCTCTTGCTCTTCGTCCGTTCCTGCCAACTTGTCGAGATCGAAATGCATCGGCCAGTCGAAGATCATGAACTCCCGGCGTCCCCCGCTCACGCGAACCGCGAAGTTGCGCCCGACCTGGGCCTCAGCTTGGTTCGATTGAATGCCGTCGTAGACGATCAAGAGATCGAGCGCGTCCGCCTTTGCATCGTGGCGCAGCAGAAGCTCCTGCTCGCCGAACCCGATCGGCGCTCAACTGGCCAGGGAGGCGAACAGACTGGCGAGCAGGGCAAGCCATGTGTTCCGCGGCAGCATGAGATTCCTTGTTGGAAATGTCGAAAGGGTGCGCGGCTTCGAATCCGGCACGAGACGTCTGACACCATACCGCGAAATACTTTCCACACCATGCCGCCCGCCGCGGTCCGGACGTCCCGGGAATTGAACAATCGTTCGTACAACCTGCGCGGCTAATCGGCGAACGCTGCCTGGGGAGCCATCTGCTGCTCGGCCCAAGCGTAGGAATCGGGACACGGCGCTGTAGCCGCGCGAACTGACCAGCATGCTCATTCACCATCCGCATTCGAAGTCATCCACGCATCGCCGGCACGGGAGCGTGCTGGTGATCGCGCTCATGGTCGTGATGGGAGTGGCCGGGCTCGGCGCCTGCCTGTTGCAGTACAGCACCTCGATGACGCGCAACCAGGTCCAGGCGATCGACAAGAAGCGGGCCTTCTATATCGCCGAGGCGGGCTTGAGCGAGAGCATCTACGGCTTGATGGCCGGAGTCGGCGGCAACGTCGGCTCGCCGACGGCACCTGCGCGATTCGGCGACGGCGTGCTCTGGACCAAGGCGGTCGAGACCACGGACGGGCGCATCCGGATCGAGAGCAATGGCCTGTGCGGCGGCGGTCGCGCCTCGCTTTCGACCGTCGTCGAGTGGAGGTCGGGCTCGACGGCGGAGCTCGGCATCTTCTCGCACGGCGACCTCGTCGTGAAAAAAGGCAGCGTGATCGACAGCTACGATCCGAACGCGCAAGCTCCGGCAGGCGGCGGCGGCGGGGGTCTGCTCGGCGGACTTCTCGGCGGTGGGGGCGCGGACGACGGCACGCCGACTCCGAATTCCGCTGGACGCATCGGCAGCAACGGGAACATCGAGGTCCAAGGCAGCTCGAAGGCGACGACGCGCATCGACGGCGACGTCACGCCCGGGCCGGATCACACCGTCACCAGCAGCAAGGGCGTGACGATCACCGGATCGACGACCCCTCGCACCGAGCCCATCGTCCTGCCGGCGATCGAGGTTCCCGAGCTGATCTCGCTCGGCAAGCTGGTGCAGAAGGGCACCAGGACGATGACCATGTCCGCGGGCGAGCACCGCTACGAATCGTTGACCGTCTCGGAAGGCTCGAAGCTCGTGATCACGGGGCCGCAGACGCTCGTCGTCGATTCGCTGGTGCTCAAGAAGGACGCCAAGCTCGTGCTGGACACGTCCGAGGGCGGCATCGAGATCTACGTGACGAACTACGTCAATTTCGCGAAGGGCACCACGGTCGACAACACGGAGCACGACCCCGCCCTCGCGCGCTTCCTGATCACGGCTTCGGGAACAGCCGACCGCACCGGTGACGGAATTGCGGACCCGCCGGTGACGATCAGCTCGAAGGAGCAGATTTACGCGACGATCTACGCGCCCGACGCGTCCGTGACCCTCAGCAATTCCTTGGAGTTCTTCGGCGCGATCACCGCCGCCAGCCTGGGATTGAGCGAGGGCGCGAAGCTGCACTTCGATGAAGCGCTGCTCGAGGACGACGGCAGCGGGCCCGACATGCTCAAGATGCTCTCGTGGCGGACCTTCGAGTTGCCGGATGCGCCGCTGGTGAAGTCGCGAATCGATCCGGTCGTCGCGCTCAGGCTCCAAGGCGCGGCGCTGACCAGCCCGTTCGGTACCCACCAGGCCGTGAACTTCAAGATCACGTTCGTCAATCTGCTGGGCGAGACGCTCTCCTGGGCAGGCGACGAGTTCCAGTTCGACTGGACGCAGGTGCAATCGGTGGTCAAGACATCGCGCACAGGAGATTCTGATTTCGACGGCGGTCTCCTGGGCCTCGTCACTGGAATCCTGGGGCTGCTGCGATTGCCGCGGTGAGGACGAGCTGGAAGGGCCCGCCAACTCAGCGTCAATCTTCTGAGCGTGCTCGAGCCGTGTGAAGCTGGGCTGGGCCGCGCGCCGCTCAAGCCGTGTTTCGAGCGGCAGTAGCACGCCCGATTCCCTTGCCGCTGCTATCGTGACGACGGGTCGACGCGACCGCGTCCCATCCCGCTTCCCATGTCACAGGATTGGATCACGGTCTTCACGGGACCGATCGGCGAGGCCGTCGCCGTGCGCGCCAAGCTCGAAGCGCGCGGCATCCCCGTTTTCACGCCGGGCGAGACGATGCGGCAGATGGGCATGCTCGGAGATTTTGGAGTCGATCTCTCGCTCGATCCATCGATCCAGGTTCCGCCCTCCGCGGTCGAAGCGGCGCGCGCGTGCATCGAGGGACGCGACGAGGAGCCGCTCGCGCAAGTCGACGAGCAGGAGCTGCCGCCGGATTTCTTCGCGGCCGAGCCGGAGGCAAATCCCGATCTGATGGCTCGCGCGCGAATGTTCTCGCGCTGCATTCTCTGGGGCGCGATCTTTCCGTTCGGCGCACCCTTCGCGCTCGGGAATCTCGGACCGTATCTGTCGGTCGTCAAGCAGCTCGATCGCGAGCCGCCGAACCATCGCTTGACGATTGCGGCCGCCTGCCTTTCGCCGTTGAATTGCCTGCCTCTTCTCATGCTGTTGTGACCTTCCACGATTCCACCCGATGCAACTCACGCGATTCCCCCGACGCCGCTACACCCCGCACCCGACGCCGATCGAACAACTGGATCGGCTGAGCGCGCACCTCGGGGGCCCGAAGATCTACATCAAGCGCGACGACCAGACCGGACTGGCGGGCGGCGGCAACAAGACGCGCAAGCTGGAGTTCCTCGTCGCGGATGCGCTCGCGCAGGGCGCGGACACGTTGGTCACCGTCGGAGCGGTGCAGTCGAACCATTGTCGTTTGACACTCGCGGCAGCGGCCAGGGAAGGGTTGCGCTGCCGTCTCGTGCTCGAGCAGCGCGTGCCGAACAGCTTCGACCCCAAGGCCTCGGGCAATATTTTCCTGTTCGATCTCCTGGGCGCGGAGAAGATCGAGGTCGTCGACGCTGGCACCGATCTCGCTGCGACCATGAGCGCGATCGTCGCCGAGCTCGCGGCGGTCGGGCGCAAGGCTTATTTGGTCCCCGGCGGCGGATCGAATCCGCTCGGCGCGCTCGGATACGTCGCTTGCGCGCAGGAAATCCTCGCGCAGACCTTCGACATGGGCCTGCGGATCGACCACATCGTCTGCGCGAGCGGCAGCGCCGGCACGCACGCGGGTCTGGTGACGGGTCTGGTCGGAGCCCAGGTCGGCATTCCGTTGACCGGTATCAACGTGCGCCGCAAGCGCGCGGAGCAAGAGGGCCTGGTGCACGCACTGGCCCAGGCGACCGCGGCGCTCCTGGAATTGCCGGGCGGAGTTCCGCGCGATGCGGTCGTGGCGCTCGACGAGTGGGTCGGTCCCGGTTACTCGCTGCCCTCGCCGGAGATGGTCGAGGCCGTGCGCCTGCTCGCGCGGCTCGAAGGCGTGCTGCTCGACCCGGTCTACACGGGCAAGGCGATGGCTGGATTGATCGCGCTTGCCGCGCGCAAGCACTTCGCTAGCGACGCGAACGTGCTCTTCGTGCACACCGGCGGATCGCCTTCGTTGTTCGCGTACCAGAGCGCACTGCAGGCGCGATGAGCGCGGCCGCGAAGACCGTCGGCGTCATGGGCGGTCTCGGTCCGGCCGCGACTTGCGATTTCTTCGCGCGGTTTTTGCATGCGTCGGCGGCGAAGCGCGATCAGGATCATCTGCGGCACGGAGGTTCCGCTGATTCTGGCTGGACGCGACCTGCCCGTGCCCTGGGTCAGCTCGACGGATTCCCTCGTGGCGCGGACGATCGATTTCGCGCGGAGCTCGCCAGCGTGAGGAGTACTGCCTCGTGCCTCTGACGATCGACCGGAAACCCTTGGCCGGCGCGGGCTAGTCCCTCCCATGGCTCGTCGGATTCTTGCAGGCCTCGCGCTCGCGGCGGCGCTCACCGCGGTGATCGCGTTCCTTTTCCTGCGCGACGAGGCGGCGCAGACAGCCCGCGAGGAAGATCCAGGTCGGGCACCCGCGTCGATCGAGACGGCACAGGCGCCTGTCGAGGCTGCGCCGCAGACCAGTTCGAGCGCGGGCTCGAGGAGCGCTCTACCGACCGAGGCGGTGGAAGCGATCGCACCCGGTCTCGAACTTTTCGTCCGTGCCGTCGACGGCAAGCCCGCCGCCAGCGCCGAGCTCGTGATTTTCCGCGGTGAAGAGGTCCTCGAAACCGCGACCACCGATGCCCAAGGGCTCGCCCGATTTCCTGCGCGCACAGGCGGCGCTGAATTAGCCGTGTACGCGTCGGGGCACGCCGTCACGCGCGCACCGATCGAACTCGAAGCGGGACGCCGCAACGTGACCCTTCCGGATGGCGCAATCCTCAGCGGTCGCGTTCTCGTCGATGGCGCCACGCCCTCGGTTCCGATCGAGATCCACCTCGAGTCCTTCCAGATCTCGAGCGCGATCAGCGCGCTTCCGAAGAGCGTCTTCGCTTTCTTGCACCCAGCACTCCAGGAACACGGCGATCGAACCGCAATAACTCCGCTCGGCAATCAATTCGCGATCACGGATGCGAATGGAACGTTCGCCTTCCATGGCCTGCTTTCCGAGGTGCGCGCACGGCTCACCTGGACAGGTCCCTATGCTGTCGAGGGAGTTGGCCCGGACGAGGACCTCGAGAGGCTCGCCGCCTCGGAGTTCCCTGCGCCACGAACCGACATCGAACTGCGCCTGACTGCGGGCATCGAGCTCGCTTTGCGCGTCGTCGATGCCGCCGGGGCTGCTGCTCCCGCTGCGCGCGTCGAAATTACCTGCATTCGCCAGAATGCACCTGGAAAACAGAAGTCGATACTCCTTGGTGCAGCCGACGCGCAGGGACGCTTCCGGGGCTTGATCGGAGGAGTGGCGCCGACGGAATTGGAAGTGCGCATCCGTGGTGCCGCGAAGGAGGGTAATGTGCTCCACAAGCTCTCCTGCCCGCCGGATATGCGCGGTGTCTTCGACGTCGGCGATCTTGCGCTGGCGCCAAGCCGCGCACTCTACGTTCACGCGCAGGAAGCGGATGGCACTCCGATCATCGGCGCGCTCGGTCTGCCGCTTCCTTCAGGTGTCCATCAAAAGGCGCGCAGCAACGCCGACGGCAACTTCGTGCTCGCCGTCGAACCGGGCGACCTGCGATTCCAGGCCAGGGCCCTCGGCTTCGAGAGCAAGCTCGTCGACGTGCCGCCCGACGCCTCGAGCATCGTCGTGACCTTGACCAGGGCCTGCCTGCTCGAGTTCACGATTCCCGACTACCCGGGAGTCGATCGCCGATTCCTCTCGGTGCGAGTCCAAGGCGAGCCTCCGATCCTGATCGACGAGGCCAGAGGATCCGTGCCTTCGTTGCAGTCTCCTCCCACCGGCCGGCGCGAGCAACAGGGTGCAGGCTTGGCAAGTTATGCGACGAGCACGGATCAGGACGGCCGCTGGAGGATTGCTGGGCTGGTGCCTGGGATCCCATTGCATGCGGAGCTCACGACTCCGACCGGCGGTGTGCTCGCTCGAGCGGATATCGCGCCGCTTGCGAGGGCGGAACGTCGAACCGTGGCACTCGTCGTCGATCGCCTGCCGAAGTCACTGCGTGTTCATGTCCAGGCCCCTGATCGGCGGCCGGTGATTGCGGCCCTGGTCTGCGTGAAGGAGCCTTCCGATGGCGCTGAATCCACGGGAACTACCGATTACTCTGGAAGCTGCACGATTTCGCAGATCTACTCCGAACGATTCACAGTCCGCGTGGATGCAGAGGGATTCCCGACTGCTTACGAGTACGGGCTGCAGA
>DATHET010000203.1:0-15340 GCA_035490315.1 Planctomycetota bacterium
TGGAGCTCGACGTCGAGAGCCGCCGTCTCGCCCTTCAATCGATCCTTGATCCAGCCGTCCCAGAGGGTCTGGAGCGCGGAGTCGATCTCCTGCTCGCTGACCGAGAGGCCGCGCTTCTTCGCCTCGCGCTCCAGGAGCCACAGGCCGACGTACTCGTCGCGAGCTTGCTTGCCGTACACGTCGGCCAGCCAGGTGCGGTAGCCATCCATGGAAACCGCCTCGCCGTCGACGTGCGCGAGCGCGGAGGGACGCGCGGGTCCGGGCCCCATGGGATCCCCGGGGGTGTTGCACGCGCAGAGCGCGGCGATCGACAAGGCCAGGACGATGTTCCTCATGCGGGGAGAGACTACTGCGGCGAAGGAACCAAGGACTGCTTGCCGAGTCAGCTCGCGACCAGGATACTCTCCGCCCCGCGCCGTCCGCTCGTGTGGTCGGCGCGCGATGTTTCAGCTCCCCACCCACCGTGACCTATCCCAAGACCGCATTGATCTCCGACCTGCACGGCAACTGGCCGGCGCTGGAGGTTGCGGTGGCCGACGCGCGCGCGCGTGGGGTCGAGCGCTTCGTCTGCCTGGGCGACGTGGTGGGCTACGGCGCCAAGCCGCGCGAATGCCTGGAGCTGGTCATGGGCCTGATCGACCCCTCCTCTCCCGAGAGCAAGGGGCTGCTGGCCGGCTTCTGCCTCCAGGGAAACCACGAGCACGCGCTGCTCCACTCGGCCGAGGACTTCAACCCGAACGCCCGCGCGGCGATCGAGTGGACCCGCGGCGCGCTTTCGCAGGGCGTCGACCCGGAGCGCGCCGACCAGTACTGGGAGTTCCTCGCCAAGCTCGAGCCCCTGTTCGTCGAGCCGGGCGCGATGTACGTGCACGGAAGTCCGCGCGATCCCGTGCGCGAGTACATGCTGCCGCGCGACAGCCGCGACGCCGCCAAGATGAAAGCCGTGTTCGCGCGCATGCGTCCCTTCGATGCGCAATCGGCCTTCGCCTGCTTCGTCGGCCACAGCCACGTGCCGGCGATTTTCTACGAGGATGGACGCTTCTATCGCCCCAAGCAGACCGAAGGACCCTACGCCCTGGCCGCGACGCCTGAGAATCGGGCCCTGGTCAACGTCGGTTCCGTGGGACAGCCGCGCGACGGCGACCCGCGGCTCTCGTACGCCGTGTACGACGGCGCGAACGTGAGCTTCGTCCGCTTGGAATACGACGTCGCTCGCGCGCAAGCGGACATCCGCGCCGTGGGTGAATTGCCGGCCTATCTGGCCGACCGTCTCGAAAAAGGCCAGTAGGTCCCGTTCAGGAAGCTCGCACCGCCGTGGACAAACGCCTGTCGCTTGCGCTCTTGCTCTCCGTCATCGTGCTGGTGGGCTGGTACAGCCTGTTCCCGCCGAAGCCCGTCGCGCGCCAGCAGGTCGCGCCGCAATCCACGGCTCCGATCACTCAGCCCGTGGCCGGGGCGGGCGACACGACGCCCCGCGACCTGGCGCAAGCTCCTTCGACGCCGGCCTTGGGGCTGGTCGTCGGCGACAGCGAAGCGCGCACCCTCGAGCTGCACATCGGAACTCCGGGCAAGCCCGGCAGCTACTACGCGAAGTTCACGAACGTCGGCGCGCGCCTGCTCGAATTGCGCCTGGGCGATTCCTACGACCTGCCGAATCTCGACGAGAGCGAGCGGCGCCTGATCGAGCACTGGACGCACCTGGTCGATTCGGTGCCGCAGGAAGGCAAGTGGACCGGCTCGATGAGCTGGCGCGCCAATGGTCAGGCCACGGCGCTCGAGCGCGGCAGCCCGCTCGACCAGGCCCTGTGGACCATGCAGGCGATCGGCCCCGCGGAGGCTCCGACCGGAGTCGAGTTCGAGCTGCAGCCGGGGGCTGGCGTCGGCTTCAAGAAGAAGATCAGCTTCCGGCCCGACAGCTACGACATCGATGTCGAGCTGACCTTGACCAACGAGGCGGGCACCGCTGGCGCCGCGAGGTTCCTGTTCACGCCCGCCGAGGTCGTGCCGCTCGAGTCGGGCGACAAGTTCTACATCGAGCCCCAGGCCGTCGCCGCGGGCCGCCAGCCGGGCGCGGCCGAATCGCGCGAGCTGCCCGAGCTCGAGGTCAAGGCTCGCGACGATTCGGGCAGCGCGCGCACCGGCGCCTTCTCGCTGCCCGAAGGCGGAACGATCTCCTTCGCGGGCGTGCACAACAAATACTTCGCCGTGCTCGCGCGCGGCGATCTGCGCAGCACGCCTACGATGAAAGGCGCTTCCTGGCACCTGGTCCGCGACGAGCCCTACGCGGCGCTTCATCCGGATCTGGCGCTCAAGGCCTGGCGTTTCGTCGCGGCCGATCTGACGCTCGAGCTGCAGGTGCCGCCCCAGGGTCAATCCGCCTCGTGGAAGTACGTGGTCTACGCTGGGCCGAAGGATCCCGACGCCCTCGCGAAGTCCAGCCCGGACCACGCGAAGCTGCTGGTCAGCGACCTGGGGATGTTCGCGAAGATCGCGCACTTCCTGTTGTGGGTGCTCAACTTCTTCCACGGCATCGTCGGCAACTGGGGCGTGGCGATCATCCTGCTCACGCTGTCGGTGCGCCTGGTGCTCTTCCCGATCAACCGTCGCTCGCAGACGGCGATGTCGCGCTACCAGGCCAAGATGAAGCGGGTCCAGCCGCAGATCGAGGCGCTGAAGAAGAAGTACGAGAAGGATCCGGCCCGGCTGCGCCAGGAGCAGACGCTCTTGATGCAGAAGGAAGGCGCCTTCCCGCCGCTCGGCGGCTGCCTGCCGATGTTCCTGCAGATCCCGGTGTTCTTCGCGCTCTTCGCCGCGCTGCGGGCGAGCCACGATCTGCGTCAGGCGCCGTTTGCGCTGTGGATCCATGACCTGGCCAAGCCGGACCAGCTCGCGCGGATCAATTTCGACACGCACCTGCCGCTGATCCACACCATCGAGTACTTCAACCTGCTGCCGATCCTGATGGTCGTGCTTTGGGTGCTTCAACAAAGGTTGATGCCCAAGCCGACCGACGAGCAGGCGCTGAAGATGCAGAAGATGATGATGATCATGCCGGTCTTCATGGGCTTCTTCCTCTACAGCTACGCGGCCGGACTTTCGCTGTACATGATCACGCAGTCGACCATGGGCATCGTCGAGCAGGTCGTGATCAAGCGCTTCTGGCCGCTGGACATGACCGAGCAGCCGAAGAAACCCGGCGGCTTCTGGTCGCGCATCGCCAAGCTGCAGGAAGAGCAATCGCGCAAGCTGAATCAGCCTTCGAACAAGAAGAAGGGCAAGCGCGGCTGACGCCGCACGCGGGCCGTGTCCCACGCCGCGACGATCGCCGCGATTTCTTCTCCGCCAGGCGCGGGACGGCGCGCGCTGATCCGCATCAGCGGACCGCGGGCGGGGGAGATCACGCGCTCGTGCTGCACGATCGCGGGCGCGCCGATCGCGCTGGCCGAGCGCGGCGCAGCTCGGGCTCGGCTCGACGATGGCATCGGCGAGCAGCCGGTGCTCGTCCTTTGGATGCCTGGACCCTTGTCCTTCACGGGCGAGGACGTCGCGGAATGGCATGTGTGCGGCGCGCCGGATCTGGCGCGCGCGGCACTCGAGCGCGCCCTGGATCTCGGAGCGGAGCTGGCGGCGCCCGGCGAATTCACGCGGCGCGCCTTCGAGAACGGCCGCGTCGACCTGGCACGCGCCGAGGGCGTGCTGGCCCTGGTGGCGGCGCGCAACGAGGACGAGCGCCGCGCGGCCAGCGCCCTGCTGCTCGGCGGCTTGTCGCGGCGCATCCTGGGCCTGCGCGAGCAGCTGGTCGATCTGCGCGCCCTGTGCGAGGCGAGCCTCGACTTCGACGAGCGCGAGACCGGCGGAATTCCGCGCGAAGAGCTCGCGGCGCTGACCCAGGGCGCGCGCACGGCCCTCGAGGAAGCCCTGGCCTGGGAAGTCGCGCGCGAAGCCCCCTCGGGCCTGCCGCGCGCGGTGCTCGTCGGCCTGCCCAACGCGGGCAAGAGTTCGCTGTTCAACCGGCTGACCCAGGCCTCGGCCCTGGTCAGCGAGCTGGCCGGCACGACGCGCGACGCCTTGCACCGTCCCTGGTCCACGCCCGGCGCCGCGATCGAGCTGTGGGACGCGGCGGGGACCGGGATCGAGCTCTCGAGCGAGGGGATCCGCGACGCCGCCGACGAGCTCGACTGGCGGGCGCGAGAGCGTGCTCGCGAGCTGGCCCGCGCCGCGGATCTGTGGCTGTGGGTCGTCGATGCCTCCCTCGGTCCGCGCGATCTCGGCCTGGAATTCCAGGCCCTCGCCGCCGGTCAGAATCCGCCGCCGACCCTGCTGGTCCTGCACAAGCAGGACGCCATCCCGGCCGCGGAGAGCCAGGCTCTGGTCGCGGAGGCTTCGAGCGCTCTGAGCGGCAGGATTCAGGCCTGCGTGGCTGCATCGTCACGCACCGGCCTGGGCCTGGCCGAGCTTGAGCGCGAGGCCGGCCGACTCCTGGCTTCGACCACGGCGGCCGGGGAAATCCGCGAGCTTTCCGCGCGCCACCGGGCCGCGCTCCAGGCGGCGCGATCGTGGGTGATCGAAGCCCAGGGCCTGTTTTCTGCCAGCGCAGCCCTGGACCTCGCGGCCCATGCCCTGCGCCGCGCGACCGACGAGCTGGATCAGATCGAGGGCCGCACCACGCCCGAGGACCTGCTCGATCGGATCTTCGGGCGATTCTGTCTCGGGAAATAGCTCGCGGAAGCTCGGCGGGGGGCCGTTGACACCCAACCTGTAGCGTGTGATTCTGACGCACCCACCAGGGATCGACTGAGCATGAAATGCCCCCGCTGCAAGCAGGACAATGACCGCGTGGTCGATTCGCGGGCGGCTTCCGACGGAAGCGCGATCCGCCGGCGGCGCGAGTGCCTGGACTGCTACCTGCGCTACACGACCTACGAGCGCGTCGAGGACACGCCCCTGCGCGTGGTCAAGAAGAGCGGCGAGCGCGTGCGTTTCGAGCGCGAGCGCGTCCTCGCCGGGATGATGCGCGCCTGCGAGAAGCTGCCGGTGGTCACCGAGGAGCTCGAGCGCTCCGCGGCGCGGGTCGAGGCCCGCTGCCACGAGGAGTACGACCGCGAGGTGCACAGCTCGGTGATCGGCACCCTGGTCATGGAAGAGCTGCGCCAGCTCAACCAGGTCGCCTACGTGCGCTTCGCCAGCGTCTACCGCGAGTTCAAGGACGTCACGCAGTTCCTCGACGAGCTGAAACCCATCCTCGAGAGTCGCCGCGAGGGCCAGACCGGCGAGCGCTCGCCATGAGCACCGAGCGCGTGCGCAAACGCGACGGCCGCGAGGTGCCGTTCGACGAGACGAAGATCCGCGACGCGGTGCAGCGCGCGCTGGTCGCCGTCGGCGAAGGCGATCAGAGCTTCGCCAGCGAAGTCGCCGGCGTGGTGCGACTCGCGCTGGCGAATCGCCGCGCCACGACCGCCGCATCGGGAGCCGACCAGGCGCCGAGCATCGAAGAGATCCAGGATCTCGTCGAGCATGCCTTGATCGAGCTCGGTCGCGCGAGCGTCGCCAAGGCCTACATTCTCTACCGCGATCGCCGCTCGAAAGTGCGCGAGGTGCTGGAGGTGCACCGCTCGCCGACTCCGGGTCTGCGCGCGCCGCGCGTGCGGCCTTCCGAGGAGGGCGCGAGCGCTCCGTGGAGCAAGAGCCGCATCGTCGCCGCGCTGATGAACGAAGCGGAGCTCGCGCGCGCGACCGCGGAAGAGATCGCCGCGCGCGTCGAAGCCCGCGTGTTCGCGCTGGGGATCAAGCGCATCTCGACGGCCCTGGTGCGCGAGCTGGTCGACAACGAGCTGGTCGGCATGGGACTCGAGTCGGCGCTGCGCCGCCAGGCGAGCGTGCTGCTTCCGGTCCACGATCTGCGCCGCGAGCTGCAGCAGCCCGCGCGTCCCGTCGACGCCTCGCGCAGCGCGTCGCCCGAGGATCTCGGCGAGGTCCAGGCCAGCGCGCGCATCGCCGGCGAAGTCCTGCGCCGCTTCGCCCTCGATCACGTGCTCGACGATGCCAGCGCCGAGCGGCACCTTGCGGCCGAGCTGCACGTCGTCGATCTCGCGCATCCCCATGCCTACCTGTGGGCCGCGCTGCCTTGCGAGCTGTTCGCTCCCGCTGAATTCGACGAAAGCGCTGCTTTCGCCGCACTCGGCGAGTGCGCACGCGTGCTGCAGACCGTGTCCCAAGGCCTGGTGATCGAAGGCGCCCAGGCCCTGCTCGCGCCGCTGGCGCGCGCGCGCGCGACCAAGCGCGGCGACAGCCTGTCGAACTGGCTCACCGCGGTGAGCGCCATCGCGTCCTCGACCGGCCGGCGCGTCGATCTCGAGTTCGGCCTCGACCGCAGCGGCGAAGTGCTCGAGCGCACGCTCGACGCCTTGTCGCGTCTCGCGAGCGAAGCTTCCGCGCCGCGCGTCTTCCTCGACGAAAAAGCCCTGGAGCAGTTCTGGCTTTCGCGTCGCGACGATCCCGAGCGCGCCCTGGCTCTCGAGCGTCTGCTCGAGCGCGGACAGCTCGTGCCTACCTGGGGCCGCGAGAGCGAGCGCTTCGCCGCGCCCGGATGTCAGCGCGGGGGCCGCGAGCGCGCCGCGATCTACTGCGCGGGCGCCGTGGCGATCAATCTTCCGCGCCTCGCCCTGCGCGCCGGGGCCTGGCGCGAGGACAGCCTGCTCGAATTTTCCGCGCTGGCCGTGGAGGAATCGATCGAGGCCCTCGCGCGACTCTTCGAGTTCCAATCCGGCACGCGCGGCTCGCGGCCCGGCGAAGTGCGCGGTCGGATCATGTACGCCGTTTCGCCCGTGGGCTTGCGCGAGGCCCTGCAGATCCTGGGCGACGGCGAGATCCGTCCCGAGCAGGGCGCGCGTCTGCTCGGTCTCTTGAACGATGCATCCAAGCGCATGGCCGGCGCGCGCGGATTGACCGTCGGGATCACGCCCTTCTTCGGCAAGCGCGCGGGCGTGCGCTTCGCGGAAGCCGACAGCGCTCTGCCGCAGCACAACCAGCGCCTCCTGTTCGGCGACGGCTCGCGCGTCGAGCCCGGTCGACCGTACTCGAGCGGCTACAAGCTCTCGCCGGCGCCGGGCTTCGTGCCCTGGGCCGCCGAAGCGCAATTGCTTTCGACCCTGCCGGTCGGCGCCCTGCATCCCTTGCCCGAGGAGCGCTCGCGCGGCGGGCTGCTCTCGCTCGCGGAATCCTCGACGCGGTTCTTCCGCTTGCGCCGCGAGCCCGCTCCGGTCGCGAGCAGCCTCGCCCGCTCCGAGGCGCTGCTCGCTTCCGGCCACGCGCCGCACGGCGCCGCCAGTCTCTTCGACACACCCGTCCACCCGCCCGGCACAGGTGCGGCGCGCGAGTCGCGTCCCACTTTGCCGAACGCCTAGCACCCGCGATTCCATGCGACTCAAACGTCTCGAGCTCTTCGGCTTCAAGTCCTTCGCCGACCGCACGGCGCTGGAGTTTCCGCGCTCCCTGACCGGCATCGTCGGTCCCAATGGCTGCGGCAAGTCCAACGTCGTCGACGGCGTGCGCTGGGTGCTCGGCGAGCAGCGGCCGACTTCGATGCGCGGCGGCGAGATGAGCGACGTGATCTTCAAGGGCTCGACCAGCCGTCCGGCGATGGGCGTGGCCGAAGTCTCGCTGGTGCTCGACAACTCGAACGCCGAGCTCGCCGGCCATGGAGCCGAGGTCTCGATCACGCGCCGCGTGTTCAAGTCCGGCGAAGGCGAATACCTGATCAACGGCGAGCGCGTGCGCCTCAAGGACGTGCGCGACATGCTGTTCGACACGGGCCTGGGCAGCCGCGGCTACGCGGTCCTCGAGCAGGGCCGGATCGACGCAGTGCTCTCGCAGAATCCGCTCGACCGTCGCTCGATCTTCGAGGAAGCCGCTGGGATCAGCCGTTTCCGCATGCGCAAGCGCGAGACCGAATCGCGGCTGAAGCGCGTCGAGGCCGACATGCTGCGGCTCGAGGACGTGCTGCGCGAGCTGGCGACGCGCGTGCGCTCGCTGAAGATCCAGGCCGGCAAGGCCGAGCGCTTCGTCAGCGCGCGCGACGACTGGCGCCGCGAGCGGGCGCGGCTCCTGCGCCAGCGCCTGCAGATCACCAGCGCCGCGCTCGAAGCGCTGCACTTGAAACTGGAGGAACTGGAAGCGCGCTCGGCCGAGCTGCGCGCCGCGCGCGAAACGGGCGAGGAGGAAGTCGGCGGCCGCGGCCGCGAGCAGTCGAGTCTGAGTGCGGAAATGGAGCGCCTGGGTGCGGAGATTTCGCGCCTTTCGGGCGAGAGCCGCGCGCTGAGCGAGCGCCGCTCGCAACTCGAGAGCCGCATCCTCGCCTGGCGCGAGTCGGCGGGGGAGGAATCGGCGCGCGGAGCGCAGCTCACGCAGCAATCGAACGCGCGCCGGGAAGAGCTCTCGCGCGTCGCTTCGGGCCTGGAAGAGCTGAAATCGAAGGTTAAGCAAGGCGAGGCTCGCGCGCAGGAAGTCGCGGCGGCGCTGAACGGCGCGCGCAACGAGTACCGCGCGACGCGCGAGCGCTCGGAAGCGCACAACGAAGAGGTGCTGCGCGCCCTGCACGAAAAGACTGCCGCGGCCAACAGCGCGCGGCTTCTCGACGCTTCGCGCGGACCGCTGATGGCTCGCCGCGAGCGGGCCCTGGCGCGCTTCGCGGAGAACGATTCGCTGGTGCAATCCCTGCGCGAATCCGCGGCGACTTCGGCGGCGGGCGTGGAGGCGACGCGCCTTTCGCTCGCGGTGAGCGAGCAGGATCGCGATCGCCTGCGCGCGGAGTTCGCCGAGCTCGAGAGCTCGACGCGCGAGCTGGAAGCGGCGAAGAAATCGCTGGAGCTCGAGCGCGCCTCGCTCTCCTCGCGCATCGCCGTGCTGCGCGACTTCGAGCGCGAGCGCGAGGGCCTCGACGCGGGAGCCAAGGCCTTGCTCGCCGGAATCAAGGCCGGCACCGGCCCGATCTCCGCGCCGGAGCTGTCGGGACTTTTCGCCGACCACCTGCACACGTCGACGGATCTCGCGCGCGCCTTGGACGCGGCGCTCGGTGAGCGGGCGCTCGGGCTGGTCGCGCGCTCGCCGGAGACGGCCTTGCGCGCTGCGCAATGGCTCAAGGAGCGCCGTCAGGGGCAGGTGCGCGTGGTCGTCGCCGGAATGGTGCCGGAGTTCGCGCTGCGCGCGGCGCCGGAATTCAGCGAGGAAGAGCGCGGGCTGATCGTGGCCAGGCTGTGCGACGAGGTCGCGGCCGACGCCGATTTCGAGCTGCTCTCGCGCTACCTGATCGGCGACGTGTTCATCGCCGCCGACGTCGCGGCCTGCTTGCGACTGGCGCAGTCGTATCCGCAGTGGCGCTTCGCGACGCGCGAAGGCGACCTGGTCGACGCCGCGGGCTTCGTCGGCGGTCACCGCGAGATCGTCCAGGGCGCGGTCGGTCGCCGCTCGAGCGCCGACAAGCTGGAGCGCACCGCCAAGGAACTTTCAGGCCGCATCACCGCGCTCGAAGCGAAGGAGCTCGAGGCGCGGACTCGCCGCGAGGAGCTGCTGCGCTCGCGCGAGGGCTCGGAGCAGATCTTCGAGGATCGCCGCCAGGCCCTGGCGCGCGCCGAGCGCGAGAGCCACACCGCCCGCGCGCGCCTGTCCGACCTCGAGAGCGCGCTCTCGATGGCGCGCCGCGAATCCGACACGGTCGCGGGCGAAGTCGCGCGCCTGGACAGCGATCTCGCCGCCGCGCAGGCGCGTGTCATCGCCAGCGAAGCCGAATTCGCCGGGCTCAACCGCGAGCTCGGTCTGCTGGAGCAGGCTCGCCACGAGCAGGAAACGCGCCGCGATCAGCTGACCCGAGACGAGCACGAAGTCTCGCTGGTCTGCGCGCGCTTGCGCGCCGAGCTCGAGGGACAGGAGCGCCGCCGCTCGGACCTCGCGCGCAATCTCGATGAGACCCAGCTCGAGCTCGAGCGCTCGCTGCGCCTGGCGCGCGAGCACGCGCAGAGCGCCGATGCCGCGGTCGTGGACGTCGAAGCCCTGGTGGCGGAGTCCGACGCGCTGCTCGTCTCGCGCGGCGAGCTGGAGCAACGCCTCGCGGCCGTGCGCAGCAGCGAACGCGCCGCGCGCGAGTCGATCGAAGCCTTCCGGCGCAGACTCGACCTCGCCACGCGCGAGCTGGAGTCGGTGGTCGATCAACAGGCGCAGCTGCGCCTCGAGGAACAGCGAAGCTCCCTCGAGCGCAGCGAAGCCCTCGCCCGCGCGCAGGAAGACCTCGGTCTCGACGAAGTCGCCCTCGTGCAGTCGTGGGACGCGAGCGCCGGCGCGGAATCCGTGCTCGAGCCGGCCGAGCTCGCGGCCCTCGAACGCCAGGTTGCGACGCTCAAGCAGGAGCTCGATCGCATCGGACCCGTGAACACCGAGGCCGTGGTCGAGCTGACCGAGGCCGACGGCCGTTTCACTTTCCTCGACGAGCAGCGCAAGGATCTCTCGCGCGCGCGAGCGACCCTCGCCGAGACCTTGTCGACGATCAACGAAGAAAGCGTGCGCCTGTTCCTCTCGACCTTCGAGGAGGTGCGCGAGAACTTCCAGCTCCTCTTCCGCCAGCTCTTCGGCGGCGGCAAGGCCGACCTCGAGCTGCAACAGGGCGTGGATCCCCTGGAAGCCGGCATCGAGATCAGCGCGCGCCCGCCGGGCCGCGAGATGCTGCCGATCGGCCTGCTCTCCGGCGGCCAGCGCACGATGACCGCGCTCGCCCTGCTCTTCGCCGTGTTCAAGGCGCGGCCGAGTCCCTTCTGCATCCTCGACGAAGTCGACGCCGCCCTCGACGACGCCAACATCGGGCGCTTCCTCGGCATGCTCGACTCCTTCCGCCAGAGCACCCAGTTCGTGGTCGTCACGCACAACAAGGGCTCGATGGCCGCCTGCGAAGGCCTGTACGGGATCACGATGGAGGTCAAAGGCGTGTCGCGCTACGTGGCGGTCGAGTTCGGCGAGGTCGAGCGCTTCGACCCCCACGCCACCGGCAACGCCAGCCTGGCCTCGCAGACCCGCGACGAGGTCCACTCGCGGGCCGCCAAGGCCGATTCTCCCCACGCCAATGGCCATTCCGTCTCGAGATCCGACGCCCTGGGCGACGAAGAGCCGGATCGGGAGCGAACGGTCGAGCTCGTACCCGTGCCGCGCGATCCTGGAGCCCTGGTCAGCTGAGCAAGCTTCGAGTGTCCTGTATCAGAAGTACGTCGACAAAATCGGCCCGCCTGCAGCCCCCTGGCGGCGTTGCCGCTCCTCCGAGTGTTGCAGAGAACACGCGTCGTCGCGGCGCCTTGCCAGGAAGCCGCAGGCAGACCGCTTTTGCCAACGTACTTCTGATACAGGACACTAGCCGTGGTTCCCCCGCAGTAGGCTGGGGCCACACATCGCGCTCCCGAGCGCGATCCGTCCGATGACGCAGTTTCGAATCCGGAGCCTTCCCTGGACCGCGCTGTCGGCGCTCGCGTTGATCGCGGCGCCAGCTCTCGCGCAGGAACCGATCGTTCCCGATCCCGCCACGAGCCAGGATCCGGCGACTCCCGAGAAGCAGGATCCCAAACCGGCGCCCGTCGAGAATCCGCCGCCGCCGACGTCTGGCGAGCCGCCGGTCGCCACCGATCCGCCCAAGCCGCAGGATCCCGCTCCGGTCGATCCTGGCGCCAAGCCGCCTGCGCCGATCGATCCTGGCGCGAAGCCCAGCGAGACGCCCGCGGCCAATCCCGTGACTCCGACTCCGCCGCCGGAGACTGCGCCTGCGGGTGCGCCGGCTCAGCCCGCGCCTGCGCCCGCACAGCCCGCTGCTGCGACTTCGACTCCTGCCGCAGTGGTCGCTCCGCTCGGTGTGCCCGCGACGCCGGTGCAGACTGCCGCGGTACTCCCGGCGCTTTCGAATCTGCGCGACCTGGTCTCGGTGCAAGCGGCACTCGACAAGATCGCGGGCGAGCACGCTTCGCTGGTCCGCACCCTCGATCTCGGCACGACGACCGACGGACGGAAAGTTCCGGCGCTCTTGTTCGGCGCCGAGGGGCCGCTGGCCCTCGAGGTCCGACCCTGCGTGCTGCTGCTCGGCGCACTCGACGGCGAGAGTCCGACCGGCGGACTCGCGGTGCTGCAGGTTTCCGCCGAGCTGCTCAGCGAGCCCGCGAGCCTGCCGAGCGGCGTCAGCTTCGCCGCCGTGCCCTGGGCTTCGCCCGAAGCCCTCGAGCTCAGTCTCCAAGGTCGCTCGGCCGACGGCCGCAACACGCGACCGGTCGACGAGGATCGCGACGGTCGAATCGACGAGGACGGCCCCGACGATCTCGACGGCGACGGCGCGATCCTGCAGATGCTGGTCGAGGATCCCGACGGACCCTGGGTGCGCCCCGCGAACCAACGACTGCTCGCGCGCGCGCGCGCTGGCGACGCGCCGCGCTACTCGCTGACCCTCGAAGGCAAGGACGACGACGGCGACGGATCGTTCAACGAGGACGGGCCAGGCGGCGTGGTCCTCGACCTCAATTATCCGGTGGGGCGCACGGGACCCTGGCAGGACAATCTCGGCGGCCTGCTGCCGCTTTCGGAAGCCCTTTCGCGGACCTATGCGGACTTCGCGTTGGTGCGCAAGGCGGCGATCGTGCTGCTGTTCCAAGGCAACCACGGGCGGCTCGCGATTCCCGGCGGCTCCAAGGCGACCACGCTGGCGGGCTGGATGCCCGAGGCGGATCGCAGCGTGTTCGAGCGCGTCAACGCGTCCTTCCTCGGCGCGACTTCGCGGCGCAATCTGCCGTTGGCCTGCGTGCTCGAGTGCCGTGGCCGCGAGCGCCGCGGCGCGGCCGTCGACTGGTTCTATTCCGTGTCCGGCGCCCTGGCGCTCGAGATCGCGCCCTGGGGACCCGCGCTCGACCTGCCAGCGGACAGCGGGCCGGAGAACGCGCGCTTCGACAATCCGCGCGGCGAATCCGCGCGCAAGCCGCTCGACGGAGTTTCGGCCGAGGACCAGGCCTGGGCGCGCTGGCTCGACGACACGCGCGGCGGACTGGGATTCATCGACTGGCATCCGGTCGATCTCGGACTCGGCCGCCAGGCCCTGGTCGGCGGTTGGGAGCCCGGTGCGCGCACCAGCCCTCCGCCGGAGAGCCTGGCGCGAGCCCTGCAGGGTCTGGCTGAATTCGCGCGGCGCGCGAGCGCTGGATTGCCGCGCCTCGAGCTGCGCGTCGCCGAGGCGAGCCGCGAGGGCGAGGTGTGCCGCATCCGCGCGCGCGTCGCCAACGCCGGCGCTCTTCCGACGGGGCTGTCGATCTCCGATCGGCGCGTCGGCGCGGTGGGGGCCTGGTGCGAGCTCGAATTGCCCGCGGGTGCGCGGCTGATCGCCGGCTCCGAGCGCTGCAAGCTCGCTCGTCTGGCGGGCGGCGGAATCTCGCGCGAGTGCGAATGGATCGTCGTGGCGCCCGCCGGCTCGACCTTCGCGCTGCGCGCCGGCGGCGACTGGGCGATCCCGATCGGCCAGGAGGTCAAGCCGTGATGCCCGCGCTGCTCGCGATCGCCTGTTGCCTGCTGCTGCAGGAGCCCGCACCAGACAAGCGGCGCTTGACCTCGGCGCCCGACCGGCGCGTCGAGCTCGATTTCCAGCACTATTACAAGACGCGCGAGCTGCACAACGCCTTGTCGAGCCTCGCCGCGGCCTATCCGGAATTCGTGCAGCTCACCTCGCTGGGCAAGAGCCGCAGCAACGAGGACCTGTGGCTCTTGACGCTCAGCGAGAACGGCGGCGCCGATCCGCGCTCGAAGCCGGCGATCTTCGTCAGCGCGTCGCAGGGTCTCGGCGATCTGCAAGGCAGCGAGCTCGCGCTTTCGTCCGTGGTCGAGTTCCTGCAGAACAACAAGCGCGAGGAGCGCGTCGGCCGCGCGCTGCACGAGACCACCGCCTACTTCGTGCTCTGCGCGAATCCCGACCTGCGCACCAGCGTGCTGACCGAAGTCGAGGCGGGCACGGCGGCGAGCACCTCGGCCCAGGCGCGCATCGATCTCGACCGCAACTACCCGGTCGGATGGAATCCCTTCCAGGTCGGCGACGATCCGCTGCCGCGCAACCCGGGTCCTTATCCCTTGTCCGAGCCCGAGTCGCGCTGGATCAGCACCTTCCTGGTCGAGCACGAGAACATCGCGGCCGTGGTCGGTTTCGCGCCGAGCAACTGGGCCAGCACGGAGTCGGGCCTGGAGCCCGCCCTGGTGCGCGAGCCCGCGAGTCTGCAGCACCTCCTCGATTCCCAGGCAGCGAACGCGAGCGCGGCGCTCGAGTTCTCCGGCCGCGCCGGCGATCCGCGCGGGACGATCGACGATTTCGCGTACGGCCAGCTCGGCGCCCTGCCGCTGCGTCTTCTGTGCGGCGAGATCGATGGCGCGAATGGACTGGCCTTGCCGCGCACCGACGAGATCGCGCCGC
Organism: Planctomycetota bacterium; assembly: GCA_035490315.1. Taxonomy (GTDB): domain Bacteria; phylum Planctomycetota; class UBA1135; order UBA1135; genus JADJQU01. Next base: position 14,459 of record DATHET010000203.1, read on the forward strand.
TGGCGCGCAAGGTCGCTGCTTCACTCCTTTCCTTGAGCGAGGCCCTGCCGCGCCTGGCGATCTCCGGCACCTCCGTGCAACGGCTGAAGAACGACCTGTGGCAGATCGAAGTGACCATCGCCAACTCGGGCAGCCTGCGCACCCAGTCCGCACTGGGATCCGCGCGACGCTCGGTCGGATTGCCCCGGCTATCGGTGCACGGAGGCAAGCTCGCCGTCGCCTGCGTGCGCATGGGCAAGGACCAGGTCTACGTCCCGATGCCGATCGACGAGGGCCGTTTCGCCTTGACGGAACTGGATGGCGGCGCTCAGCTGCGCGTGCGCGTGCTCGTCGAAGCGAGCGCGGAGACGTCGCTGGACTTGACCGTCTCTTCGCCGCGCGCCGGAACCGCGACCACGTCGCTGGTCCTGCGCTGACCGACTTCTACTTGCCGGAGAGGTGTTTCTCGAGCGCGGGCAGGGCGTGCAGCACGACTCGGCCGACCGTGTCCAAGCTCGACTTCGAGCAGTTCTCGAGCTTGTCGTCGAGCGTGTGCCACCACGCGTGATGCGGGCCGTATTCGAAATCGATCAGGTCGACCGAGCGGATGCCGACATCCATGAAAATGCGGTGGTCGTCGATGACTTCCTCGCCGCGCGCGCTCGAGATCTGCTTCGAGAGCTGCAGATCGCGGGCGGCGTTCGCGAACACGGCGTAGATGCGCGCGTCGGAACAGCCCTCCTGCTGGATCAGGAGATCCTTGTCTCCGACCATGTCGAGCAGCACGCAGGCCTTGAAATGCGCGGCTCGGCCGGACTCCTTCAATTTCGCGGCGTGGTAGCGCGATCCATATCGATTGTCGGGATCGACCCAGGCGGTGTTGACCGCCTCCTCGCCGTCGAG
>DATHET010000204.1:0-34084 GCA_035490315.1 Planctomycetota bacterium
CGCGAGGCCTGGGTCGACTGCCTCTTGACCATGGCCGAGGTCGAGTGGGAGCACGAACGGTGGTTCCGCGGTCGCGTGCTGGCCCATTGGATCGGAGCGAGGATCCGCCTCTGGTCCGAGCCGCCAGCCAGGTCGACGATCCGCGACTCGATGCCTGTGAGGACCCGCGCGGCAGAGCTTCCGCCGGAAGTTGCGCTCACTCTCTAGAGTGTGAATCGCCTGCTCCAGCCCGAGGCGGCCTGACGGCTGATACGACGCCGCGCGCGGATTTCCGCGATCGGCTCGAACCGATTTCGAGGGGCGCGGGGTATCCAAGCTCGAAGCCATGGATGCACGCCTGCCTTTCGACGCGCCTGAGAGACTGCTTGCCGAGAGCGAGTGGCTAGCGCGCCTCGCGCGCAGTCTGACGGCTAGAGCGGACGACGCGGCGGATCTCGCGCAGGACACGCTCGTCGCGGCGCTCCAGCATCCGCCCGACCCGGACCGTCCGCTGCGGCCGTGGCTCGCGCGCATCGCGCACAATCTCGCGATCCGCCGCGGGACGAGCGCTGCACGGCGCGAGGCGCGCGAGTCGTTCGTCGCGCGCCGCGAAGCCTTGCCATCGACTTCCGAAGTCGTCGAGCGCGTCGCGATGCAGCGCACGGTGGTCGAAGCCGTGCTCTCGCTCGACGAGCCTTATCGCTCGACCTTGCTGCTGCGCTACTGGGACGATCTCGCGCCGCGCAGGATCGCCGCGCGCATGGGCGTCCCGGTCGAGACGGTGCGCACCCGATTGAAGCGCGGGCTCGCGATGCTGCGCGAGCGGCTCGATCGCTGTCACGGCGATCGCGAAACATGGATGAGCGCTCTGCTTCCGATCGCTCACGGAGCGGTGGGCGCTGGCGCTTCGGTCGCTGGAGGAGTCTTCGCCATGAATTCGCTGACGAAAGTCGCCGTTGGAGTCGTCCTCGCCATCGCCGCGGTCTGGGGCGTGCGAGAGTTCGCCGCGAGTCCAGGCACGATCGCGAATCCGCGCGGGGATTCCGAGCAGCGGGGCCAGGAGACGGCAGCGATCATCGACTCCGAGAAGGCTCCCGCGGCGCAAGTCGGAGAGAATCGAGATCGCGAGGTCGCTGCTTCGATTGCGACACCCGAAGCCGCGGCGCGCAACGAAGTCCGCTGCACGGTGATCGACGATGTCACGGGGAATGCGCTGGTCGGCGCCCACGCCACGCTCTACGTTCTCGAGGCCGGCGTGTCGGCTCGCAAGCAGCGCGCGACTGCCGAGTCGGTCGCAGGCGGGCTCGTGGCGCTCGAAGACCTGCGCGCGGATCGGCGGACCAATGCCGAGGTCGAGGTGTGGGCCGACGGCCGCGCGGTGCAATGGGTGAACGTGCCGTGGCAGGAAGACCCAGCTACGGCGCCACGCGTCATCGAGCTGGGAGAGGTGCGCTTGCCCCAAGGAAGCGCTGTTCGCGGAATGGTCGTTGCGACGGATGGAGCGACACCGATCGTGGGGGCGCGACTTTTCTTGACCGGTGTGACTCCTTCCAGCATCGGGATCGGACTTGCGCACTGGCTCGATGTCGGAGTGAGCGATTCCGCGGGGAGATTCCAGCTCGAACGGCGGCTCGCGCCCTCGGACTACGTTCCGCGACTCTTTGCGCTGACGAAGGAAGGCATGGGGTGGGCCACGGTCGGGATCGTCGAAAAGCGCGCGACCGTCGACGATGTCGTCGTGCGAATGCGGCCTTCAGCGCAGCTCGAAGTCGAAGTCGTCGACTCCTCCGGCGTCGCGATCGAGGGAGTCACGCTCTACGTCAGTCCGAAATTCGAGCCGCTCGGCTGGCCCTCCGACCCGAACGACATCTGGCTCGGCGACGATCCGTGGGTGAAGGAGAGCTTCTCCGCGCGGACGAACGCGGAGGGCCTGGCCAGCTTTTCACGCCTGCCAGTCGACGACGATCCGGGTCATTCCGAAACCGGACTGAAGTACAAGCTCACCGCCTATGCAAAGGGCAAGCGCACGTCGAGCCGCCAGCTCCAACTCGATTGGAAGCAGCCGACTCGCCTCGAGCTCGCGCTCGAGACATTCGTGAAGGTGGAGCTCAGCGGTCGCGTCTCGACGATGGACGGAGCGGCGATTGCCGGGGCCAGTCTGCGCGAGGCACGTCAAGGCGCAGGATCCGCGACGACGGACGCGCTGGGACAGTACCGCATGCCCCTCTCCGCCGGACCGATCGACCTGGAAGTCGAGGCGGGGGGCTTCGCCAGCAAACTGGTCGAAAGACCGCGCTCCGCGGATGAAACGGCGCCGGTTCTCGACGTCACTCTCGCGCGCGAGACGCCGCTCGAGGGTCGCGTGATCGACGATGCTGGAAAGCCGCTTGCGGGTTTCACATTCCATGCGCAGCGCCTCGGGGCGTCCATGCACTGGTCGAAGGCGACCGACGAGGATGGACACTTCATGCTCGGAGGTCTCGACGAGGGCTTCTGGGCGATCAGCGTCTCCTGGCCCGATGACGGAAACACCTGGGACGGGCCCTCGCAGTTCACCGCTCGCGGAGCGGACTCGCCCTTGATCCTGCGGATGCGCAAGCTCGAGCTCGGCCACGGGCGGATCGAGGTCGCTTTGCACGACGCGATCACGAAGAAACCGCTGACGCCGATTTCGGCGTACATCTCGCGACTCTCCGATCAGCCGATGGCCAACGGCCGAGGCTTGGACGTCGTTCGCGAGCTCGGAATCATGCGAGCGGAAGGCTTGAGCGCGGGCAATTGGCGCTTGAGCGTCACGACTTCCGAAGGTGCGCGCGGCGAGCGCGAGATCGTCGTCGCGCCGACGGATCTCGATCTGCGCATCCAGTGGGAGCTCGCCAGCCCTGGCCGGATCGTCGGACGCGTCGACTTCGATGGCGTGCCGGTGGAAGAGCGGCCGCGCGATGGTTTCCTGATCAACAATCCCTACGACGAAGGCCAGTGGGTGCCGGGGGAAGGACAGGCGAAGCAGAGCGTGACGCGCGGATTCGCTCCGCTGACTGCTGCGAACGGTTGGGCTTTCCAATACGAGGACGTCGCAGCGCTCCAACCCGTGGTGCTCGAGCTCTCGGCCGGACCCTACATCGCGCGCAGCGAGGTGATCGTGCCCGTGAGCGGTGAAGCGAGCGTCGTGCTCCGGCCCCAACTCGCCGGCGTGCTGCGCTTCGCGCGCGATGGCGAGCGGGAGGTCGAGCACTTCGAGCTCGCACTGCGGTGCGAGGGCGATCGTGCGCTGCGCCTGAGTACGCATTACCAGTCCTCGGACGACGAAGGAGTGCTGCGCGATGTCACCGTTCCCGCGGGCAAGCTGCACTGGCGCATTCGATACTGGGCCCCGCAGAGTGGAGAGAGCGGCGGGATCAGGACGCTCGAGGGTGACGCTGCCGTGCGGGGCGGCGAGACGACCAGAGTCGGTGTGCGGTTCTGACGAGCCAGTACGGAGCCAGGTGAATTCGTTCGGAGTCGTGGGGCCTCTCTGATCCGCGCGTTGCGCGGATCAGAGAGGCCCCACGACTCCGGACGAATTCACCTGGCTCCGTACATTTCGGTTCCTCACTGCGCACTTCGGCCCAGGGCAGCCGGATCGACTGCGCAAGACCATGAAGGCGCCGAACCAGGCCCTTCTGCTATGTTCATCTGCCCGCGCAATGGCCCTGACCGGGCCACGCTCGATGGATCCCTGCCCCGCGGGGCTTCGAGGAACCTTCCGGCGCTGCGCAAGCGTCACGTGAGCACCCCCGAGCATCGACAGGCCCCCAGTCGCGAATCCGCCCCGTCGCGCGCCCACGCGGAGGCGCTGCAGAGCGCAGCCACCGAGGGCCTCTATCGCGCCCTGCTCAACGCCGCGCTCGACCCGACGATCGCCATCGATGCCCAGGGCATCGTGGTCACCGCCAGCGATTCGGTCGAGCACGTGTTCGGCTGGTCGCCGCGTGATCTTGTCGGCCGCAACATCAAGGTGCTGCTGCCCGAGCCCCATCGCTCGCTCCACGACGACTACCTTGCCAATTACCGGCGCACTGGCGTCACGCACATCCTGGGCCTGACGCGCGAGTTCGACGTCGTGCACAAGAACGGATCGCTGATCAACTGCGAGCTCTCGGTCGCGCGCGCGCCGATGCAGGACGGGGCCATGCCGCTATTCCTCGGCAGCTTCCGCGACATCACGGCGCGCAAGCATGCCGAGCGAGCCCTCGCCGAAAGCGAGCGGCGCTTCCGGGCCATTTTCGATCGATCCTATGGGTACATCGGCCTCTTGCAGCTCGACGGCACTCTGATCGAGGCCAACCAGGCCGCGCTGGACGCGATCGGCGCGACGCGCGAGGACGTCGTCGGCCGGAAATTCTGGGAGACGCGCTGGTGGGGTGTGTCCGAGGAAGCGGGCGAGCGATTGAAAAGCGCCATCCACGAGGCCGCCGGAGGCGAATTCGTGCGCTTCGAGACCGTACAGCGCGGTCGCGGGGATGAATTGCTCGTGGTCGATTTCTCGATCAGCCCGGTTCGCAACGAGAAGGGCGCGGTGGTGCTGCTGATCCCCGAGGGACGCAACATCACCGAGCTCAAGCGCGCCCAGCGAGCCGAAACGGCGATGCTGCGCGCCCTGGCCACCCTCGGCGAGTCGGCGGCGATGCTCGCCCACGAGATCAAGAATCCGATCACCGCCGTCAATCTGGCCCTGCGCGCGGTGGCCCATGCCCTGGGCGAGGACCAGCAGGCGGTGCTCGCCGATCTGGTCGGCCGCATGCAGCACCTCGAGGGCTTGATGCGCCGCACTTTGACCTTCACCAAGCCGCTCGAGTTGCGGCTCTCGATGGTGCAGCCGCGGGTGCTCGTCGACCACGTCGTCAAGCAATTGGGGCCTGAAATCGGCAGGCGCCACACCGAGGTCCGCTGCGAGATCGACGAAAGCAATTTCCTATTGGAGTGCGATAGACAGCTGCTCGAGGAGGTGCTAACGAACCTCGTCACCAACGCGCTGGAAGCCCTGGGCACGGGCGGTCACGTCGTGATCTCGGCCAGACGTCAGGCCGACGGAAAGGGCGAGATCGCCGTCGACGACGACGGTCCGGGGATCTCCCCTGCGATCAACGCGACCCTGTTCAACCCATTCACCACGTCCAAGTTCCAGGGCACGGGCCTCGGGCTCGCGTTCTGCCGCAAGGTGGTCGAGGAGCACGGCGGCTCGATCAAGGCGCGCATTTCTCCGCTCGGCGGCGCGCGTTTCGAGATTCAACTTCCCGCCCTGCGCTGAGGCCCGACATGATCGAAAAAGTCGACAATCCGCCGCGAATCAAGCTCTTCCTCGTCGACGACCAGGCGATGCTGCGCGCCGCGTTCCGCTCTCTGCTCGCGCAGAATCCGCGCTTCGAGGTGGTCGGCGACTGCGGCGATGCGCGCGTCGCGATCGAGCGGATCAAGACCGTCAGGCCGGACGTCCTGCTGCTCGACATCTCCATGCCGGGCCTGTCGGGGCTCGACGCGATCGAGCCGCTTCGCGAAGCCCACCCGCGGATGCGCATCGTGATGCTCACCCACCACGAGGGCGAGTCCTTCGTCGACCAGGCCATGAGCGCGGGAGCCGACGGCTACCTGTCCAAGGATTCCGATCCCTCGGAGCTCGCCCTGGGCATCGAGGCCGTGTTCCAGGGCCGGCCCTACCTCTCGCCGAAGGTCGCGACGGGCCTGGTGAGCAAGCTGCGCCGTGGCGAGCCGATCGAGCCGGGATCGAACAGCCGGATCTCGAGCCTGACTCAGCGCGAGCGGGAAGTCTTCCAGCTGCTGGCGCTTGGAAAGAGCAACAAGGACATCGCCCGCGAGCTCGTGATCAGCGTCGGAACGGCGAAGAAGCACCGCGAAAACCTGCAGCGCAAGCTCGAGTGCCATTCGACCGCGGAGCTCGCGCTGCTGGCGATCCGCGAGGGCTTGCTGCAGAGCTGAGAGGGCGGCTCACCCAGTGCCGGGGTACTACGCACTTCGGCCCCCTCCACTACTCCACTAGGCGTATGGCGCGTCCATAGCGGTGGAATCGATGCTGCTCGCGTACGACTCATGGCGCACGCGGCTTTTTCTTCCCGAATGGCAGTCCCGTGCTCGCGCGCGCGCGTGTTGCGGCCGTGTGTGACGAGGATTGTCGTTCCCGCCGCCCTCGCCGCCGTGATCACGGGTTGCGCGGCCCCTCGCTCGGACGAGCCGCGCCAGCAACAAGCAGCGCCCTCGGCTGTCGCGCCCGCGGACCCGGCGGGATCACCGGAAGCGGTCCAGCCAGAAGCGGATCCAGCCGTGCCCGTCAGCGAAGAACCCGTTCAGGATCAGGCCGCCGAGGCGCCGATCGCTCCCGCACCTGCGAGGATCTATCCGATCCACGGCAGTCTCTCGAGCTCCTACCGAGCGCGCACGGTCAGCGGCGATCACGACCACGACCTGACCGAGACCCTCTCGCTGGACTTCGGCGATCCGGCGAAGGACGCCTGGACGGGCCACGTGATGACCCGCCTCAACGGCGATCTCGACGGCGGGCAGAACGACGGGAGATCGCGGTTCCACGACCTCAACGACATCGACGGCGAGACGCTGGTCCCGCGCCTGTACGACGCGTGGGTCGAAGCCCACGAGATCGGGCCGCTGGAAAGCCTGCGCCTCGGGCGACAGACGATGTGGGACACGCCGGTGTTCGCCTGGTTCGACGGCGCGAGCGCGCGCACGGCGCCGGTGGGCCCGCGTGCGCTCCAGCTCGGGATCTACGGCGGCGTTCCCGTGCACCCCTACGAGTCTTCGTCCAGCGGCGACTCCATCGCCGGCGCCTACGTCCAGGCACAGCCGTGGAAAGGCGGACGCGGCCGGCTCGACTGGATGCACCTCGAGGACCGTGGCGATCTGGGCTCGCATTCCAATGACCTGTGGCGCGCGAGCGTGTGGCAGGCCTTCGGCAAGCAGCTGCGCGCGGATGGCTGGTTCACCGGTCTCGAAGGCGAGGAGCGCGACTGGTTCGCGCGCGTGAGCTGGGTCAACGAGAAGTCCGATTTCACGATCACCGCGAGCTGGTTCGAGCTCCTGACCACGCAGCGCGACCTCGCGCCCGAGATCGATCCCTTCTTCACCACGCTGTTCGAGCTCTTCCCCTACCGCCAGGCTCGACTGCTCGCGTCGAAGGATTTCACCGAGTGGGTCAACGTCCAGGTCGGCATCGACACGCGCGAGGTCGACGACTCGAACGACGTCGGCCGATTCAACCGCGATTCGGATCGCGAATTCGCCACGCTGACCTTGAGCGACCTGACCGCGGCCCACGTCGACCTCTCCCTGACTGGGGAGAAGTGGAACGGCGACGGCAGCGACATCCAGACCTGGGGCTTCGACGTGACGCGCCGCTTCGGGCACGATTTCCGCGCCTCGATCGGCAGCTACTACGCGCTGTTCAAGGTCGATTCCTTCCTCGTGGACGAGCGCGATCACGTGCGCACGGGCTACCTCCGCTTCCGCTGGCATCGCACGACGAACACGACCTGGGATCTGCGCTACGAAGTCGAGGACACCGACGACGAGACCTTCCATTTCCTTCGAGTGGGGATGACATGGGCCTTCTGAGAGCCGATCACTCGCGCCGGATCAGCATCGCCCTCTTGGCCGCCATGGCGGTCACGGCCGCGGGCTGCGTGCTGCTGTCCAAGCTCGAGCCCTCGCAGAAGCGCTTCGCCTTCAGCCACGACATCCACATCAAGGAAGAGATGGAGTGCGCCGATTGCCATCCGGGCGCGGAGGACTCGGACACTCCCGGCATGCCGGCGCTGGGCCAATGCATGCTCTGCCATGAAGGAATCGACGCGGAAAAGCCGGCGGAAAAGAAGATCTCCAATCTGTTCGCCGGCGGAAAGCTGATCGCGGTCCACGCTTCGAAGCTCGACCCCGAAGTGGTCTTCTCCCACGCGCGCCACGTCGTCGCCGGCGAAACCTGCGAGTCCTGCCACAGCGGAATAGCGACCAACGAGCGCATCGAGCCCGAGATGCGCCTCTCGATGGACAGCTGCATGCAGTGCCACTCCTCCAAGAGCACGCCCAACGACTGCGCCACCTGCCACAAGGAGATCCGCGCCGACGCTCCGCCTCCGAGCCATGGTCACAACTGGACTCGCGCGCATGGTGCGACCGTGCGCAATCCCACGGGCTTGATCGGCGACAAGTGCTCGCTATGCCACACCGAGTCCTCCTGCGCGACCTGCCACAAGGAAACGCCGCCGCAGAACCACAACAACTTCTGGCGCATCCGCGGCCACGGCATCGCGGCCCAGATGGATCGCGCGGGCTGCGCCGTGTGCCACACGCCGGACACCTGCAGCTCCTGCCACGCGGACACGCTGCCGCAAAGCCACAGCGGGATGTGGGGCTCGCCCAAGGACTCGCACTGCGTCACCTGCCACTTCCCGCTCACCGACAACGGCTGCATCGCTTGTCACACCGACACGCCCAGCCACGCACTCGCCACTCCCATGCCGCCGTGGCACGACCTCGGAATGAATTGCCGCCAATGCCACGGTGTCACGCAACCACTCAACCACGTCGACGACGGCTCGACGTGCGTCATGTGTCACCGCTGATCCCGCTCAGCGCCATGAACCCCCGCCTGGAGACTGCCATGAAAAACGAAGCCCTCACTCACGCGTCCTTGCGCTCCCTGCTGCTCGCATGCGCGGCCTATGCCCTGCTGCTGCTTTCCGCATGCAACGGAAGCGACGGCTCGGACGGAGCTCCCGGCGCGCCCGCACCCACGCAGAACACGAACACGGTTCTGACGCCACAGGAAAACGCGCCCGGTGTCGTCGTCTCGATCGTCTCGATCGACGGGGCGTCCGGGGCCGACGGCTCGTTCCAGGTCGGCGACACGATCTCGGTCAACTTCCGCCTGCAGAAGAACAACGGCGACGATTGGAACATCTCCGAGATGAGCGCCGGACGCATGCTGGTCTCGGGCCCGAGCTTCAATTACCAGCGCGTCCTGCCCGAAGTGAACTCCATCGTCGCCAATGCGGTGACCAACGCCGACGGCTCGTTCACCTACCGGTTCGCGACTCCGATTCCGGCGACGTATGCCGCGCCGCTGAATGACACGGCGAGCTTCGGGCCGGAGGACGGCGAGCTGACGGGTCAGGCCCTGCTCGCCGGCACGTACACGCTCGGCGCCTACTTCGGCTGGAGCTACACCGTCGACGGCGAATCGTTCCGCGACGTGGGGAATATCACCGCCGACTTCCTGTTCCAGGGCGCTGCGACGATCGACAAGCGCGAAGTCGTCGCGCAGGACAACTGCAATCGCTGCCACGCGGACTTGCAGGCCCACGGCGGATTGCGGCGCAACGTGAACCTGTGCCTCTTGTGCCACACCGCGGGCGCCGAGGACCGCAACGTCCCCGCCGTCGCCAACGGAACTCCGGGCGTCTCGATCGACTTCCGCGTGATGATCCACCGGATCCACAACGGCGAGCACCTGCCCTCGGTGCTCGGCATCGCCACGCTCCCGGACGGCTCGCGCGACTACGCGGCAGTTCCCCAGCCTTTCCAGATCGTCGGAAACTCGAATTCGATCCACGATTTCTCGAGCGTGGCCTTCCCGGCCTGGCCCAACGGCTTGATCGCGATGCCCCGCGACGAGGGTTACACGGCGGCTTCCGCGCCGGTCAAGGCGCTGGAGGACGCGACCCGCACCGGAGTCGCCGAGTGCGCGATCTGCCACGGTGATCCCGACGGCGCCGGCCCGATCGCCGCGCCGGCGCAAGGCGACGTCTACAAGGCCCAGCCTTCGCGTCAGGCCTGCGCATCCTGCCACGACGACGTGAACTGGGGCTCGCCGTACACCGCCAACGGCCAGACCATGCCCTCGCAGGCGAACAACAGCAATTGCGTGCTGTGCCACATCACCTCTGGCGGCCCGCTCGCCGTGGAAGATGCGCACCGCCACCCGCTGAAGGATCCGACCTTCAATCCGGGCCTGAACCTCGACATCTCGAGTCTGGTCGAGAGCGGCACGAACAACGCCAACGGCGCGCTCGATCCGGGCGAGAAGGTCGCGATCACCTTCACGGCCAAGAACGACGCCGGCGTGGACATCGCGCCGACTTCGGTGACCTCGATGAGCGTCGCGATCTCGGGGCCGACATCGAACTACAACCTCGTGCACAGCGCCACGATTCCCGTCGCTTCGCTGGTCGGAGCCCAGCCGCTGACCGTGAACGTGCCGCAGCAGGTGGTGTTCGAGTTCGTCGGTGATTCCACTGGCGCGCTGGAGAGCTTCGCGACTTCGCTGGTGCCCCATTGGACTCCGACGCTCACGCTGACCACGATCCGCGTGCGCACGGCCACCGCGGGCGGATCGAGCAGCCTGTCCGCCAACACCGGGCCGCCGGACAATTTCATCGACGTCGTCGACTCCACCGGCTTCGCGCACAACGACTACGCCGTGATCGACGACGGTGTCGGCGGGCTCGAGGAGTACCTGCGCATCCAGCAGGTCGACGGAAACCGGCTGTGGTTCTCGGCCCCGACCTCGACGGCTTATGCCGTCGGGCCGCGCGTCGCGCACACCGCCGGAGCGACGGTCATGGAAGTCACGCTGACCAACAAGGTCGAGGCGGTCGACTACACGGTAGTTCCCGCGACCGGCGTGATCACGGAAGTGACCGAGTTCGGCGCAGGCGCGGCGGTGGTCGTGTCCTACACCACCGACTTCGTGATGCCCGCGACTTACCCCGTGCCGATCAACGGCGGACCGGGCATGGACGAGAGCTGGGGCAAGTGGACGGGCCTGTCGATCGTCGAGGGGACCTATTCGCTGGGCATCTGGGGCGCAAAGGACATCCCTCTGGTGCTCTTTGGCGAGACCAACGCCTACCGCTCGACTTCGATCGGCCACAACGTCGACTTCCTGGTCGGATCGGCGACGACTCTCGAGCCGTACGACCTGATCTCGTCGGAAGCCAATTGCCAGGCCTGCCACCAGGACCTCAGCTTCCACGGCGGCGGCAGGCGCGGCTATGAAACGTGCATCCTCTGCCACGGAACCGCGGGCTCGGAAGATCGTCCTCAATTCGTCGCGGCCAATGCACCGGCGACCACCGAGACGACGATCAATTTCCGCACGATGCTGCACAAGATCCACATGGGCGAGGACCTGGCCAACGCGTCCACGTACACCATCGTCGGATTCGGCGGTGGCGCCTGGCCGAACAACTTCGGCACCTCGCAGTTCGACGAAGTCGTGTTCCCGGCCCTGCCCGGCGGAGTCCAGAACTGCGCGATGTGCCACGGGACGAGCACGGCCTGGCAGGAGCCCGCGCCGCGCGACCACCCGCTCGGCCAGACGCTGTCGACGCGTGCCTGGCGAGCCACTTGCGGCGCCTGTCACGACTCGGCTCCGGCCCAGGCGCACATCGACCTGCAGACCACGGCCCAGGGCCAGGAGTCCTGCGCGGTCTGCCACGGCGCAGGCGGCGAGTGGAACGTCGCCTTGATGCACAAGACGCGCTGAGGGGCTTCGCGACATGGTCAAGAACTCTGAGCTCGGGAGCGTGCGCGGCCTCGCGGTTGCCTGCGGCCTCGTAGTCATCGGAGTCGGCTTGTGGGTGCAGGACAATCGGCTGGCCGCCATGCCTCCGGTCGCTGCGTCGACGAACGATCCCGTCGCGCGAGTCGAGGTCGCGCTGCCTGCAGCCAGCGCGTCGAGCAGCAGAACGGCGCCGCCGGAAATCTGGTCCATGGACACGCCGTTGCTCGAGAAGCCCGACCCTATGTCCGCGACCCATGGCGCGTCGGAAGCCGAATACCGCGCGCGCTTCCTTGTCGCGGCGGCGGACGATCTCGGCGGACTCGAGCATGCCGCCGAAATCGTGCTCGCCAGCAAGGGACCCGACTGCGAAAAAGTCGCGGCCTTGCGCGTGGTTTGCGAAAGCAAATCGGCGCGCGCCTGCAGCCTGCTGCAATCGTCGGTGGAGAACCTGCCTGACCGCTCGGATTCGCGGGGCGAGTCGGTGCCGCGCTTCGCGCTGCGCTGTCTCGCCGAGCGCGCCACCCTGGATGCAACGGCCAGGGAAACCTTGATGGTGCTGGCCTGGAGGAGCGAAAAGCCGATCGCAACGGGAGCGCGCGCTTGCGCAGCAGCGACCCTCGCCCTCGTCGCCTCGGGCAACGAAGTCTGGGAATTGACGCGCTGGCTCGAACGCGAGCGCGATCAACTCGTGCGCGACGCGGCGATCGAAGCCCTCTCGCGCAATCCCGATCCCGACGCGCTCACGGCACTGCATTCCCTGGGCGCCGAGCTCCCATCCCCACCTTCGGACCTCGCCGAGCAATAGCCATGCGAGCGTTCGTCCATTCGTCATCCGTCACTGCTGCAGGAGAAATCGCATGAGCACCCGATCGTTCACGAAGTTCTTCACTTCCCGCATGGGATGGATCGGCCTGTCGATGGTCGTCTGTCTCGGCCTGGTCATGGCGCAGGACAAGCCGGGCGCCAAGCCCGCCGCGCCCAAGGCCAACCGCTACATCGGCGCCGAGGCCTGCAAGAACTGCCACCAGGCCCAGGCCTCCGGCGATCAGCACGGCACCTGGATGAAGACCCACCACGCCAAGGCCTTCGCCACGCTGGCGACCGACAAGGCCAAGACCATCGCCAAGGAAAAGGGCATCGAGGACGCGCAGAGGAGCGACTCGTGCATGAAGTGCCACCAGACGGCTTTCGGCGTCGCGCCCGAGCTGATCAAGAAGGGCTTCGACATCAAGGCGGGCGTGCAATGCGAATCCTGCCACGGCCCGGGCGAGCAGCACTTCAAGGCTCGCTTCGCGGCGGCGGCCAAGGGCGGCGGCGAGGAAGGCTTCGGCGACGAGAAGGGCAAGGTCGCCGCATACCAGGCGATTCCGGCTGGCGAGATCATCGTCAAGCCCGAGCAGGCGACCTGCCTAGGCTGTCACAACGACCAGAGCCCGTCCTTCGTTCCCTTCTGCTACTACGAACGGGTCGACCAGATCCGCCACGACGACCCGCGCAAGCCGCGCGTCAAGGAAGAAGAGCTGGTCTGCGGCTGCAAGGCCCCCTGCCCTTGCGTGCACGGCTGCGAGGACGGCAAGTGCGCGGTGAAGGCCAAGGACAAGAAATAGAGGATCGCGAAGGCAGAGCGGTACACATCGATGAAACGCCTGCTCTTCTTCGCTGCCGTATTGATCGTCGCCGCCGGCGCGGCTTCCGCGGTGTTCGCACTGCGGCGGAGCCCGCCGGCGATCGTCCAACCGATCGCTTTCGACCACGCGCGGCACGTGCAGGAAGAGCTCAGCTGCCTCGACTGCCATAAAACAGCGGAGACGAGTCCGCAAGCGAGCGCGCCGCTGATCGCGACCTGCATGCTCTGCCACAACGAAGCGAAGGGCCTGCACCCCGACGAGCCGAAGATCCGCGAGTTCGCCGAGCGCGGCGAGCAGATCCCCTGGGTGCAGGTCAACCGCCTCGCGGGCCACGTGTATTTCAGCCACGCGATGCACGTGAAGCTCGGGAAGATGGAGTGCTCCGAATGCCACGGCGACATGGCCGCCGCGACCCTGCCCGTGACGCGATCGCAGGTCGATCACCTGACCATGTCGCGCTGCATGGCTTGCCACAGCGAGCGCGAGGCCAGCAACGACTGCCTCACCTGCCACAAATGACGACATCCAGGGAACAACCGCGCATCGACCGGCGCGACGCGCTGCGCGCCTTGAGCCTCACCGGCCTGGGCGCGGGGCTGCTCGCGGGCTGCGAAGCCGGTGAAGATCCCTTCGCGCTCACCAAGCCCGCGGTTCCCGGCGCGGATGGATGGATGAGGGGCGAAGAGCGCTGGGTCTCGACGGCCTGCGGACAATGTCCCGCGGGATGCGGAGTGCGCGTGCGCGTGGTCGAGGGGCGCGCGATCAAGATCGAGGGCAATCCCGATTGCGCCGTCAACCGCGGCGGCATCGGACCGCGCGGGCTCAGCGGGCCGCAGGTGCTCTACGACCCCGACCGGATCCGACAGCCGCTGCGCCGCGTCGGCGCGCGCGGCGAGCCGCGCTTCGAGCCGATCTCGTGGGACGATGCCCTCGCCCTGGTCAGCGAGCGACTGCGCGGACTGCGCGAAAAGAACGAAGGCCACCGCGCGGCGATCGTTTGCGGGCGCGAGCGCGGGTTGATGCTCGAGCTGTGGCAGCGCTTCGCGGCCGCTTACGGCACGCCCAATCTGATCGACGGGATGAGCACCGAGAACGGTCCGGTCGCCGACGCGATGCACTGGATGCAGGGCGTGCGCGAGATCCCCGCTCACGATTGGAACCAGACGCGCTACGTCGTCAGCCTGGGCTCGGGCATCCTCGAGTCGTCCTGCCAGCTGGTCTACTTCGCGCGAGCTCAAGGCTCGATGCGCCGCGGCGCGGCGGGCTCGCGAGCGAAGATCGTCCACGCCGGAGTCGCGATGACGCGCACGGCGATGAACGCCGACGAGTGGATCGCGGTGCGACCTGGCACCCACGCCGCCTTCGCGCTGGGGCTTGCCCACGTCCTCGTGCGCGACGGGCTCTACGACCAGGCCTTCGTCGCCGAGCACGGCTTCGGGTTCGATGCCTGGAAAGACGAGCAGGGTGTGGAGCACGCGGGCTTCAAGGCCGCGCTCCTGGAATACACGCCGGAAAAAGTCGCGGAAATCTGCGGCATTCCGGTCGAGTCGATCGCGCGCATCGCGCTCGACATGCACGCGAATCGGCCCTGCTTCGCCCTCGCCGGATCGGAAGCCCTGCTCGCCTCGAACGGAGTGCGCGCGGCGATGGCCGTGCACGCGCTCAATGCCCTGCTCGGATCGATCGATCGGCCCGGCGGCTTGCTCGTGCAGCGGCAGGCGCCGCTCGCGGATTGGCCCGAGGTCGAGCCCGATGAGATCGCGGTCGCGGCGCTGGCGCAGGAACGCCTCGACGGAGCCGGCGGCCCGCGCTTCCCCCTCGCGAGCTCGGTGCTCGACGCCCTGCCCGAGGCCCTGCTGTCGGGAACTCCCTACGCCCTCGATTCGCTCTTCCTGTACTACGCCAACCCGCTCTTCTCGCGGCCGGATCCGGCGCGCTGGCGCAAGGCCTTGGAGAAGGTCCCGTTCATCGTTTCCTTCTCGCCCTTCCTCGACGAGACGGCGAGCGAAGTCGCCGACCTGATCCTGCCCGATCATTCCTACCTCGAGCGTTGGGAGGACGCCGCTCCCGCTCCGAGCATCGGTTTCGCGGCCTTCGGCGTGCGCCAGCCCGTCGTGCAGCCCTTGTATTCGACGCGCGCGAGCGGCGACTTCGTGATCCAGCTCGCGAAGGCGATCGGCGAGCCCCTCGAGGAGGCCTTCCCCTTCGCCGACTTCAAGGACGCGATGAAGCAGCGCGTCGTCGGCATCTTCAGCGCGAAACGCGGCTCGATCGTCGAGGAGAAGGGCAACGACTTCCTCAAGCGCCTGTACGGCAGCGGATATTGGAACGACGACTCCTACCCCTTCGAGTCCTGGGAAGAGACCTTGCGCACGCCCTCGGGCCGCTTCGAGTTCTTCTCGCAATCGATGTGGAAGGCGATTTCCGAAATCGCGACTGCCTCGGGCAAGACTCCCGCCGAGCTGCTCGCCGCGCACGGATTGCCGGGCGACCTCGATCGCGTCTGCATGCCGGGCTACGACGAGGTGAGCTGGCGCGGCAAGTCGGAAGAGCATCCCCTCGCCTTGATCCTGTTCAAGCCCAACAGCTATCCCGTGGGCGGCGGCGCGAACCAACCCTGGTTGCAGGAGCTGACGCCCTGGACGGGGCGGCGCACGTACACCACCGAAGCCGAGCTGCACCCCGACACGGCCCAGGCCGCGAAGATCTCCGACGGCGACCGGATCGAGGTCGCGAGCGGCGTGGGCAGGATCGAGGTCGTCGCGCGCATCAGCCGGCGCGTGCTGCCCGGCATCGTGCGCATCCCGCAGGGCGGCGGACACACGGCCTTCGGCCGGTTCGCGCGCGGATGGGGCGCGAACGTGATGGACCTCGTCGGTGTCGTGCCCGGGAGCTCGCTGTCGGGAGTGCCAGAGCTGTGCGGCACACGCGTCGCGATCAAGAAGGTGCAGGCATGAGCTTCCTTCGAACCGCAACGCGCCGAGGCCTGCTCGGAGCCCTCGGCCTGCTCGGCACCGGCGCCGCCGCATTCGCCCTCGCACCGCTGCGCCGCGTGCGCATGGCGATCGACGACGTGCGCCGCAAGGGTCGCGGCAAGCACTGGTGGGGCATGGCGATCGACCTCGATCTGTGCACCTCCTGCGGCGCCTGCGTCGTGGCCTGCAAGAGCGAGAACAACGTGCCCAACAATGGCAGCGCGCCGGACCACGCGGGCGCGGGAATCGCCTGGATGAACCTGGTTCCCAAGGAAGGCTCCGAGTCCAACGATCCGATCGAGCTCCTGCCGACGCCGTGCATGCACTGCGAGAATCCGCCCTGCATCAAGGTCTGTCCGGTCAACGCGACCTACCAGAACGACGAGGGCCTTGTGGCGATGATCTACGACCGCTGCATCGGCTGCCGCTACTGCGAGATCGCCTGCCCTTACTCCGTGCGCTTCTTCAACTGGACGGAGCCGAACTGGGCCGAGGAGCACAAGAACCTGCTCAACCCGGACGTGTCGACGCGGCCCGAAGGCGTGGTCGAGAAGTGCACCTTCTGCAGCCAGCGCCTGCGCAAGACGAAGGAAAACGCGAGGCTCGACGGCCGGGAGCTGGTCGACGAGGAGCTGCAGAAGCTGCCCGCCTGCGCGCAAGCCTGCCCCGCCGAGGCGATCGTCTTCGGCGACCTGGCGGATGGCAAGAGCCGCGTGTCGCGCCTCTCGCGCTCTCCGCGCGTGTTCCGATTGCTCGAGCATCTCGGCGCGCGGCCCAAGGTCTTCTACCTGTCGCGCGATCGGAGGGAATCGTGAGCTCGCCGGAGATGGCGCAGGCCGAAGTACGCAACGTTCGCCCCGCCGCGCGATCGGAGGGCAGCATGGGCTCGTTACTTGAAGTCGACGGCCGCAGAGGAAGCTCGGAATTGCGCTGGTGGAGCCTCGCCGTGTTCCTCGCCGGCCTGGTCGCGCTGGGCATGTTCGGTTACGCGCAGCAATTGATGCACGGCGACCTGGTCAGCGGCCTGCGCACGATCGGCCAGGGCGGAGCGGCCTGGGGCCTGTACATCGTCTTCGACATCACCTTCGTCGGCCTGGCTTTCGGTGGGCTCGTGTTCATGACGGTGGTCCGACTCTTCCACCTGCGAGCGCTGCGACCGCTCTCGCGCATGGCGCAGATCATGGCGCTGATCTCGCTCGGCATGGCCGGGCTGTGCGTCATCGCCGACCTCGGCCGGCCCCTGCAAGGACTCTTGAACTTCCCGAAGTACGCGCGGCCGATGTCGCCTTTCTTCGGGACCTTCTCGCTGGTCACCTGCACGGGCTGCGTCGCGACGTTCATTTATCTCTGGCTCGACAGCCGCGCCGATGCGGCGACCCAGGCAGCGCGCGGGGGATTCTTGCGACCCCTGCATCTCTTGATGGCCGCCGGCTGGCGCAACACTCCGGCCGAAGCCTGGCGTCACAAGCAGACGAGTTATCTGCTCGCCTTGGCGCTGCTGCCCTTCATGTTGATCGGCGCGTCGACACTCGGATTCGTCTTCGGTATCCAGGCCGCGCGTCCCGGCTGGTTCGGCACGCTGCAGGCGCCGGGCTTCGTCGTTCTCGCCTTGATCTCGAGCATGGGAGTCCTGACGCTCATCGCGGCGGCCGCGCGCCGCAAGCCGAGCCTCGCCGCGGCGATCCGGCCGGAGATCTTTGGCTGGCTCGGCAACATGATGTGGATCCTGACCGCGGTGTACCTGTACATCGTCGCGATCGAGGAATTGACCGCGAGCTACGCCGCCTCCGCGGTCGAGACGCGCGTCGCGGATTCGCTGATCTCGGGCGCCTATGCAGTGCCGTTCTGGACGGCGATGGCCTGCTTCGTCGTGCCCGCGGTGCTGCTGTTCCTGCAGTTCCTGCGCCGCAGGGTCTCGGTGGCCACCACGGTGATCTGCGCGCTGTTGCTCAATGCCGCGGCAATCGTCAAACGACTCTTGATCGTGGTCCCCTCGCAGACCGAGGGCCTGCTGCTCCCCTACCCCAAGGGCCATTACCTGCCGAGCTGGGTCGAGCTCGCGGTGATCGGCGGCTTGATCGCGCTTGGAGTCTTGGCCTGCCTGGTCTTCGCGCGGCTCTTCCCGATCGTGCCCTTGATCACCCTTGCCGACGAGCGGAGCGTGCCTCACGCGGACGAGCGGCCGAAACAGCGCGCGTCGCGACTGTTCCTGACGGGTGCGACGCTGTGCGCGGGGCTCGCCCTGGCCGTCACGGGCTTTCTCCTGAGCGCTCGCTTCGGCACGGAGCGCTGGCAGGATCCGCTGGTGCCCTTCAGCCCGATCCTGTTCATCAGCGGGATGGTCCTGATCTTCGGCTCGGCGCTGGTCTACGAGCTTCTGCCGGATGCTGGGAAGCGGGCGCCAGATCCCGTGAATCGGTAAGTCATCTGTCGCTGCGTCCGGAGTCGTGGGGCCTTCCTGATCTGCGCTCTGCGCGGATCAGGAAGGCCCCACGACTCCGGACGAATTCACCTGACTCCGTACACTGATGAGGCGTATGAAGTCGCCGCTGAAACTGGCGCTGGTGGCCGTCGTCCTCATGGGCCTTGGTTGGCTGGCTCTCCGCCGCCCCGCCGCCACGGATGAGTCGCGCACAGGAGTCGCGCAGCAGACTCCCGCTTCACCAACTCGATCCGAAGAATCAGATCGACGCGAAGCCGCTCCTTCGATCGCAACCCCCGCGCCGGAGCCGGTTCGCACGGCTCTCGCGGAACCCGCGTCAGCTCCGATCGCAGATCCGCCGCGCGCACGACTGCACCTGCTCGACGAGCAGAACGGCGAGAGCGTGCCTTTCCTCGCGATGACGCTGTTCGTTCCTGGAGTCGAGCCCGAGGGAATCGTGTCCGACGCGGACGGATTCGCGACGATCAAGCCTCGCGACGGTCTTCTTTCGCTGTCGATCGACCGTGAGAGCTCGCCACAGGACTTGGTGCAATCCCAGAAGCCGCCTGCCCACCTGAAGGACGAGCGCATCAGCTTCGAATGGAACGGCGAGGCCGAGCTGGATCTGCGCGTCCCCGTGGGACCGACCTTTCGTCTCGAATTCGCCGGGCTGCGCCAGCTCGACGTCTCGACTCTGCGCGCCACTTTCACGAGCGCCGATCCGCGCAAGGCCGTCGACAAGGTCTACGGCTCAGTGCGCGCCGCGGTTCCATCCACCCCAGCGGGCACGCTCGAGTCCGGTCCCTGGCTGCGCTTCGGTCCCCTGGCTCGCCTGGTCAGCGGCGGACCGCCGTGGCGCGTCTACCTCGTCAGCGAGGACGGCCTCTGGGCCGCTCAAGCCGACGTCGATGCGAATGTCGGAGTGCAATCCGCGCCCCTGTCGATCCGCCTCGAGGCGCGCGCGAGCCTCGGCGGTCGCCTGCTCGACGCGGCGGGCAAGCCTGTCGCCGACAACTGGATGCAATTGTGGCCGCCCGGCGGATCCTTCGACGATCCGCTGAAGCGTCCCCTGCTGCGCACCACGGATGCGCAGGGCAAGTATCGCTTCGACGGCGTCGCGCCGGGCTCCTACACCTTGAAGACCAAGCTCAAGGGCCACGCCGATTTCGCGGCGGAGGTCGAGCTCACCGCCCTCGCCGAGAGCACCCTCGACGTCGCGCTGGTCCTGCCTCCAGGCGCGCGCAGCGGGCGTGTGACCGGCCGCGTGCGCAGCCAGAGCGGCACTTATCAGGGCGAGCTCAAGGCCGCGATGCGCCTGCGCAGTCCCCCCGCCCTCGAAAGCACCAAGGTGATCTGGGAGGACACGCCCGAGGGCAAGCTCGGCCGCTTCGCCTTCGAAGGTGTCAGCGAGGACGCGCCCGTGGTCAGCCTCTTCGGGCCCGAGCTCTACGCGATCGATCCGCCAGAATCGGCGGCCACGCCTTTCGCGGCGAGCGATCTGCAGTTCACGCTGCTCGACGGCGGCGCATCGCCCGAGCTCTCCTTCGCCGTGGCGGCGGCGGACGGCGCGCCGCGTGTGCAGCGCTTCGAGCTCTTCGTGGAAACTCACCTCGATTCGACGAGTCCGCGCCGCACCACGCTGCGCACGGAAAACGGACTCGCTCTCGTTCGCGGGATCCCGGGCAGCGCGCGCTACCGCTGGCGCTTGCGCGCCGAAGGTTTTGCGACCACCTGGGGCGAGGGCATTGCGCCCGCGGATGACAGACTGGAAATCCTCGTCCCACGCGCGGGATTCGGATTGGAAATCATCGTGCAGGACAGCGCTGGCAAATCTCTCGACGGCGCGAGGATCCAATTCGACGGCGCCGAGGTCGCGAGCACCGATGCCGCGGGAATGGCCCACGCCTATGCCGAACAGGCCCCGCAGAAGATTCAAGTCGTCTGGAAGGACTGGATTCCCACGGCGCGCAGCAAGCTCCAGGCGGATGGAACATGGCAGGCCTTTCAGGACAGCTTGCTCGTGAGCCTCGAAGTCCCGCGCTGAAGCCTCTGTACGCGCCCCTCGCGCGGAAGCGCGCGACCTGACGAGACCTTCATGCCCTGGAGCCTTGTGGCGAAGGTCCGGAGTGCTACACAGGAGCCTCGAAAGAACTGGGTAGGTCTTTCGGGAGTCGGGCAGCAAGGGTGGTTGTCGCAGCGGGTCCTGGCAGGGCCCGGGTCGTGGCGCCGCGATTCGGAGAAAGCTGATCCCGCGAGTCGCAGAAAAGGCCCGTCGCAATCGTGCGGCGCACGCAACAGGTTCCACATCCATGATGCATTCTCGTTGGTTGACGCGCTGTCTCGTGCTCCTCGCCATGAACTTCGGCGTCGGCCAGGTCCAGGCTCAGGTGCCGCCCAAGCAGCTGATCCACACCGGCGCGGCTTCGCCGGGAACGGTCACGGTGACTCAGGCTGCCGGCGTGTACACGCTGCGCTTCGTCGGCGACGAGACGATCAGCTATTCGGTCGACACCAACGACACGAACGTCAAAAAGGGCGTGATCCGCGTGTATGAATCGACCAGCGATTGCTGGCCGGTGCGCGACGCGGGCGTGTGCTTCAGGAACAGCGGTAACCTGTGCTACTTCCCGACGAACCTCGCGCCCTACACGACGCTGACCTCGGTCAACTCGACCGCGAGCTCGCTCGTCCTCGACTACACGCTGAACTTCGAAGGCGTGCACAAGATGCAGACGACCTACGAGCTGAAAGGCAAGAACCTGCGCATCCACGTCAAGGATCTCGACGGCAGCCTGGCCTTCCTGCGCAACTGGGCCGGTCTCTACGTCGGCCCGACCCTGGGGACCGAGGAGCCGAAGTACCTCTCGATGCAGGGCGCGCTCTCCACGCCGATCGTGCTGTTCCGCAAGGGAGCGAAGCACTACTTCCTCGGCAACATGCTCGACATGGTCAACAGCAATGCCGCGACGGTCAACATGTACAAGGATCCGCTGCAAGCAGGGATGACCTCGGTGCGCTACGGCCTGGAGACTTACAACCTCTACAAGAAGATCAACAACGGCGAGGTCTGCGGCACGCTCGACGACACGCTCAACATCACGATCTCGAGCAAGATCAAGGACGTCCTCGTCACGCCCAACTGGCCCGGCTCGCCCTACCGCGACCTGCTGACCGGGCGCGTGATGGTCAACTTCCCCAACTCGGTCTGGACCGATTACCCGGCGCTGTGGAATCTGTTCGACTCGTGGGGTCTCGACAATGTCGCCGGGTACTTCTTCCACTGGTCGAACTCGGCTCCCGATTACATCGGCGACACTTTCGGGCCCGACTGGTATCCGGCCAAGAACTCGAACGGATTCAAGACCGCGGTGCAGTCGGGCGTGGCCAAGGGCTTCCTGCTCGGCGGCAACATGTCATTCTCCGCGATGCCGAGCACGGCCGCGGCGTCGGTGTACAACCCGGCGCACATCGCGAAGAAGCTCAACGGCGCGTGGAAGACGTCGGTGCAAAGCAACATGCCGATGATGGCGGCCACCGCGGCGGGCATCCACGCCGACCGTGAATCGGCACTGGTGAAGACCAACTACGACGCGACCCTGGGCTACGTCGACATCCAGACTTACGCCGGTCCCCAGGGCGGCGCCGATGGCGACCACCTCGACCAGGACGGCGTGATGGGTTGGGCGCAGACGATCCGCGCGGGCGTCCACGATCAGCAGGAGTGGCTCGGCCGCATGGCGGACACGTTCATGGGGCCGATGTCGGGCGAAGGCTCGATCGGCACGGAAGCCTCGAGCTGCGAATGGCTGTGGGCCGGCTACTGCGACAGCGTGCAGCGCGCGATCAACACCGGCGCTGGGATCGCGGGCGGCTACAACTTCCCGGCGGGAGATCCGCGCGCGCCGACCAACTGGCCGGTGATTCCCGAGTACGAAGTGCGCGTGATGTCGCGCATCCAGGCCAACCACGGCAACGGCTTCGCCGATCGATTCTTCGGCAAGTCCGACGGTCCCGGCATCGTCGACATGAACACCGGCAAGCCGATCCTGCCGTTGACGGAAAAAGCGCTCGACAAGTACCGCGCCTATGTCGTGACCTACTCGAAGATGGCGCACTTCGAGACCAACGGGCCGTACAACCTGACCGGCAACTACATCTCGTTCGCCGACACGCTGAAGACCTACTACCTGACCAACGCGCTGCAGGCCTTGTACTACGACGGCGCCGCGACGCAGATCCAGTACATGCACCAGGGCCGCTTGAAGTCCTTCGAGACGATCCTGTTCCAGACCGAGACCTGCGATTCCTTCCGCCATCCGCAGCTCAAGGAAGTCTTCTCCAACGGGCTGGAGCTTTACGTCAACCACAGCACCACGCCCTGGTCGGTGATCGCCGACGGAGTGAGCTACGTGATTCCCGAGGACGGCTTCGTCGCCGTGCGCCCGGGCACGCAGTTCGTCGCCTTCTCCGCGATCCCCGCCTCGACCGGCGGCCAGCGCATCGACTACTGCTACGCGCCGAACGAGTACGAGTTCTTCGACGGCCGCGGCGTGATCAACGGCTACGGCAATCTCGACACCGGCGGCAAGAAGCGCACGATGTTCAAGAACTTCGCGCACAACGTGACCGGCAAGGAGGACTCGAGCCAGGCGATCGTGCTCACCAACGGCCCGGCGCCGACAGTGGTGCGCGTCGACGTGCTTCCGGCCCAGACCTCGGTGCAGCGCGGCGCGCGGCGCGGCATGAAGGCGATCGCGACGTACAGCAATGGCGCGGTCAGGAACGTGACTTCGCTGGTCAACTGGTCCGCGGCGAACGCGAACATCGCTTCGATCAACGAAGGCGCGGCGCTGACGGCCAATGCACTGGGGCAGACGACGATCCAGGTGTCTTCGTACCAGGGTGCGCCGGTAACGCCGGCGACGGTCACGGTCGTTCCGTGAGAGCGGGTCGCGGATTCACCGCGTCAGCAGGGTGACGCTTGCGTCGGTGAACTTCCCGCGTTCGACCACCACGCGGATCGGATCGGGTTGCAGGTAGAGCGGGTCGAGCCCGGCGACTTTGATCTCGTACATGCCGGGGTGCGAGACTTCGATCTGCTGCACGAGCTGATCGGAGCAGCGCGCGAGGACCTGGCCGTTGCCGCCGATCTCGCGCACGCTCGTGTGCAGGGCATAGGGCGCGTAGACGTTGATCATGCCCGAGACGAAGTGCAGCTTGATTCCGCAGGAGCGCTCCAGGCTGACGACGACGGGCGCGCCGTCTGACTGCGCGTCGATCACCAGAGTCTTCGCCACGTAGCCGCGTTTGCGCGCGTGGATCGCGACGGAACCCTTGGCGACACGCAGCTTCAGGGCTCCGCTTTCGGGAGCGGTCGCCGTGGGGCAGTTGGAGAAGAACTCGTGGTGCGTCGCCGCGCGGCCCCAGAACAGCCCGACGTCGCCGAGGGGCTCGTGGGTGTCGGCGTCCTCGCACAGGATTGGCAGCTCGACGAGCGGCGGCACGCTCACCGGGACACTGCGCGTCTGTGCATCGACCTTGAACTCGTGACTCCACGGGATTCCGTCGATGGCGAGCGTCCAGGTCCCTGGCTTCAACATGGCCACGGCGACGCAACGAAGGCCTGCGCGAGTCTTCTTCCATTCGAAATCGAGCTCGACGCCTGGATCGTCAGCGGACAGCGGCCCTTTGGCTCCGCGACGAACCCTTCCCTTCGCGCTCCGTGAAGCCTCACTCCAACACGCCGGGATCTCCGTTTGGATGGCGACGCGAATCTCCTCTGCCGACTCGGAGGGTGGCACCGACATCGCGAGGGCCGCTCGCATGTCGAGCACTACTTGCGCAACCCGGCCTGCACGCAGGTCGACGATCGCTTCTGGGCCGCCCGTGATCGAGTCCCCGCTCGAGAGCTGCGAGCTCAAGAGATAGGTGCCCTCCGGCAGGCGCGTGAACCGCGCGCTCAATTCGCCGGCAGCGATCCTTGTTTCGTGTCGCGGATTCTGGGTGCTGCCGACTCTCGCGAGGCTCAGCTGCACGCTTCCGTCGCTCGGCATTCCGGTCACACTCACTTGCACGATTGCCTTGCCCCGAAGCAAGGCGCGATATTCGCCGCCGAGCGAGTGATCGACTTCCACGCAGGCGGTTTCGAATCCAGGAGCGCGAATCCACCAGCGCTGAGTAGCCGTCCACTCAGTACCCATGCCACCGAAAAACCGCGGCGGAACCAGCGGAACCGGTGATCCTCCGGCGACGAGCAAGGCGACATCCGGCGCGCCCTCCTGCCAGATCTCGAAACTGTCGAGCGAGACGCTCCCGCCGTCCTCGTATGCCGTCAAGGTGGCCACTGGCAGCCATTCGGCTTGCAAACGGAGAGAACCTCCCGGGCTGGTGTTGCTGCTGTAGCTGCAATAGGCGGCGCGCCCGTCGGCGTCGATCTTTCCGATCTGGACGTTCTCGATGAGACCTGGCAAGGCAAGCGTGAAGCGCCCGGCGCTGACCTCGGCTGTGCGCTTCTGGGGACCGATGTCGAACTCGCTCGTGACCCAGAATTCCACGCTCCCGCGAGCGACAGGGAACAGCGCCAGGCCGGTCCGCACCTCGAGAGTGCCTTGCACGATCTCGTCCGGAGCCTCCAGGGGACATATCCGAGAATCCGTGCTTGCCTGCTGGATACAGGCGAATACGAGACAAATAGATTGGAGTAAGCCCATGGCCGACTCCAATTATCCGGGTCACGAAAAGCGCAACAGCCATTCCAGCTGGCGCGGCGAGCCCTAACGCGCCAGCTCTTTCTCCAGCTTGGCGCGCAGGCTCGCCGCCTTTTTCGCTTCGCCCTTCGTCTCGGCCTGGTCGAGCAGCGCCGATTGTCCCGCGCGCGGTTGCTTCGCCTGGAGAGCTCGTTCCACCAGCTCGAGCCGCGCCGCGCTGGAATCGTCGAAATCCAGGATCTGGGTGACGACTGCCTGAGCCTCCTCGTTGCGTCCCGCTGCGAGCATTGACGCGTATAGCTGGCCCGCGCTTCCTCGCAGGCTCTCCCGATCGAACTCGTCGAAATCGGTGCCGCCGAGTTCCTTGGAACGGCCCGCGCGGAATTTCGCCGACATGGCGTTCATCTCGTGCCTCTTCTTCAGATCGGCCACGGGATCCGGATGCAGCAAGGCCACGTCCGTCCACAATTCATCGGCAATCAGCATGGCCTCGAGGCGGTACGATTCGGATCGAAGCATGGGAAGCCAGCGCTCCTCGGTCTTGACCTTGTGGAACCACTCCAGGGTCACCTTGGATTCGCCGATGACGTCGTTGAGCACGAGCCAATCATCGAGGACTTCGCGATCGATCTTCTCGCCCTGAAGTTGCTTCGCGGACTCGTCGCGGAACTGCACGAAGCGCTGCTTCGTCGGAGCATGGCGCCCTGCGAGCTGCCCGATGTCACTCGCCATGAACGAGCTGCGCACCGGCCCGTAGCTCGTGCCAGGCGCGTGGGTCCACAACCACACATACTCCTCGCTGGCCTTGTCGAGCTCGCCCGATTGAACGAGGTGCTTCGCGAGGTCGTAGCGAGTCTTGATCTCCTCCTCGCTGCCTTTCGTCGCTTCCTGCGCTCGCGCGCGCACGGCCTCGATCGACTTCTTGCCGTTCTTCACGCCGTCGAGCCAGGCGACGAAGTCGGTCGCGTCCCTGTACCCGACGATCCGATCGAACTCCTCGGCCTTGCGGAAAGCGATCATCGTCGGCATCGCCTGGATGTCGAGCTTCTTCGCCAGCGCGGTCTCCTTGTCGACGTCGAACTGGATCGCGACACCGTTCGCCTCGAACCACGAGACGACTTTCGGATCGCGCCATGTCGTGCGATCCATCTGCTTGCAGGGAGCACACCACGAAGCCGTGGACTTGACGATGAGGATCTTGCCGTCGGTCTTGTTCGCCTCCAGAGCCTTGTCGAAATCGAGTTTCGAGAAAACCGGCGGCAGCTCTTCCTGAGCCTGGACGCAGGAAGCCGCGTGGAACCAGGGAATCAAAGTGAGGAGCGCGAGCGAAAGGATCGAATTCATGGGAAGGTCTTTCAGTCAGGTCACGGAGCGATGATGAACGTCAGCGCATCGGTCAGCCCGGTCGTGCTCGGGCTCGCCGGATCGCGCGACCAGTATTGCACGTCGACTTCCTGACAAGCGACGAGCATCGGATCGTGCCCGCTCTGGATCCAGGCATTGAAGTCCATCGCATAGACGCCGGAGCAGTCGTTGGCGGGCAAAGGATTGCCATTCGCGCTCTGCGCTGGCGTGCGGCGCACCGGGGTCGCCATGCATAGGAAACCGCCCTGGAACGGAAGGATCGACTGCGAATAACCGTAGATCAAGAGCCCCGGACTCTGGTTGATCACGTTGCTCGCGCTGAGCGTGAAGACCGCCGCGCTCGAAGCGCTCGCCTTGCCGTTCGACGCGATCACGGGCAGGCATCCGAGGCTGTTGATCTTCGCCGTGCAATAACGCGCCGCAGGGATCGCCGCGAGCACCGCTGTGCCCTGAGGCGTGCCGCTGCTGTTGCGTCCGTCGATCTGGTACAGGCGCTCCGTCGCGGGAACGAATTCCATCCCGTCTCCCCAGCCGCCGTCGTACGGTGCGGTCGCAGCGACTCGCCACGATTGCCCCGCGACGTCGAAAACATAGACGAGCCTGTTCGCTTCCCCGCCGAGCACGAAGATCTGCTTGCGCACCGCGTCGGCCGCCAGCGCGACACCCCAGACGTCGAATGCTCCGCTGCGGAATCCCGGCAGCACTCCGGAAGATTGCAGCGTCGGCGTGACGCTCCACGGGTCCGACGCGATGTCGTAGATGCGCAGGAACGAATCGCTTCCGCTGACCGCTCCCCCATTGCTGCCGCCGCGCCAGACATAGATCTTCCCGTCGAGATACTCCGCTTCCGTGCCCGCGTTCCAATCGACATCGGCAGGCGAAGTCGTGCCCGTCCAGGTGCTCGTCGCCGGGTCGTAGATCGCCAGCGTCCGCCGCAGCAGGGCGCTCGCACCGTTCTGCACGCTGGTGACCGCGGCGAACAAGCGCTGACCCGCCGGATCGTAGGCCAAGGCTTCGTGCGCGAGGAACTTGCCGCCGATGACGCAGCTCGCCTTCGCGCTCCACAGTCCGGTCGCGAGGTCGTAAGCGTAGAGCTTCGGCCCCTTCCCCGTGCCGGTCGCCGGATCCATGCTCACGCCGACGCCAGCGTAGAACTGACCCGCCCCGAATTGCAGATCGCCCCCGTCCTCGACTCCTTCGGGAAGCGCCGCCAGCGCGAGATAATCGCTCGCCGCCGGTTGGAACAAATCGAAGCGCGTGGAATTGGAGCCCTCGAGCAGATAAAGATCGCTTCCGTCGCTCCCCATGTGCGCTCCGTTCGACGTCGAGAAAGTCGCGCCAGTCGTGCGCTTGTTGACCCCGAGATCCGTCCAGCTCCGCTCGCACAGGGTCATCGGATTGTCGAATCCGCCCAGGTTCGGAGTGCCGATCAAAGGATGCGGATCGCCCGGCGCCGCGATGGCGCCAGAGTTCGTGTAGGGCACCAGCGTGTCGCCGAGCCCGTCGCTGTCGAGATCGACGCCGGTGTAATTGCTCCAGTAATTCCCGCCGAGCGTCGGACCGCCGACGATGTTCGCGCCCGCGACCGGCGCAACGCTCCACACGTTCCCCGTGCCGCTCGCGATCCCATTGCCGCCCGCGTTCGCTCCGATCAAATTGTCGACGATCACGCTCTGCGTCGTGTTGATCAGCTCGAGCCCGACGCCGAAATTCAACTTGATGATGTTTCCACGGATCGAATATCCGCTGGACGCCGACTGATTCGGCAGCGCGAGGCAGGGAAAGGACGCCGGCGGAAAGGGCGACGAGCCGTCGGTGCGCAGCAGGATCCCCTTGCCCCCGTTGCCCTCGATCAGATTGTCCTCGATGACGTTGTTCTGGCCGTGCTCGATCTCGATGCCATTGGTGTTGTTGGCCCGGATCTCGTTGCCCCGGATTTCGTTCCCGTCGTGCGAATACCCCAGCCAGAATCCGTAATTCGAGCCGTTCGCGCGGTTGTCGATGAACCGATTCCCCGCCGAGAACGTCGATTCGAAAGCATTCGCGCCCGCCGCCGACCCGTCATTGCCCTGCACGAGATTGTCATTGCTCGGACATCCGCCTTCGTTCCCGATGAAGAAGCCATCTCCGCAGAAGCGGAACGAGTTGTTCAGGATGTGATTGCCATTCGAAGCATTGACGAGCAGCACCCCCGCTGAATCGCCGAGCCCCTCGCGCGTGCAATTGTCGAACACATTGTCGAAGACGATGTTGCCCGAGGACGCATTGAGGTGAATCCCCCAACCCGTATTCGCGGATCCGTCGTTGCGGCTGATCGTGCTCGACGAAACCGAATAGAGGTCGATGCCATTTTCCTGATTGCGCATCAGGTTGTTCTTCACGCTCGCGCCGCTGACATTGCGCATGTACAACCCGCCGCCGAGATTCGTGAAGTTCGGCAACCCCGGCCCGACGTTGATCGAAAGGAAGGGCGCTCCCCCGCCGAGCGAGGCGGGATCGACGTAGTTGTTCGAAAGATCGCAGCGATGGACAGCGACGGCGCTGCCGCTCTCGATCCGCATGCCGTAGTAATAGCCGTGCAGACTGCCGCCGTGGATGGTCACGTTGGAATGCCCGATGCTCGTCACGCCGTAATTCACCCCGCCCGATCCGACGAGCACCGCCCCGTTCATGTCGAGATCGACGCCGGACGCGCCGATCGTCACTCCGTTCGGGAGCGCGTAGCTCCCCGGGACGAAGACGGTGTTGGTCGTGATCACCATGCCGTTCGTCGGCACGACTGGCGCGGCCGAGGGGACGGGAGCAAGGCACAGGGGTGCAATCGCGAGCAGGCAATCGATGAGACGCATGTCGGTTCTCCGTGAAGCGTAAGGGACCACCCTCCGCTTCGAAGTGGTTGCGCTGCAGCGGTCGATGCAGCGCTGTCCGCAGGAGAAGGTAACACGCGCTGAGGATTGCGGGGCCCCGGTGTGCCTCGCTGCGGCGATGGATCGCCGTCTGGTCAGCGAGTCGATGGGTCAGGGCAGAAAGAGCATGCATCGCCGCGCGCTCCGCCGTGGCGCGGTTGTGCTACGAGCACTATTCTCGCCTCTGCGATTTCGACGTCGAAGCCACGTCATGGCGCGACCACCATGAACTCGCGCTCGAGAGTCCGAATTGCTCCCACCGATTCCAGATGGCATCAACCCGTAACGTGATCTGCTCGTCGCGAGAGCATTGCTTTCTGCGGACGCTGTTCTTGACGAGCTGTATTTTCTTTGTCGCGGCTTGCAGCACGGTCGATCCCGATCTCGTGCCATCCGGAAAAGAATGGGTACCACTCGACCGCGGCCCTCGCGACTTGACTCCCGAGTATCACACGAGGAAGGTGCAAGCGAGCGACGCAGACTTCAGACCGATCGCCGCGGATGCCTCGCTGGCCCTCCTCCCAGGCGGCCCAGTGTCTCAAGGGAAAATGGGCTTCTTGAAGTTCGCTCCCGGCGTCATTTTCCAGATGCACGCGCACGCGAATGACCTGCGCATCGTCGTGATCAGCGGGACATACATCTACACACCTGAAGGCGGCGCGGCACTGCGAGCCGATCGGGGAGTTACGTTTCGATTCCCAGCGGCGTGCGCCATGCTTGCGCGGGTGATTCGACGGAGGGAGCCCTGTTCTACATCGAGTCGGATCTCAGTTTCGATTCCGTGGGTAGGGAGTTGCAGGGGAAGTGAGGATCGTGAACGCGACCGAAATGCACGCGACTGGTGGAGTCGGACGACGCCTGACACGTAGCGCGTGCTGACCTTGCTCTGCCCTGCAGTTTGCATAAGCAGCGCTTTGAGGCTCGATCAAAAGCGTCGCGACCGCGGCTTGTCGCCTTTCGAGCATGCTTGTCGTTCGCACTCGTGTGATGGAAGCGGGAGAGGCTCTGCCCACTCCCCAAGAAAAGGATGCACTCCCATGAAGCCCGACAAGAAGACCCTGGTCGTACCGATCCTGCTGATCACGCTCGGAACCGGATGGTTGTTGACCACGCTGAAGGTCATGCCCGAGATCGAATGGATCTGGACGCTCGCCCTGGCGATAGTTGGACTGTTGAGCTTTGCGCTCGGAGGGTTGGACAAGCTGTCCGTGGCCCTTGGCCCGTTCTTCCTGGTCGCGAGTGGACTTTCGATCTTGCGTCAGACTGGACATCTGCGCCTCAGCGTCGAGGTTCCCATTCTGCTGATCATCGCCGGAGCTCTGCTGCTGGTCGCTCGCTTGCCGGCGATACCGATGCCGCGCTGGCTCGTCGAAGATTCGAATTGCGCGAATCGCTCGTAGGCTGAAGTCGTGGAGAGCGGAGCCGGCGACATCTCTTGCCGGCGGCCGGACGAGAGCGATTGTCGGTCAGCGAGGCGCTGCTAACTGTGTTACCTCCGAGCTCTTCCAAGCGCTGGCAAACCGCCATAGCGTCCGCCGCAACCCTGGGCCTGCTCTTTCAGTTGGAGATGGCGTCCGACGGAATCGGCACTGCCCTGCTCGTGGGAGGTTGGTTCGGCGGATTCGCCGCTTCGACGTATCTCTTTGTCGACGGCCTGATCGCAAGGAAACGGGGAGCTCCAAGCTCTCACCTGTGGGGCGCGCTCGTGCTCGCAATCCTGCTCGGCCCTGCAATCTCCTATACCGAGCACGCGGCTCTCTGGGTTGCCGCTTCGATCAAACTGCGACCTCACGAAACGAAATACCTCGAAGCAGTCGCGAGAGCGGACGCTGGCCTGGACCGCTCGGAGATGTACTCGTGGGATGACGGCCCGCCGCGACGGTACGCGTTCCTGTGGGGCGGGATCACCGGGTGGTACGGCGTCGCGCACGACCGCTCGGAGACCCTCGACGACCCGGATGTCGAAGTGTTCAGCCCCCGGCGCCGCAATGCATGGACGATCCACCTCCGTGGGCCGTGGTACTACGCGGCATTCGAATAGGCCGCCGAAGCACGCTCGCTGTCGCCCGAGCGCCTGCCGTCGCACACGACTCAAATGGGCTCGTCGTTCAGCCGGATGAGATATCCCACATATCGCACGAGCAGCGTGCCTCCCAACGCGACGAGCAGCGCCACGCCGGCAAACACAATCTCGAGCTTGGTCAGGAGCGCAGCCACCGCCAAGCCGCCGATCATCCAGTCCACTTGATCGAACGGAATCCAAGACTTGCCCGGCGGCACTCCAACGCGCCGTTTCGCGAAGCTCTTCAAGAGATCTCCCCCGAGCGCTCCTGCGCCAAGCAGCGCACCGTACACCAGCGGGTGCATGCCGTAATCGAGCACGCCGATCTCGCGCGCGAGGCTCCACCGCTCGTGCACCATGCTCTGCAACCAGCTGACGAGCGCTGCAGCGAGGATCCCGAAGACGATGCCGCGCCACGTCTTGTGGCTTCCGAAAATGCGCGCTTCCCGAAATTCTCGTCCGCCGTCCACGGGCCAATCCCAAGTCGGAAGGAGGTGGCGCGCGAAGACCGGCGCCATGTTCGCGGCGGTCATCGGAAGCAGGAACCAAAGGACTTCGAGCAGCAGCTTCACGACGCCGATTCCGCGCGATTCACCGAGCGATGCAGCATCCGGAAGTATTGCACGATCGCCGCGGCTCCAGCGACCGCCGTGACCGCGACTAGCGCGGGGGACAGGGTCTCTCGAAAGAGCAGCGAGAGCAACGCCCCGTACTGCAGAACCGTCGTGAGCTTGCCAGCCAGTCCGGGCCCGAGATTCGCGATGCGCTTCCATTGACGCCGCGCCGCGAGCCAAGCAAGCGCAACGAGCACGCCGATGTCGCGCACGGCGAGCAGCGCGAGCTGCACCAGGCTGATGCGGCCCTCGGCGAGGAAGGTGAACGCGACGGATGCGAAGAAGAGCTTGTCCGCGACGGGATCGAGCAAACGGCCAAATCGCGATTGCAGGGCGAAGCGACGGCTGAGAGCGCCGTCGAGGTACTCGGTGGCGAGCGCCGTGAGCACGATCGCCGGTCTCCAGGAGTGCGGGCTCGCTGGGAAGAGGAATGCGAGCAGAAGGCGGAGAACGGTCAGCGTGTTCGGAACATGGCGCAGGATCGGGTGGGCGTTCGCGGGCGGCATGTTCGCGTCTCTGGAGTCCGGGAGGACGAATGCATGTAGGGGGCCAGGCCGGGAATTGCGAGGGCGATTGGCTCTCGAAAATGGCCGGGGCCAGTCGTCTGTGCACGATGCAAACGTCAGGAGCTGATGATGCTGCTTATTGTGGGCGCACGCGCGCCGTGGCTGCCCCGGGCAGCGCACCTGGAAACGCTCACGAGGCTCGCCACGCTCGCTCGCCACCCTATTTTGGCCTCCCATACCTCGCGCGTCGTAGCTCAGTTGGTAAAGCGCAGCCTCTCGCAACTGTGGAAGGTTTCACCCATGGCACTGAGCGGCATCCTAAGTCGCGTAGCGAGCCAAGCTTGCGGGGCGAGTTTGCACCTCGGCGGGAGTGAGTGCCGCACAGTGAAACTTTGGTGCCGGTCTGGAACACTGCATCTGTCGCATCGTCTGCGAGCTGCGGGCGGCGGGCGGTGCCACACGACCGACGACTCATGCTCGAGCCGGCAGGTAAAGTCTGATCTGGTGGATGGCAGATGATGGACGACGCACTCCCGAACCCAAGTCCGTGGCCCAGGCGACTTCGTTGGCTTTTCGGAATCGTCGCCGCCCTAATGCTGATTGCTGCTATCGCCTACGCAGCATTCATGTACTTGCTTCTCTCCTCCTTCAAGGGGCCGTACGACGGCCGAAATCGGATTACGTTTACAAGAGAAGCGTGGCTCGCGGCCGAACACGACTGGGATGGAGCGCGCTACTTGATGCTCGACGACTTGCTGGCCACAGAATCGTTGGAGGGGCAGTCGCGTTCGGAGATTGAGTCCTTTCTCGGACCGCTGATTCCACCGACGGAGTACCCGGGCGGAGAGTGGTGCTACTTTCTCGGGCCTGAGCCTAGCTGGGTGACGCTCGACAACATCTGGCTGGCTATCGAGTTCGACGACTCCGATCACGTGCTCACGACGCGAACCTTCACTGACTGACTCGCGGGGCACCCACTGAGCGCTGGAGGCCGGTCGGAGCGCAGTGCAGAAGGCGTCCCGCCACCCAAGCTGGTCAAGTTCGCTCGCTCGCGCTATTCTTCCCACCCACTCGTGCGGGCGTAGCTCAGTTGGTAGAGCGCAACCTTCCCAAGACTGTGGAAGGTTGTAGTCATCCATCTGAACGCGCGCGTAAGTGGCGTAAGCGGCGCGGCTTACGGCAGCGCTCTTTCACCTCTGCCCGTAAACTGCCACTGCCAGTGGCACTTTAGTGGCGGTCTGGAAGGCCGCATCTGTCCGATCGCCTGCGAGCTGAAATAGCGTGCAAGACAGGCCGTGGACCGACGTCCAATCCCCCATGATCAAGCGCAGATGGAATTGGAAGAAGA
>DATHET010000205.1:0-7199 GCA_035490315.1 Planctomycetota bacterium
CTCCCTGGCTGCGTTGCCGCTCCTCCGAGTGTTGCAGAGAACACGCGTCGTCGCGGCGCCTTGCCAGGAAGCCGCATTCAGGCCGCCTTTGCCAACGTACTTCAGGTACAGGACACTAGAGCCTCACCACTGCTGGTGCGATTCTGCCGTGTCCGATAAACCGTCGATGCTCGCGGACGTGCACTCGATTTTGAAGCGCGGATATCCGCTCGGCCCCGGCCCTGGGACGTTGAATGTGAGGGTCGCGCCGTCATATCCGGCTCCCGAGGGCGAGTTCTGTCGCGTCACCGTGTAGGAACCTGCGACGGCCGGCCAGATCTTGATGCGATCGACGAACGGAGCTTGAGAGCCGATCGGAGGAAGATGGTGTGCCCACGCATTCACGAACGTGCGGTTGTTGATCTGGTTGTCGAGCTCCGGCAGGGTATACGGGGCGCCCCCGGGATGGAGCAGGTGAATCGTTACTTGAAACGATTGCTGACCGCCGGCCGGCGGCGCGGGAACCGGGTCCGCGGGCGAAATCGAAACGACGGGGGCGCGATCGAGCGCCAACAGCGATTCCATGAACGTCAGCGCGACGTAGAGATGGTCCGACACACGAGTTTCCGCGTCGATTTTCGGTGGATTCGCCGTGGTAAGCGGGGCCACGTGACTGTCCTTCGGCCTTCCGGCAAAGCCGTTTATGTAGGGATCGGATCCGCCCCCGCCAGTGTACGTCCATTGATCCTTGTACGCCTTCGTGGCAGCGCGGATGATCGCGGAGACCGCGCAGATCAAATCGTCACGCGTCGATGGATTGATCGTCGGGTTTTGAATCGCATAACCCAGGCAGTCCAGGAGATAGGCCGGGGGCGGCGTTGGCGCACCTGCCCAGCCCGAGACGTCGGTGAATTGCGCAAAGTCCTCGTTCGTGGCGGTCCACGCGCCGCTGCGATGCTGGAATTTGAGCAAGTGCTTTGCGGCGCGGGTCATGACGCCGCGAAGCTGCGCTTGATTGGGTGTCGTGTACGTGGGGTCGTTGCACAAGCCATCGATTGAGAGCCACGCCTTGCCTTGGTCCCCTCCGCTGAGGCCGCCGCGCGAGATCTGCTGGTCCCATAGCGGAAGGAAGAAGTTGGCACCAGCTTCAACTACGCCACGCATTGCTTGCAGAGCTTGGTCTTCGAGAGGGGTCCGGTTCGGCAGCGCCGCGAGCAGCGGGTAGGTAACGCACAGCGGTCCCGCAACAGCCGAGTAGTTGTCGTTGAATACGCCGGCGATGCTCTGCCACCGGCCTCCCCACGTCGGTACGAACCCAGGCTGATCATAGAGTGCCGACCACCAGAAGTAATTCTTGATCGACGCGACACGCCCAGTTGCATCGACAATGGTCTGCAGGATCAACTCGAGATCAGTCTGCGAGTACCGCAGAGGCGGAGTTGGGTGCAGGTCGTTGTAGCGTCGACAGGCTGAATAGATGGTGGTCAGCGAACCGATGCTGTTGCTGACTGTTTCGCCGGGCATTCCCGGCATCAAGCAGTTCGCAATCAGCGCCACGACCGAGCTGTTCTGCCCCGTCACGGAATCGTAGCCGTCCTCGAGGACGAGGTCCT
This sequence comes from Planctomycetota bacterium, assembly GCA_035490315.1. Classification (GTDB taxonomy): domain Bacteria; phylum Planctomycetota; class UBA1135; order UBA1135; genus JADJQU01. The sequence continues at coordinate 1,593 of DATHET010000205.1, forward strand.
GGTATGCAGAAGCGGGCGGGACGAGTGCACAGCTTGCCGTGGCGTGCAGCCGACCGTAATTGGCTCCGGCGTTGCCGACGAGGAAAGCCCGGTCCAGCGACTGCATATCGCCGGTCTCCAACCAGCGCCTGGCGAAATCGGCCCCCTGAGACAGGCCGAAGGAGAATGTCTGCGGGGGCGTGGCCATGGCCGTGTATTGGTCCAGGCTGCAGTCGAATTCCAAGAATGGCGATGTGATGGCGCTGCCTGGATGAAGCAGTGTGGCGAGCACGTCCTGATGGATGCTCATCAGGTCTAGATAATCTGTCGCGTTGAATGCGTGCGGCAGCTGCCTCTCGTGGTCATCGGGGAAGCGGCCGATGGGGCCTGAGCCGGGCACAAAGATGTCGCTGTGGACCTGGAGCAGGCGACAGTAATAGGGTGATTCGAGGAGGCCTCTCTGCCCCAAGCCTTTGTCTTGGAGCTTGCTTCGAGTCAGCCGAACCCAGTCTGTGAATGCCAAGATCTCGTCGCGCAGCTGAGCGGGCGTCACGCTCGGATACTTGACCAGGCACGATGCGTTGTCGAAATCTCCGGTCTTGCCGCTCGGCGTGCTGAGGATGATTTCAAGCGGCGGTCGGGCACTTGTCACCGGCGAGAAAGAGTTCTTGAAAATGGTGCCGATAGTTGGGAGGGAGATCGCCGTCCAGGCATTGTTCGGGAGCACGTTATTGACGATTACCTGGCCCGGCTCTGCTGGGGGCGGCTGCGAACTATTGCGGACGAATCGATAGCTCAACCGCCGGCCTTCGTACGAGATCACGTGGTCCCAGTCCGCGACTACATACTCGTTGTTCAGGGCCGACGCCCGGGAAACTTCGAAGTATAAAACATCATCCTTGGCCACGGTCAAACGGTTGATGAGCGTCGTGCCATTGAAGTCGTTAGCGGCAACACTGGAAACCTCGCGCAACAACGCGGAACCCTTGTAGAGGCGGTGGCGGATTGGGGCGCGCACCTGAGTGAATCTCGGCAGCTCTTGTCCGAGTCGGCTCGCGATGCGGATCACTCCCGGGTATGGCGCGGTCCAGCACGCGCGGATGCGAAGGGCTCCAGTGCCCTTGTTGATGAAGACGTTCTCGGACGAAATTTGAAAGTCCGGCCCCGGGAGTTGGGGGTTGATGTTGCCTACCCAGGCGACTTGGTTGTTTACCGTCGTAACCGGTTGCATCCGCCTCCACCCATGCGGGGCTTGGGGGTCCTCGAATTCGAGGAGCCACTCCCCCGACTGCGGATCGTTTTCCACGCGGGCGCAATTGGCCAATTGCCAATAGTCACGATCCGGTGCGACAATGTTGCCGGCCTCGGCGAACGTGACCCAGGCTTCGTCGTTCAAGCCCGGCAGTCGGACCTTGAACGACATCGCCGCCTGGTCCGTGAAGTCGGCCGGGGCACCGACGCGCTGGTAGACGACGCTGTTGGGCACGTCGACTACGCCCGATGCCGGCGCCGTGAGGCGGAGATAGCGATTGGGGCCCTCGAGAAGCGTGCGGCCCTCAGCACCGACCCAATACAAGCCGTCGGCAGGAATCGCCGTCGCTCCAAGCGTCCCGTAGGGACTCGTGTCGTAGAAGTCCCCGTTCATGAGGCCCTCAACCGCGCGGGTCGCTTGAGGTTGGAGGAAGGCCGGCGACAGCAACAACATTTACGGCGCTCAACATTTTGGACCTCCGAATCGAAGTGTAATCCGTCCTCGCACGTGCGCACGGTCACGACACGGCTGGTGTGCGGCTCTGCTCTCCAGTACGACACAATGCGGGACGGGCACGACAATTCCCATGCTGTGTCCGCGGAATCGCCGGCTCCGTCCGCCAAGGTAGACCAGGGTCGATTGGAGAGTTACACACAGAGTCGTGGGGCGCCGGCCAGACCGTCCACGCGGAGGTGGGTTCCTGTCGCGCGAACGCATCCTAGTCTCGCCCTGCCTCGCTTAACACCAACGCCGACTTGGGTCGTCCTGTTCGCATGCAGTACCTCCTTGTGCGGCAGCACGAAACAATCGAGAATTTTCGCCGGGGAATGTCATACGAATCTAGCGGACATGACGCTAGGTTCAGCGCGCGGCTGCCGGCGCGCGCGCGTGCTCAGCGAGGAAAGTGCGCAGGCGCTGCGTGGCGATCTGGATCTTCTCGATCGACAGGGCGTAGGAGAGTCGCACGTTGGCGTCGACGCCGAAAGCGCTGCCGGGAACCAGGGCCAGGCCCTGTTGCTCGAGCAGGTCCTCGCAGAAACCCGCCGATCCGCGGCTGTCGAGCCAGGGGCTGACGTCGGGGAAGGCGTAGAAGGCGCCGCGCGGCCAGGGTGTGCGCAAGCCCATCGATTCGAGCTCGCCCAGGAGGAACTTGCGCCGGCGATCGAACTCGGCCGCCATCTTCGCGATCTCGGGCGGCTCGCTGCGCAGACCGGCCTCGTAGGCGTCCTGCGAAATCGCATTCGGGCAGCCCGTCAAATGGCTGTGCAGGCGCTCGACGCCGCTGGCAATCTCCTTGCGCGCGGCGACGAATCCGATGCGGTAGCCGGTCATCGCGTAGGTCTTGCTCGCCCCGTCGACGATCACGCTGCGCGCGCGCACCGCGGGACTGATGCTGACCGGACTGGTGTCGCGCTCGCCCTCGTAAATCAGGCGGCGGTAGATCTCGTCGGAAAGGATCCACAGGTCGTGGCGCTCGGCGATCGCGCCCAGCTGCTCGATCTCCGCGCGAGTCCAGACGTAGCCCGAGGGATTGTTCGGGCTGTTGAGCATCACGCCGCGCGTGCGGGCCGTGATCGCGCGCTCGATCGCAGCGAAATCCGGGCCGCAATCGGCGCGCGAGGTCACGCTGACCGGCACGGCGCCGGCGATGCGCGCGATCTCGACGTAGGAGACCCAGGCCGGGAGCAGCATCAGGACCTCGTCGCCGGGCTCGCACAGGGCCAGCATCGAGCCCGACAGGGCGTGCTTGCAGCTGTGGCAGACAGTGATCTCGTCGGCCGTGAAAGGCACGCCGCGGGTCTGGCTGACGTGCTCGGCGAGCACCTTGCGCAGGGTGAGCGTGCCCGCCGCCGGCGTGTAGCGCACCTTGCCTCCGCGCACCGCCTTGGCCGCCGCGTCCTGCACCAGGGCCGGGGCGTCGAAGTCCGGCTCGCCCACCGACATATTGACGATGTCGCGGCCGGCCTGAGCCAGGGCCTTCGCGCGGGCGTCGAGCGCGAGGGTCAGGGAAAGCGGGATGCCGGCTACGCGGCTGGCGGGGTGCATGCGAGCGTTGGGAAGCTCCCGGATCCGGGAGCAGACGGTTCTAGCGGAGCTTTCGAAGGAAGGCGGGCGGGAGGTCGCTCGACTTGCATCGAGGGCCCACCAAAGAGTCCAGGGTCGAGCTTTGGGCGCGAACGGTCAAGAGGGCGCCTGCCAGGGGCAGGTTTTCCGCTCGCCGAGGGCTGCCCGGAAGCAAGGGCTGGTTGCGTCGTCCCTGATCGACTGGCAACGTGCCTGCCCATGAGTTTGAAGCGCCGTCTCCTTCGCATCGTGCTGGTGGTCCTGGCGGTCGTGGTTTTCGCGGGCTACTTCGCCTTTTCCACGTTCCTGTTCAGCCCGACCGAATCGGATTTCGACGCCGATCTCTCGACCTTGGTGCCGCGCCAGGTCGACTTCTACATCGCCAAGGCGGATCTGCGCGCCGACATCAAGCCCTGGCCGCAGCTCTCGGAGTGGAAGCGCATCCAGGCAACCCAGGCCTGGGCTTCGTTCGAGAAGTCCGACCTGCCCAAGCTCGACGGGGAATACGGATTGACCCGTATCTACGATCAGCTCGCCGCCTTGCCGGAACAGATCCGCGGAGTCGATCCGCTCGACGTCTTCGGCGGGAGCCACGTGACCCTGACCGGTTTCTTCAAGCCGGGGAAGGTGCAGGACGCCGACTGGGCCGTGCTCGGCCGCGTCTCGTGGAAAGGCAAGCTCGCGGCGAGCCTGCTGCGCCATCCGGGCCTCCTGAAGCTCGACAAGCAAGGCATCCGGGTCGACGTCGCCGAGGAGTACGTCACGCTGACCATCCAGGGCCAGCCGCGGCCGATCCACGTGGCGCGATTGCGCGACGTGGTCGTGATCGGGACCTCGCTCGAGCTCGTGACCAAGGTGCGCGCCCTCGACGCAGCGGGTGGCCAGGACTCCTTCGGCCTGGGCGCGACCTACGCGGACAACATCCAGCAGGCGCCGCGCTCGCCGGACCGCGACGACTTCGAGGTCTACGTCGACTGGCGGCGCCTGTCGGAGAACCTGAAGATCTCGGGCCGCTACCCCGATCCCGACAGCCAGGATTTCCTGCCGGCGTTCACGGGCAGGCTGTTCCAGATCGGGTCGCTGAAATCCCTGGCCGGAATCGTCGGCTTCCGCGGCGGCGTCCAGGCGGATCTGCGCGCGGAGCTGTCGAGCGAGCTGATCACCCCTTCGCAGAAAAAGCTCTACTCGGGTCGCGGCCTCGAGCGCGGCGAGATCCTGCAGGACTTCGCGCACATGGCGCCGGCCGACACGAGCTTGTTCACGCTGATCGCGTCGAACCTCGGCACGCTGCTGCGCGAGATGTTTCAGGCGTCGGAGCCCGCGCTGCGCACGAACCTCGAGGACCTCTTGCGCTCGACGGGGGAGTTTCCCGACGCCCTGTCGTTCATCACCGAGATGGACTCGCTGTTCAAGGACCGCATGGCACTGGTGGTGCGGCCCAACGACTACAAGTACAACGTTTCGACCGACCCGCCGAACGACGGCCGCCCGGTCGCGGCCTGGTGCCTGGGCTTCTGGACGGAAGATCCAGCGAAAGCGCGGGTCCGCATCGATCAGCTGCACCAGCTGGTCAACCGCAACCAGGGTCGCTTCGGCATCCAGGGGCTGAAGCCCGGCGACTCCGGCGTGTTCAGGAACGTGGTCGCCGGCGGCTTCGAGATCTGGGAGTTCTGGAACCCCTTCGTGACCGGCACGGGCCACATCTCGACCGTGATCGCCGGCGACATGTACTGGGTGTCGAACTCGTTCAAGATGCTCGAGGACATGCTCAACACCTACCACCGCGGCGCGCCGGAGAATCCGCGGCTCACCGACGTGCCGGAGTTCAACGCCCTGGTCAATTCGAGCCTGGGCTCGGCCAACTTCGTCGCCTGGGTCAATCCGCGCTCGCTGGCGATCGTGCGCCGTCAATTCGCGAAGAAATCGGCGGAGGAGACGGTGCTCAGCCGCATCGACTGGAAAGTCGAGCGCGCGCGCATCGAGGATCGGATCATCAAGGAGAAGTTTCCTGGCCGCAAGCGCGGCGAGCTCGACGAAGCGACGCAGAAGGAGCTCGATCTGTTCGTCGAGCCGGAGATCGACACGCTCGACAAGCGCTTGAAGTCGGAGCAGATCCCGGCGGCGATGGCCGAGCTCGAGCGCCAGATCCAGTACTCGGAGACGGTCAAGTGCGTGCTGACCATGGTCTCGCTCGATCCCAAGGCGATCGTGCTGAGCCTGCGCGCGCTGATTCCGTTCGATCAGTGATCGGTCGCGGAACGTCGATCGTTCCGGTACGGAGTCAGGTGAATTCGTCCGGAGTCGTGCGGCTT
>DATHET010000206.1:0-2434 GCA_035490315.1 Planctomycetota bacterium
CCGGCGTCGCCAAGCGTCGCGTGGAAGCCGACCAGCAGATCCTGACCATCCAGGTCGTCGATCCCTCCGGACTGCCGGTTTCCGGCGCCAAGCTCGCGCTGTTCCAGGACGTCCATCTGCTGCAGTCCGGAACGAGCGCCGAGGACGGGGCCGTGCACTTCGAGGCGGCGGAAGGAAGCGCCAGCTACGTCCTGGTCGTGAAGGGCTGGGTTCCTCTGCGCGGCGAGCTCGAGTTGAGCCCAGGGGAGCGCACCCTCGCACTCGTCGAAGGCGAGCTCATCTCGGGTCGGGTATCGGTCGACGGAGCAGCACCGAACTCGCCCGTGGACCTCTCCTTCTCGGGCCTCGATCCACTGCGCCGTGCTCCGGTCCTGCCCGTGGAAGTGCTGCGGGTCGTTCGCACATCGATCAACGGTGGAATCGCGATCCAGGCACTGACCGAGGCCGACGGGAGCTTCGCCTTCCACGGCCTTTCATCGCGCGCGAGAGGTCGCATCGGCTGGCCGGAGGCCTACTCCCTGGAAGGACTTGGCATCGCGCGCCAGGAGCGAGGGATCGTGCTCGAGAAGCCCGAGCGCGATCTGATCCTGCGCCTCGTATCGCGCGTGCAGCTGCTCCTGCGCGTGGTCGATCCGGCGGGGAACCCGGTGCCGGAGGCGCTGGTGAGAGCGACCGGCGTGGGACCTTCCGAGGTCGGAATCCAGGTGGCGCAGGACTGGCACTTCGCCGACCAGCGAGGTCATTCCAGGCTGCTGCTTCCCGCGGGAGTGAAGCACATGGTGCGCGTCGAGGTCGCGCTGAACGGTGGCGGTGCCGTGGGCACCCATGTCCTGGATGTATCGCGCAGCGAGAACGGCTTCTTCGACGCCGGCGACCTCGCGGTCGACACGGCCCAGCTGCTCGACGTGACTGTTCGCGACGAGGCTGGCAAGCTGCTCGCCGGGGTCGCGGTGGCGACGAAGCTCGCCGGTCTTCCCCGATTACGACGCACGGATGAGCTCGGACGTCTTGTCTGCACGCTGACGCCAGCGGAGCACGAGCTCTGCTTCAGCGCCGTCGGATTCCAGACTGTGCGCCTGCCCGTCCCGCCCCAGGCCTCCGAGCTCGCCGCGACCTTGACGCGCGCGCCGCTGCTCGAGTTCGTGCTGCCCGTGGACGTCGCGGGCAAGCAGGAATTCTCGCTGGTGCTCAGCGGCCCGACTCCCTTGTTCATCGGCGGAGGTGAAGCGGACCTGGGCGCGGAGCAGGCTTGCTCGATCTCGATCACCAAGGCGTCGCAGGCCGGCACGACCTGCCTCGTGCCGGCCTCGAAGGACGGTCACTGGAAGATCTTCGGGTTGGCGCCCAACCAGGTGGTGCACGCGCTGCTGCGCTCGCACGTCGGCCAGACGCTGTCGGAGATCGACGTCGCGCTGAAGCCCGCGGAAGAGCACCGCCTCGTCGAGCTGCCCTTGCAGTGCGCGGCCCGATCGCTGCTCGTGCGCGTGGTCGATCCGCGGGGCATCCCGATCGAGCGGGCCTCGGTCGTCGTCGGGGACGCGAAGACGCGCTCGAGCTCGCTGCGACACCGCGTCGAGGAGCGCGGCGAGCTCGAGCTCACGGAACTCTACGGCGAGCGCTGCACGCTGTTCGTGCGCGCTCCTGGATTCCCCGACAAGCTGGTGGTCCTCGACCCGATTCCAGCGGGACCTCTCGACATCGTCCTCGATGCTCCGCAGAGCGTCGAAGTGGAAGTCGCGATGGGCGACGGGGGCCCGCTGCCCCTGGAATTGAAGCTGCTTGCCTCGTTGGACGGCGACCCGTTGGAATCTGGAGTGCGAATCGCCGCGGGCCGTTATCGATTCAGCGATCTTCCGCCTTCCGAGGTGCTGCTGCGCGCCGCGAGCTCTGGCGTCGCGGCCGTGCAATTGCACGATGCGCGCACGCCTTTTGTTCGCATGGTGCTCGGCGAATCGGGCCGGGTCACCGCGACGACGATCCAGCCCGTGGACGGCGCCGAGTCGATCTGGAGTCTTGCGATTGCGCGGCCGGAGAGCCCGGTGGACCTCAAGCGCTCCGAGTTTTCGTTCCGCTCGAAGGTGCAAGACGAGACTTCGATCACAGGCTTGTCCTTCGGGGCCTACGAGGCCTGGCTGGAGCGCCGGGATGCAGGCGCGGTCGGAGCGTGGACACGCGTCGGAGAGGCCGTGAAGATCGTGCTCGACGCCGAGCATCCGAGCGCGAGCATCGAACTGCGGCCCTGATCGCCGTAGGCTGAAAGGCATGAGCGCCCGTACAGCACGCTGGTCGATCGCCGCGGTCGCGCTGGCGATTGCCGCGGCCTTCGTGCTCGTTCCGCGGCTCGTGCGCGACGAAACGCCCCTGCCTGTCGAGACGGGATTCGACGAGCGAGGGACGCCGGATCAGGCCGTGCAGACTCCTGAGGACGCGCTGA
>DATHET010000207.1:0-2686 GCA_035490315.1 Planctomycetota bacterium
GGTGTCAGGTGAATTCGTCCGGAGTCGTGGGCCTTGTCCCGACCGCGCGCAGCGCGGTCGGGACAAGGCCCACGACTCCGGACGAATTCACCTGACACCGTATTCGCGCGTCATGCTCCGATCTGGAAGCTCAGCGCCGAGGTCAATCCGACCGGGGCGGGACTGGCCGGATCGCGAGACCAGTACTGCGTGTCGACTTCTTGACCCGGTGCGAGCAGCGGATCGAGCCCGCTCTGAATCCGCAGGTTGAAATCGATCGAGTACGACCCCGAGCAATCGACGGTCGGCACGGGACTTCCGTGCGAGCCCGTGGTCGTGATGCGGCGCAACGGACTGGAGATGCACAGCACGCCGCCTTGGAAAGGCGTGCTCGCCTGCGAGTAACCGTAGAGCAGAAGGCCCGGCTTCTGATTGAGCACGTTCGTCGCCGTGATCGTGAAAGGCGCGGGATTCGTCGCGCTCGGCGCGCCGGTGAAGCTCATCACGGGAAGGCAACCCTGGCTGTTGATTTTCGCCGTGCAGTAGTTCGTCGGCGGCAGCGGTCCGCGGTCGCGCAGGAACACGTCATAGGCGTTGTTGGTGTCGCCAGCCACGAGCGTCGAAGCGGGGCTCTCGAACACGACGCGGCGTCCGTCGGCCGAGATCGTTGGATACTGATTCGCGGAGCTGTTCTGCACTCCGGCCGTCGACACGCTCATGCGCTCGGTCGTCCCGGCGATCCGATCGCGCATGTAGACGTCCATGGTTCCGTTGGTGTCGGCCGCGTCGAAGTTGGAGGCAAAGCTGATGAATGCCACGAACGAGCCGTCGGCCGAGATCGAGGCGGTGCCGCTGCCGGCATTGGCCTGCACCGAGCCCGCGCCCACGCTCACGCGCTCGGTCGCACCGAGGAGGCGGTCGTACACAAAGATGTCCGACGTGAAGTTCGTGTCGTTCGCGACCAAGTCCCCGGCGTCGCTCTCGTACGCGATGAAGCGACCATCGGTCGACATCGAAGGATAGAAGCCGCCGCCGCTGCCGAATCCACCGACGCTGCCGACGCTCACGCACGTGGTCGTGCCGAGCAAACGGTCGCGCACGAAGATGTCCGGCCGAAAGTTCACCGCGCCACCGCCGAGATTCGTGGCACCGCTCCGGAACGCAACGAAGCGACCGTCGGCGGAGACCGCGGCATCCGTGCTGTAGTCGTTGGCTTCGGTGCCGCCCGTGGACACGCTGACTCGCTCGGTCGTGCCATTGAGGCGATCGCGGATGAAGATGTCCGGCTGTGCGTTCGAGTCGCCAGCGACGAGGTTGGTGGCGTAGCTCTCGAAGGCTACGAAGCGGCCGTCCGCCGAAATCGAGGGCAAGTTGCTCTCGCCGCCGCCCAGCGCGCCGCCCGTCGACACGCTGATGCATTCGGTCGTCCCGCTGGTACGGTCGCGCACAAAGATGTCGGCGACTCCGTTCGTGTCACCGGCGACGAAGTTCGAGGAGTAGCCCGCGAACGCGACGAAGCGCCCGTCCGTGGAGATCGAGGGAGCCACGGCGCTGTTGTTCCCCTGGGCTCCGCCCGTGGCCACGCTCACACGTTCGGTCGTCCCGTTCTGCAGATCGCGCACGAACACGTCGGGAGATGCGTTGGTGTCACCGGCGACGAGGTTCGTGGCAGAGCTCTGGAACGCCACGAAGCGGCCGTCAGCGGAGATCCACGCTTCGAAGCTGAGGTTGTTCCCTTGGGATCCACTTGTGGCCACGCTCTCGCGGGTCGTGGAGGTCTGGAACGCGGACGCGTTCAAAGCGAACGCGAGGAGCGCGGGGCAGGCACGCAGTGCTGTGTCGAGCTTCACGAGAATAGTCCTATCGGGGATTGGGGAACTTGGGTCGAGATCAAGCAGCAACCGCTCGGTGCAGCAGCTTGGAGATCGGACTGCCTCCGCCGTGCATCCCCGGATCGAGGATCAACGGGTCGCGGTCCCGCGCGTCGTCCCCTTCCAGATCCGGCGGGGAAGTACGCCGTTACGAAGTTCGGGTGCCAAAAGCGGCGCGCGCACGTCGGCTTGCTCCGACCGATCGATAGGAAGTGTCATCGCTCTCGACGTCGCGTGCTCAATTGCAGGGCTGTCTTCGCGTGCGGCTCCAGTGAGGGCGCGCCCGGAACTGCTTGCGCCCGCATGCGACGCTTCGGCTTGCGTAAGCTCAGTGTAAGTCATCCCCCCTCCCACCGCTGCTTGCCCCAGGGCGGCCACTTTCCCGCGTTCGTGGCGCCGCAGTCGCTCGCCAAGGAGATGGCGGAGTTCCTGGGCGTCAGATAAATCGGTCCGAAGTCGCGGGCCTTCGCACTGCGGGCAGCGCAGCCAACAAGGCCCACGACGCCGGACGAATTCAGCTGACACCGTATTCGCGCCTCAGGCTCCGATCTGGAAGCTCAGCGCCGAGGTCAATCCGACCGGGGCCGGGCTGGCCGGATCGCGAGACCAGTACTGCGTGTCGACTTCCTGACCCGGTGTGAGCAACGGATCGAGCCCGCTCTGGATTCGCAGGTTGAAATCGATCGAGTAGGAGCCCGAGCAGTCGGCGATCGGCACAGGGCTGCCGTGTGAGCCCGTGGTCGTGATGCGGCGCAACGGACTGGCGATGCACAGCACGCCGCCTTGGAACGGCGTGCTCGCTTGCGAATAGCCATAGAGCAGAAGTCCCGGCTTCT
>DATHET010000208.1:0-17922 GCA_035490315.1 Planctomycetota bacterium
TCGTAGAGAGTCCACTGGGCGATCATCAGCGGCGTTCCAGATACCTCGCGCAGTCCCATCGAATCGATGTGATCGTCGGGGATCTCGAGCACCGCCCTCGCATAGGCGATGTCCAGCTTCTTTGCTGGCGACATCTGGTAGACGCACCAGGCTTCCTCGTCATGCTCGGGATCGAGGTGAGCGACGCAGATCACGGCCAGCCCTCGCTCTTTCTGCAGCACGATACGCTTGCCGATCGGCTCCGGAGGACCGTCGGTTCCGCTGCTGCCTTGGCGCGGTATCGCGTCGAGCTGCGTGGTCTCTCCGCTGGGCCGCACGACGGCGACGAGGAATTCTCCGTCGCTGGAACGACATCCGCCCGTGTACGCGAAACCCGCGCTGACTCCGGAGTCGTCGATCACCGCCTCGTAGAACGTGAACGGCTTCTCGCCGGTCCATTGCACCTTGCCGGCCTTCGAGATCGAAACCGTGGACTTGCCCGCGCCGTCGCGCAGGCTCGGATCGACGAAGAGCTTCCACTCGCCGGATGGCGATGTGTAGCTGTGCGGCTGGAGCGCGTCGTTGCCTGCGAAGTATTGCGGAACGGCGGCGAAAATGACGGCGAGTAGGAACATGCCGGTCCAGGGTACGACAGCCGCCTGGATCCGGACACTCCGCGCCCCGGCGAGGGCAACGATCGCGTGCGATCTACGGCTGGATCATCGCTTCCAGCGCGTCGGTCAGCCCGATGTTGAGTCCATTCGGGAAGCCCGGATCCCTCGACCAGTACTGGAACTGGACCAAGGCGCCGGCGACGAGCGCGGGATCGAGACCTGACGCGATGCGCGTGTTGAAGTCGCCCGCGTACGTGCCGGAGCAATCATTCGGCGGCGGGTTTCCGCCGGAGCTTTGACCGAAGAGGCGGCGGATCGGGCTGCGCAGGCACAGCGTTCCACCTCCGAACGGGACGGCCTGACGTCCCGAGGTCGAGTAGAGCAGGAGACCCGGCTTGTTGTTCATCACGTCGCGCGCGCTGACGATGAAACCGGACGCGAGGCTCGCGCTGGGAACGCCGCTCGACTCGATCACCGGCGAACAGCCCAGCGAATTGACCTTCGCCGTGCAGTAGTTGAGCGGAGCATCGGCGTAGCGCGCGTCGAGCAGGAGTGCGTCGAGGCTCATGCTCGCAGCGGCTGAATCGAAGCGCAGCTCGAATGAATCCACGGCATCCGGAGTCGACGACAGATCCCAGGTGAACATCGTCTCGACCGCAAAGCTCTGGCCGCCGAGCGAGATCCGTGCGAGCTCCGTGCGCTGAGCCCAGGGAATGGAATGCAGCGCGCCGCCCGGCGCGAAGTACTCGAGCCGCACGTTTGCGTAATCGAGCTCGCTGCCGCGCGTCGCGACCTGGAGCAGCACTTCGCGCGCCGGGCCGTTCACGCTGTTCGACAGCACGCAACGCAGCGGCGCGCTGAACGAGTAGATGTTGCCCGCGGTCAGGAAGGCGGAGGTGTCGAGTTGCACGAGAGAGGCGTCGAGCGTGGTCGAATTCGGATCGTCCGGCGGGTTCTGACCGATCGAGGCGTTGGAGAACGACTCCCAGCCGCCGAACTCCGTGTTCGGAGCGCCACGCCATGTCGGCGTGTGGGGATTGGTGAAGCCGGCGCTGGCGGGGAGCGTGAGTCCTGCGACGCCTGACAGCGCGATCAGAAGATTACGGAAGGACAAATCGATCTTCATGGAACGAGTGAGCTGGAGGGGAATCGGGGTTGATGACGTTGCAACGCGAGGTGCGCGCCGCGGGTTCAATTCGGGAGCGATGCGTTGCGTGAGGGCACCATGCTAATTGCGACTGAGTCTCATCTGCAACTAAAAAGAGGACCCCCATCCCAGATCACCGGAGGCTCGCCGCTGCCGGGCGTGGATTGGACGGATCTCGATCGACATGCACGCCTTCCGCGGAGCTCCGGCGGCAATCGACAGCCTTTCCTCTCGCTCCCAGGCACGCAGATCAACTGCCAGATCTGGGCCGGCGACCCGGGCTTCGCGCCGCCGGCCGACGCTCAGCTCTCCGATGCGCTGGAGTTCATCCTCGAGCCTTGATCCAGTAGCCCTGCGGCGAGGCTCTTAAAATGGAAGGTCGCGCGCGAGACGAGCTCGCGCGCGACCTTCTTCGATCCGAGAGCGACTATCGCGTCTAGCCGATCACGGTCCGACGCTGAATTCCAAGGCGTCGGACAGGGTGGCGTTGTTCGGGGGCGAGAAGCCGTTGTCGCGACCCCAGAATTGCGAATCGACCACGGTTCCTGGGGTGGTCAGATAGACCGCGGGGATCCCGCCGAGCGCGCCGACCGCGAAGGCGTTCATGTCGATCGAGTAGACCCCCGAGCAGTCGTTCGGCGGAGGATTGCCGGCGGAGCTCAAGGCACTCGAGCGCCGGACCGGACCGTTCATGCAGAGCACGCCGCCCAGGAAGGGCGTCGCTGCCTGGCCGTTGTTCGAGTAGATCAGGAGACCCGGCTTGTTGTTGATCACGTTGTTGGCGCTGATCGTGAATCCGGAACCCGCCGTGGCGCTCGAGCTTCCCGTGGAACCGATCGTCGGCGTGCAACCCAGCGAGTTGATCTTCGCCGTGCAGTACACCGTGGGCTGAGACAGAGCCGTGTACGTGAATTCCACGCGCGTGATGTTGAAGGAGGTGGGTTCTGCCCACAGGTCGTGCATGCCCTGAGGCGAGGTCGAGCTCCCCAGGTGGAACTGCATGCCGGAGCGGAAGAGATTGACCGGGTTGCCCGCGATCGTCGTGGTCTGCTGGACGCCGCCGGCGTAGGAGTTGGCACCTGTAGCGGCGCCTGCCGCGGGCATCGTGTTGCCGTAGACTCCGATCACATCACCGGCCAGGACGGGGATGTTCACGGGCTGGAACGAGCCCTGGGGCAGGTCGAGACCGAGCCCAAGCTGGGTGAAGGCGTTGGTCACCGTCGCAAAAGTCGGCGGCGGCACGTTGCCGGTGAAATGAACGATTGCGAAATTCTGGAACGTGTTGGTCGAGCCTGTCTGCAACAGCACCTGCACTCCGGTGATCGTGAAGTTCGTGGGCGCGGTGAACCAGTAGCCACGCGTAGCGCCATTGAACACCGCAGTTTGCGGCCCCATCTGGGCCGTCTGACCGAAGGATGAACCAGCCAATGCGAGGGCAAAGGCCAGACCGAGAATCGAACGCTTCATGCCTACTCTCCTTGTATCGCGTGGAGGGACTTCCACGTTTTGCATCGAAACCACGCCCGCGACGGCGCCGCAGGTCGCACTCTGCGAGAGTACGGCACGCTCGAAATTAGCGTAAGCCCCCTTGGATGCGGACTGCCCTCGGTCCCGACGCCCAGCGCGGCCGACGGTCAGGGCGGCATCATCACAGGCTGGGGGAGCCCCCCGTCGTCAGTGGTTCTAGGGACGTTCCCAGGCGCCGAGATCGACCAGGGGCGAGATTCCATTGCCCGTGTTCGGAGCGCTTGGTATGTCGACGAGTCGCGGGCTCCCGTCGAAGTCGAAGGGCACGGGCTCGGTGAGATTGCCGTCGCCGTCGAGGTCGAACCAGTCCGCCGCCACGGATGTGTTGTCCCCCGCGTCGAGGCACGGCGAGGTCAGCGCGAGCCGGTAGTCGTTGTCGCCGATCGTCAGCGCGTTGTTGTCAGGACCGTCGGGGTCGACGAAGAGCGGATCCGAGGCGATGTTTCCCGCTCCCCAGCTCAAGCTTGCCTGAGTACCGATCAGGACTCCTGCTTGACCGCCTTGGACATCGCACCAGGCGATGTCGAGCGCACAGCTCTCGACGGCGAGCTGACTCCCCGCTGGCGCGGTGTTGTTCCACAGGATGTTGTTCCGCCACACGAGCGGGATTCCATTCGCATTGACCAGGTAGGCGCCGCCGCCCTTGCTCGTGCTTCGGTTGTCGACGATCGTGCAATTGGTGACGTGAAGTCTGCTGGCGACCGAGAAGACCCCGCCGCCCGCTGGCGCGGCATTGCCGGCGATCCAGCATTGATCGAGGAACACCTCGCCGGCGTTGAAGCGGATCGCGCCTCCGGGCGAGTTGGCCGAGTTCGATTGGAACAGACAGCGCTCGATTCGCGTGAGCGGTCCGTAGGTGGCGATAGCCCCACCCTCGTGGCCGTGGCAGGACACGAAATTGCAGTCGATGATTCGAGGGTTGGTGGCTGACTCGGCCCTCAGAGCGCCGCCTCGGTCGGTGCTCGTGCAGGTCGCGAAGACGCAGCCGCGGATCTCGGCGTTGGAATTCTGCATCCACAGGCCTCCGCCCATGAACGCGTCACAGTGATCGAACACACACGAAAGGATGGTCGGGCTTGCGCCTTGGAGCGAGATACCGCCTCCGCCGACGTTGCTCACGGTTTTGCCGTTGCGGATCGTGAATCCCTGGATGCGCGAAGCCGCGCCCACGGCTCCTGCCGAGAAAGCGCGACCCAGCTGCTGGCAGTCGATGATGCAGTTCGCCGCGCCGCCGTTCCCCTGGACGGTCAAGTTGCGGCCACCGAAATCGAGATTGCGGTTTGCGCTCCCCACGTAGACACCGTTGGCGACGCGGATGGTGTCCGCCGAGATCGCTGCCGCGAAAGCCGCGCCCAGCGTCTGGAAGGGCGCGCCGAGGCTCCCGTTTCCTCCAGGCGCGGCGTTCGCATCGACGTGCCAGGTGGTCTGCGGCTCGCATTCATCGGGAACGCCGTTGTGGTTCTGGTCGTTGCTCGTTCCGGCCAGGATGTCGCAGGCATCCGCGATGCCATTCGCATTGCAATCGCCCGAGCACTCGTCCGGCACGCCGTCCTTGTCGCAGTCGAGGCTGAATCCCTGCAGCAGGTCGCAGCTGTCGCACGAGCCGTTGCCATTGCAATCGGGCAGCAGATCCGAGCAATTGAGCACCGCGACATGCAGCGGGCTGCCCAATCGCAATTGTCCCGAGGTGTTCTCGACCAGGCATTGCCAGTACTGGGTAACTTGCGGAATCCCTGCGCCGATCCGGTGCGTGCGCACCTGGACGCTCGCCGTCCCCGAGGGCGGAAGGACCACGTCGGGCCTCACGGTGAACGAGGAAAGCAGCGAGATCAGACGCATTCCCGCATAGGACGAGAGGTAGACGAATTCAGGCTGCGCCGTCTGCAGCAGCCAGACGCGATCGCCCGCGGCTCCGCTCACGTTGATCTGCATCGTGGCGTTTTCCGCAGCGAGCGACGGCCCGGAGAGCTTGCGAGCCACGCCGGGGAAGGTATGGAAAACACCGGCGCCTGATTGCGGCAGGCCGCTGGCTCCGAAATAGCCGCTGTAGGCACCGCCGCCAATTCCTGCCGTGTAGGTATTCCCGATCAGCTGAGCCTGGCCAGCGTTGACTACCAGGCCGTCTCCGCCATCGCCCGGGATGCTGGCTCCGCTACCGCCCATGCCGCCTTTGAATTGACATCCGGAAGCGAGGATTCCGAAGTCGAGCACGCGGCATCCATCGCCCCCGTCGCCGGCCCGCATGTAGCTGTAGATGTAGTCCGCGGCTCCGCCGACTCCGCCCTGGACCTGGCAATCGTAGAAGGCGATGGACGAACCCTGTGTGACCACGCCCTGGCCGCCTTTGCCGCCGAAGTCGACGAAGAAGGGCACACCGCCGCCCATGCCACCGATCAGCGAGCAGCCGACGAAAGCCACTTTCGAGCTGTTCAAGATCGAAGCCGCGTCGCCACCATCCGACGACTGTCCCGGGGCCTCGACTCCCGCGCAGCCGCGCACCGTGCAATTCTGGACGCGCACGTGGCCGGCGTTGTTCGCGAAATCCAGGCCCTTGAGCGGAATGGAGCTCTGCGGCGGAACGATCTCGAGCCCGGCGAGCAGGACGATCCCCGCCGCGCCCGTGTTGCGGACGAAAACGGTGCCCGCGACCTTGGGCAAGCCACCCGCGTCGGCGATGACGGACAGGCGCCGGTTGTCGAGCGTGAATCCCGGGTAGGAGCCGGTTCGCACCAGCAGCACGTCGCCGTCGAGTGCCGCGGTGATCGCAGGCTGGATGGCGGTGTACTGACCATTCCCGCTCGCGTCGACGTAGATGACGTCGGCGAAGGAAGCGGCGCAGAGGCACAGCGGGACGAGAAAGCGAAGCGCGCCGGCGAAGAGGATCAAAGGTTTCATCCCGTTCCTATCTCAAGGCCTTTCCCAGGCACCCAGGTCGACCAGCGGCGAGACTCCATTGCCCGTGTTCGGAGCGCTCGGGATGTCGACGAAGCGCAGATTCCCGTCGAAGTCGAAGGGCACCGGCTCGGTGACATTGCCGTCGCCGTCGAGGTCGAACCAGTCCGCCGCGACGGAGGTGTTGTCCCCCGCGTCGAGGCACGGCGAGGCCAGCGCGAGTCGATAGTCGTTGTCACCGATCGTCAGCGCGTTGTTGTCGGGACCGTCGGGGTCGACGAAGAGCGGATCGGCGGCGATGTTTCCTGCTCCCCAGCTCAAGCTGGCCTGCGTACCGAGCAGGACTCCCGCTTGACCGCCCTGGACGTCGCACCAGTCGATGTCGAGCCCGCAATATTCCAGGAAGAGCTGGCTGCCCGCCGGCGCGGTGTTGTTCCACAGGATGTTGTTGCGCCACACCATCGAGATCGCATTCGAGCTGAGCAGTTGGGCGCCGCCGCCCTTGCTCGTGCTGCGGTTGTCGACGATCGTGCAGTTGGTGACGTGCAGCTTGGCGAGGTACGAAGAAATGCCTCCTCCATAGGGCGCGGAATTGCCGGCGATCCAGCCTTGATCGAGGAAGATCTCGCCGCCTCTGAATTGGAGTGCACCTCCGGGCGAGGTCGATGTGTTGGATTGGAAGAAGCAGCGCTCGATTCGCGCGATCGAGGCGTCGGTCCCGATAGCAGCGCCTTCCTGTGCCTGATTGGCCACGAAATTGCAGTCGATGACGCGAGCGTGGGTGTTGTTGTCGATCCTCAGACCGCCGCCGCGACCCGTGGTCGTGCAGCTCACGAAGTCGCAGCCGCGGATCTCGGTGTCGGAGTTGGCCATGCACAAACCTCCGCCCCAAAAAGCCTCGCAGTGATCGAACACGCACGAAAGAATGGTCGGGCTACCGTGCACGATCGCCATGCCGCCGCCGCCGTGGGGGTCCATGGTTCTTCCGTTGCGGATCGTGAAGCCCTGGATGATCGCGGCCGCGGTCACGCCGGTTCCGGAGAAGAACGCTCTACCCTGCTGATGGCAGTCGATGATGCAGTTCGCCGCGCCGCCGGTGCTCAGGATCTTCAGACTTCCGCCGCCGAGCACGAGGTCATAGTTTCCGAATCCCTGGTAGACGCCGTTGGCGACGAGGATCGTGTCGGATGCGATGGCTGCGCTGAAGGCCGTGGCCAGCGTCTTGAAAGGCGCGCCGAGGGTCCCGTTTCCACCCGGCGCGGCATTCGCGTCGACGTGCCAGGTGGTCTGAGGCTCGCACTCGTCAGGGATGCCGTTGTGATTGTGGTCGAGGCTCGTGCCGATCTGGATGTCGCACGCGTCCGCGATGCTGTTCGCATTGCAATCGACGGAGCATTCGTCCGGCACGCCGTTCTTGTCGCAATCGATGCTGGTCCCTAGCAGCAGGTCGCAGCTGTCGCACGAGGCGTTGCCATTGCAATCGGGCAGCAGATCGGAGCAGTTGAGCACCGCGACGTGCAGCGGGCTGCCAAGGCGCAATTGACCGGCACTGTTCTCGACCAGGCTCTGCCAGTACTGGGTGACTTGCGGAATCCCTGGACCGATCCTGTGGGTGCGCACCAGCACGCTCGCCGTGCCCGAAGGCGGAAGGACCACATCGGGCTTCACCGTGAACGAGGAAAGCAGCGATATGAGTCGCATTCCCGCATAGGCCGGGAAGTAGATGAACTCTGGTGCCGCGGTCTGCAGCAACCAGACACGATCGCCCGGGTCACCGGTGACGTCGATCTGCATCGTCGCGCTCTCCGCGGCGAGCGAGGGCCCCGAGATCTTGCGAGCCACGCCGGGGAAGGTATGGAAGACACCGGGGCCTGATTGGGGCACGCCGGTGGCTCCGAAATAGCCGCCGTAGGCAAAGCCGCCTGAGCCTGCCGCGTAGGTATTCCCGATCAGCTGAGCCTGACCTGCATTGACCACCAGGCCGTCTCCTCCATCGCCCGGGGTGCTGGCGTAGCTGCCTCCCACGCCGCCCTTGAATTGACAACCGGAAGCAAGGATGCCGAAGTCGAGCACGCGGCATCCATCGCCGCCGTCGCCGGATCGCGCGTTGCTCCAGGCGTAATCCGCGGCGCCTCCGGCTCCGCCCTGGACTTGGCAATCGTAGAAGGCGACGGACGAGCCCTGCGTGACTACGCCGTGGGCGCCCTTGCCGCCGAGGACGACGTTGTAGGGAGCACCGCCACCCGCGCCACCGGTCAGCGAGCAGCCGACGAAGGCGACTTTGGAACTGTTCAGGATCGATGCCCCGATCCCTCCATCCGAGGACTGGCCAGGGTCCTGGGCCCCCTCGCAGCCGCGGACCGTGCAATTCTGGACGCGCACGTGGCCGGCGTTGTTCGTGAAGTCCAGGCCCTTGAGCGGAATGGGGCTCTGGGGCGGAACGATCTCGAGCCCGGCGAGCAGGATGATCCCCGCCGCGCCCGTGTTGCGGACGACGACGGTGCCCGCGACCTTGGGCAAGGCACCCGCGTCGGCGATGACGGACAGCCGCCGGTTGTCGAGCGTGAATCCGGCGTAGGTGCCGCTGCGCACCAGCAGCACGTCCCCGTCGAATGCCGCGGTGATCGCCGACTGGATCGTGGTGTGCTGGCCGTTGCCGCTGGCGTCCACGTAGATGACGTCAGCCTGCGAAACAGCGCAGAGGAACAGCGGGACGAGGGTTCGGGACGCGACCGCGAGGAGATACGAGATTTTCATGGGTGCCCAAGGATCGTTGCGCAGCCTGGATTGCTCGAGGTGCCGCCGGTATCCACCAGCGCCCTATCCAACTTGGCGCAAGCCGCCCCATTCCGGACAGGAATCCAGGAGGAACCCGTCGGGGACGGCTGGCGGCGATCCGAGGCGCTGGAATCGGCACCCTGCCCCTCGCGGGGGGCTCCGCCTCGTGATTCCTAAGGCCTTTCCCAGGCGCCCAGGTCGACGAGCGGCGAGACTCCACTACCCGTGTTCGGGGCGCTGGGGATGTCGACGAAGCGTGGATAGCCGTCGAAATCGAAAGGCACAGGCTCGCTCACGTTGCCGTCGCCGTCGAGGTCGAACCAGTCCTGTGCGACGGACGCGTTCTCACCCGCGTCGAGACAGGGTGAGGTGAGCGAGAGACGGTAGTCGTTGTCGGCGATCGTCAGCGCGTTGTTGTCGGGACCATCGCGATCGACGAAGAGCGGATCTGCCGTGAGATTCCCCGGCCCCCAGCTCAGAATTGCATTCGCGCCCGGCGTCACCGAGGCCTGGCCGCCTTGGATGTCGCACCAAGCGATGTCCAGCACACCGCCCTGGACTTCGATCGACGTTCCGAAAGGCGACGTGTTGTTCCAGAAGATGCTGTTGCGACACGAGCGCACTGGCTGGGGATCGTAGGGACCGGGGAAGAACATCGCGCCGTCGCTCTGCGTCGCCCTGTTGTCGACAAGGATGCAATTCGTCAGGTGCAGCTGGCCTCCCTGGCTGCCAATGCCTCCACCGACGCGCGCCGTGTTCCCTGCAATCAGACACTGATCGAAAAAGATGTCGCCATACGCCGCCCAGATCGCCCCACCATCCGTCGTCGCAACGTTCGACTGGAACAGACAGCGTTCGATCCGCGCGTTGTCCAGGACGGCCACTCCGGCGCCCTTGGGGCTTTGATTGCCGACGAAGTTGCAGTCGCGGATGCGAGCGAGACCGTAGCTGGCAATCAATCCTCCGCCCCATCCAGCGGGGGCCTTGTTCCCGATGAAGTTGCAACCCTCGATCAGCGGGTCGGCATATTGCGTGAATATCCCACCGCCCGTGAACCCCGCCTCGCAGTTCTCGAACACGCATCGGCGGATGACAGGAGTCGGGCGAGCGTTGAAATCCACGCCCTGGATGAGCATGCCGCCGCCGTAATCTGGAGAGGTCACCTTGCCGTTGCGGATCGTGAAGCCCTCGACGCGCGAGCCCGAGGTCGAGCCCGGAGGACGCACGAGAAATGCACGACCCTGCAGCTGACAATCGATGATGCAATTCGCGGCACCGCCGGGGGCCTCGACGACCAGATTGCGGCCTGCGAAATCGAGACCGCGATTTCCGCTTCCTTGATAGAGCCCGTTGGCAACCCGCACCGTGTCGTTGTTGATCGCGATCGCGAAGGCGGCGCCCAGTGTCTGGAAAGGCGCCCCCGCAGTCCCGTTCCCTCCCGGAACGGCGCTGGCATCCACGTGCAGGATCCCGTGAGTTTCGCACTCGTCGGGAATCCCATTGTGGTTCTGGTCGAGGCTCCCGCCGTTCGCGATGTCGCAGGTATCCGCTTGACCGTTTCCGTTGCAGTCCGGCTGGCAGGAGTCCGGCACTCCGTTCTTGTCGCAATCGACGCCTGCAGGCGAGAGCAGGTCGCAGGTATCGCACGAGCCATTTCCGTCGCAATCCGGGAGCAGGTCCGAGCAGTTGAGCACCGCGACGTGCAGCGGGCTGCCGAGGCGCAGCTGTCCCGCCGTGTTCTCGATCAGGCATTGCCAGTATTGACGTGTCACGGGTGTTCCCGTCGGCAGGTCGCGCGTGCGCACGACCACGGTCGCCGTACCCGAAGGCGGAAGGACTGTATCGGGCTTCACCGTGAACGAGGAAAGCAAGGCGACCAGCCGCATCCCCGCCTGGGCCGGGAAGTAGAGGAAGCCCGGTTGCGGAGTCTGTAGCAGCCAGACCTTGTCGCCCGGAGCACCAGTGACGTCGATCTGCATCGTCGCGTTCTCCGCGGCGAGCGACGGCCCTGCGATCTTGCGCGCGACACCCGCGAAAGTGTGGAACACGCCAGCTCCAACTTGAGGCAAGCCGTTGGTGCCGAAGACTCCGACGACGCTCTGTCCGCCGTACCCCCCGACGTAGGTATTCCCGACCAGCTGCGCCTGGCCTGCGTCGACGCGGAGGCCGTTCCCTCCATCACCGGGGACCCAGGCGAAGCCTCCGCCCATGCCGCCCTGGAACTGACACCCCGAAGCGAGGATGCCAAAGTCGATCACCTTGCAGCCATCGCCGCCGTCGCCGGCTTCTTCCCAGCCATAGACGTAGTCCGCATCCCCTCCGTGACCGCCCTTGAGAAGACAGTCGTAGAACGCGACGGAAGAGCCCTGCGTCACCGCGCCATGACCTCCGTAACCCCCGTAATCGATGAAGAGCGGGATCCCGCCGCCGTTGCCGCCATTCAAGGAGCAGGCGACGAAAGCCACCTTCGAGCTGTTCACGATCGATGCCGCGTGGCCGCCATGACACGTGACGTGGCCTCCCTGGTCGAATCCTCGGCTGCCTTGGATGGTGCAAGACTGGATCCGCACGTGGCCGACGTTGTCCGTGACCTCGATGCCCTTGAGCTGCGACGGGCTCTGCGGAGGAATGATGCTGAGCCCCGCGAGCAGGACGGTTCGATTCGCGCCGAGGTTGCGGACGACCACCGTCGAATTCAGCTTGGGCAGGGCGCCGACGTCGGCGATGACGGACAGGCTCCGATTGTCGATCGTGAATCCCGGGTACGAGCCCGAGCGCACCAGCAAGACGTCTCCGTCGAGAGCAGCCGTGATCGCCGGCTGGATTTCCGCGTACTGCCCATTGCCTCCGGCATCGACGTAGATCACGTCGGCAAGTGAAACGGCGCAGAGGAACAGCGGAGCGAGGGTCCGGACCGTGCCAGCGAAGAGATTCGAAAAGTGCATGGAGGCTCGTGTGGATCCGTGGGGGACGTGGCGTGGTGACTGTGCCGCTGATCGCAGACGGCCTTCTCTCCACCTTGGCGCGAGCTGCTCGATCCCGGACAGGCATCCGGGAGAGAACACCGATCCGAGAAATGAGTGCGACCCGAATGGCTGTGTGGCACTCGGCTCTTGCGAGTCAGCCGCGTCGAACTTCTACGGTCTCTCCCAGGCACCCATGTCGACGAGCGGGGAGGCTCCATTGCCCGTGTTCGGAGCGCTGGGGACATCGACGAAGCGCGGATTCCCGTCGAAATCGAAAGGCACGGGCTCGCTCGCGTTGCTGTCGCCGTCGAGATCGAACCAGTCTTGCGCGACCGACGCATTGTCGCCCGCGTCCAGGCCTGGCGACGTGAGCGACAAGCGGTAGTCATTGTCACCGACGGTCAGCGGATTGTTGTCAGCACCGTCGGGATCGACGAAGAGCGGATCCCCCGTCAAGTTGCCGGGCCCCCAGATCAGCGTTGCCGTGCTGCCGAGCGTCACCGAGGCCTGGCCGCCTTGCACGTCGCACCAGGCGATGTCCAGCGGTCCCTCCATCACTTCGATCGCTGTCCCGCCCGGAGCCGTGTTGTTCCAGACGACGCAGTTACGCCAGCTGCGCGACGTCGGATAGAACTGGTAGAACAACACGGCTCCCGCCCTTTGAACCGCGCTGTTGTCGACGATCGAGCAATTCGTGAATTGGGAATCGCCGTTGTAGGCGGACACTGCTCCGCCGACCAGCGCGGAATTGCCGGCGATCCGGCACTGATCGAGGTACAGCTGACACAAGTCGATCTTGAGTGCTCCTCCGGCGGAGCTGGCCTGATTGTTCTCGAACCGGCAGCGTTCGAGCCGAAGCACTCCTCCGATCGCATCGAGCGCGCCGCCGCTTGCCCCCGAATGGTTGTTCTCGAAGGTGCAATCGCGCAGGTTCACTTCCGAACCCGGGCTGAAGGTCACGTAGATCGCGCCGCCGATGCCGGGACTGCTGTTGCCGATGAAGTCGCAGCCCTCGATCGATCCGCCGGCGGACTTGAAGGCGACTGCGCCGCCGATCCCGGCCTGACAGTTGACGAATCTGCAGGCGCGGAGCGTCGGGCGACAACCATCGATGTACATCGCCCCTCCCCAGAAGTTGCCTCCGGCCCCGCCCTGAAGAATCGTGAGTCCTTCGATGCGCGCGCCTAGCGGGACTCCGGGGTCGAACGTGAAGGCGCGTCCCTGCAGCTGGCAGTCGACGATGCAGCTCGCCGCGCCGCCCGTGCCCTTGATGTAGAGCTCTCTCCCAGCGAAAGCGAGATTGCGGTTGGCGCTGCCCTGGTAGGTGCCGGGAGCGACCAGCAGGGTGTCGCCGGAATTGGAGACCGCGAATGCTTCACCGAGAGCTTGGAAGGGCGCTCCGACACTGCCGTTTCCGCCTGGCGCTGCATTGGCATCGATGTGCCAGACCGTCGGGTTCTCGCACTCGTCGGGAATCCCGTTCTGGTTGAGGTCCGCGCTGTTGTGGTTCGTGATGTCGCAGGTGTCCGCGATGCCGTTCGCGTTGCAATCCGGCTGGCAATGGTCCGGCACCCCGTTGCGGTCGCAGTCCAGGACAGCAGGCTGCAGCAGGTCGCAGGAATCGCAGAAGCCGTTGGCGTCGCAATCCGGCAGCAGATCGGAGCAGTTGAGGACCGCGACGTGCAGCGGGCTTCCCAACCTCAATTGGCCGGCGGTGTTCTCGACCAGGGATTGCCAGTACTGGCTGACCGAGGCCACGCCCGCGACGTTGCGCGTGCGCAGGAGCACGCTCGCCGTGCCCGAAGGCGGCAGCACCACGTCGGGCTTCACCGTGAACGAGGAAAGCAAAGCGACCAGCCGGATCCCCGCGTAGGACGGGAAGTAGACGAACTCTGGTTGAGGCGTCTGCAGCAACCACACGCGATCCCCGGGATCTCCGCTGACCTCGATCTGCAGCGTGGAGCTCTCCGCCGCCAACGAAGGCCCTGCGATCTTGCGCGCGACGCCCGGGAAGGTGTGGAACACGCCGGCACCCGTCTGAGGCAAGCCGTTCGGCCCGCTGCCTCCGCCGTAAGCCCAGCCGCCAAATCCGGCCGCATAGGTATTCCCGATCAGCTGCGCCTGACCTGCATCGACGACAAGCCCGTTTCCGCCCTCGCCGCCGATCGACGCGTTGCTGCCGCCCATGCCGCCTTGGAACTGGCAGCCCGAAGCGAGGATTCCGAAGTCCATCACATGGCATCCATCGCCGCCATCGCCGCCCTCCTCCCAGCCGTAGACGTAGTCCGCCTCTCCTCCGACCCCGCCCTTGAGCAGACAGTCGTAGAACGCGACCGA
The DNA here is from genome assembly GCA_035490315.1 of Planctomycetota bacterium. GTDB lineage: Bacteria > Planctomycetota > UBA1135 > UBA1135 > JADJQU01. The sequence goes on from DATHET010000208.1 coordinate 14,241, forward strand.
CGAACCTTGCGTCACCACGCCATGGCCGCCGTAACCGCCGTAATCGATGAACAGCGGAATCCCGCCGCCGTTGCCGCCGATCAGGGAGGAGGCGACGAAGGCCGCCCTCGAGCTGTTCAGGACCGAGACCCCAGGGCCGCCATCCGCCGCGTGTCCATTGGCATCGGGTCCCCGGCAGCCGTGGATGGTGCAGGCCTGGACCCGCACGTGGCCGATGTTGTTCGTGACCTCGAGCCCCTTGACCTGACCCGGGCTCAGCGGAGGCTCGATGTCGAGCCCGGCGAGCAGGACGGTTCCGTTGGCGGCGAGGTTGCGGACGGTCACCTTCCCCCCCACCTTGGGCAGTGCGCCGACGTCGGCGATGACGGACAGACGGCGGTTGTCGAGCGTGAATCCGGCGTAGTTGCCCGTGCGCACCAGCAGCACGTCCCCGTCGATCGCCGCCGTGATCGCCGGCTGGATCGCGCTGTACTGACCGTTGCCGCTGGCATCGACGTAGATGACGTCGGCGGATGCCGCGGAGCAGAGGACCAGGGAGACGAGAGTCCGGAACGTGCCCGAGAGGAGATTGGAGAGGTTCATGGGTGCTCGAGGGTCCGTGCGCAGCCTGGAGTGCTGAGCGTGCCGTCGGTCGCAGACAGCCTTCTGCCTAGCTTGGCTTGAGGAGTTCGATCCGGCACAGGAATCCAGCGGGAATGCCGTCCCGGGCGACGATTTGCGAGCCGAGGGCCTGGATCGGCACCTGGCACGCGACCGGACTCATTCGTCGGACCTTCGGTCGTTCCTAGACGCCCAGGTCGAGCAGCGGTGGGACTCCCAGAAGGCGGACTACTCCCGTCCCGTGATCGCGCCGCGCGCCCTCAGTGATCGCGCCGAACCCCGCCCGCCGCCTTGGCGGGAGGCCGCTTCGCTTCGCCCTCGCCTTCCCCGACGTAGCCCATCTGGATCAGGACTTTCCGCTGCTCGGGCGACGTCTCGGTGCTGACCGCGCGATCGTTGGCCGCGCGCCAGCGCTCGATCTCGCCGCGCAGGCGCGCCACTTCCGCGGCGTTCGCGGCGGAGAGCTCGCGCTCCTCGAGCGGATCGGCCGCGGTGTCGTACAGCTCGGCGACCGATTCACCCTCCGCCTGCAGCAAGTAGAGCTGGCGCGGCTGCAGAGTCAGCTTCTTCCCCGAACGCTCGCGCACCGAGCTGGTCGGATGGTTGTAGGCGAACACGCGTTCGCGCTTGGGCTGGACGCCGGTCCACAGGCTTTCGCCCTGGAGGAAGGCCGGCGCGGGCAGGTCCAACGCTTCCAGGATCGTCGGATAGAGGTCGAGGTTCGCGGCGAGACCGTCCAGCTTCGCGCCCGCGGGAAATCCAGGCCCCGCGAAGATCAGCGGCGTGTTCCACAGGTCCTCGAAGTACCACGGTCGATGGCCGTTGCCGAACAGGTTCTTGACGCCCTCCGGCAATCCGCCGAACCGCTGCAAGGACTCCTCGACCATGAACGGTTGCACCGTGTGCTCGAACAGCATCTCGCCATGGTCGGCGCAGAAGATCACCAACGTCGAGTCGAGCTCTCCGCTTGCGCGCAAAGCCTCGAGGATCCGGCCGACGCCGTCGTCGACTGCGAGGACTTCGCCGTCGTAGAGGTTGGACTGCTCGACCATCTGCTTCACGGAATCCTCGAAGGCCTGCGGAGCGAGCTTCGGCGAGAGCTGCGCGACTCGCGGCAGCTCGCGGCGCCAGCGCGCGACGAGCTCTTCCTGGTCGGGCCGCGGCCCGTGGAACACGTCGTGCTCCGGCGCGGGCGCGTAGGGCTGGTGCGGATCGAGGAAGTGCACCCAGGCGAAGAATGGACGCGCCGTCGCGCCTTGCGCGATCTTCCGGGTGCGCCCCGCGTACCAGTCCGCGAAGCGCGCCGCGACGGTCAGGGCGTCCGCTCTCGGGGCGGGCGAGAAGACGTCGAAACCGCGCTGGAAACCGCGATCCGTCGAGAGGGTTCCGTTGGCAGGGAAGGCCGCGGTCTCCATCCCGTGCGCGTGCAGCGTCTCGCCGATCACGGAGAATTGCGCCGGGAGCACCGTCTCGTCCTGCGTCACGCTGAGCCCGGTCATCAGCGAGATCATCGACGGCACGGTCCAGCAGGCCTGCGAGTAGGAATGGCGGTAGAGCGTCCCCCGCGCGGCGAGCTGGTCGATGTGTGGAGAAGTGGGCCGTGCGTAGCCGTAGCAGCCCAGGCGATTCGCGCGCAGCGTGTCCGCGACGAGCAGCAGGACATTCTTCGGATGCGCCGTCGCAGCCTTCGGCGGATCGCTCTTGCCGCATCCGAGAAGGACCGTCGAAGCGAGAGCCGCGAGCGCGAGCGCGCTTTTCCAGCTCGAAGTTCCCTGCGACGGCCAGATCACTTCGAGGTCCTGACCGGACGCTGACGAGTCGACGGCGACAGTGGCGCGACCACTGCTACGGTCTTTCCCATGGACCCATGTCGACGATCGGCGCACTGCCGCTGCCCGTATCGGGAACACTCGGGACGTCGACGAAGCGCGCGAATCCGTCGAAGTCCAAGGGAATCGGCTCGGCCTGATTCGCGTCACCATCCAGGTCGAACAGGTCCGGCGGCACGGATGCGTTGGCACCCGCATCGATGCAGGGCGAAGCGATCGAAAGCCGGTAATCGTTGTCGCCGATCGTCAGCGGATTGTTGTCGAGACCATTGGCATCGGTGAAGAGCGGATCCTGCGCGATGTTCCCGGCTCCATAGGTCAAAGTCGCGTTCCCGGCGAGCGTGAAGGACGATTGAGCGCCCTGGACGTCGCACCAGTCGATGTCGAACGGACCGGTCAGGACCTCGATCGCCGTGCCGCCAGGCGCGGTGTTGTTCCAGAAGATGGTGTTGCGCCAGGTTCGCACCGACACGGAACCCGAGTTGAAGTAGGCAGCCCCCGCGCGCAGCGTGCCCCTGTTGTCGACCAGGGTCGTGTTGCTCACGTGCCACCGACTGCCGATACCGGCGATCCCGCCACCCAGCTGGGCCGAGTTGCCGGCGATCGAGCACTGATCGACCCAGAGATCGCAGTAGTATCCGTAGATCCCTCCGCCTTGCGCGTTCGTCACGTTCCCCTGGAACGAGCATCGCTCCATACGCAACAACACCCTCGTTGCGAGGCCCGCTCCGTTGGTGGCCTGGTTGCCCACGAAGTCGCAGTCGAGGATGCGGAGACTGCTGTTGGTGGTGCCATCGCCCCACACCCCACCTCCCTGGCCACTGTTGCCTCGGTTGCCGACGAAGAGACAGCCCGCGATCAGCGGATTGCCGGACTGCATTCCAATTCCCCCTCCGCCGGACGGCGACTGGCAGTTCTCGAACACGCACTGGCGGATCGTGGGATTCGCGAGCTGAATGAAAACGCCGCCGCCAACCTTGTTGGACGGGCACTTGGCATTGCGGATCGTGAGCTCCTGGAGGGTCGCGCCGGATGTCGAGCCGGCGCTGAATACGAAGGCACGTCCCAGGAGCTGACAGTCGATGATGCAATTCGCCGCGCTGGATCCCTGCACGATGAAATTGCGCCCGGTGAAGTCCAGGTCGCGGTTTTCAGCTCCTTGATAGACGCCGTTGGCCAGTTGCACGGTGTCGCCCGAGATCGCCCTCGTGAAAGCAGGGCTCAGGGTCTGGAAGGGCGCGCCGATGCTCCCG
>DATHET010000209.1:0-18614 GCA_035490315.1 Planctomycetota bacterium
GCCGCCGCTCGATCTGCTCGAGGCGCCCGATCACTCGAGCGGTCTCGACGAAGCCTCGCTGGACAAGCAGGCGCGCATGCTCGAGGCGGCGCTGCTCTCCTTCCGCGTCGAAGCCCAGGTGATCGGCGCCCAGGTCGGCCCGACCGTGATCCTGTTCGAGCTCGAGGTCTCGCAGGGCACGCGCATGAACAAGGTCACGCAGCTCAGCCAGGAGATCGCGGCTGCCCTGCGCGCCCAGTCGGTGCGGATCATCGCGCCGATCCCCGGCAAGGCAACGATTGGCATCGAAGTGCCCAACGGCACGCGGCGCAAGGTGCGCATCTCCGAGCTCGTCAGCCAGAGCGCCTACGACAAGAAGTTCGCCGCGCTGCCCTTGTTCCTCGGCATCGACGCCGAGGGCAATCCGATCGTCGAGGACCTGGCGCGCATGCCGCACCTCCTGATCGCGGGCACCACAGGATCGGGCAAGTCGGTGTGCATCAACACGATCCTCGCCAGCTTCCTTCTGACGCGCTCGCCGCACGACGTGCAGATGATCCTGATCGACCCGAAAATGGTCGAGCTGCAGATGTTCGAGAAGATCCCGCACCTGATGCTGCCGGTGGTCACCGACATGCGCCAGGCGACGAAGGTCCTCGAATGGGCCGTCGAAAAAATGGAAGGCCGCTACGAGCTGTTCCGCTCGGCCGGCGTCAAGAACGTCAAGGGCTACAACGCGCTCACCGAAGACGAGCTGCGCACGCGCATCGGCGAGGACTTCAGCGAGCGCACGCCGCGCCACGTGCCCTACATCATCGTCGTGGTCGACGAGTTCGCCGACTTGATGATGCAGGCGAAGAAGGAAGCCGAGCAGGCGATCACGCGCCTGGCGCAGAAATCGCGCGCGGTCGGCATCCACGTGATCCTCGCCACGCAGCGGCCGTCGACCGATGTGATCACCGGCGTGATCAAGGGCAACCTGCCGACGCGCATCGCGTTCCAGGTGGCGTCGAAAGTCGACAGCCGCGTGATCCTCGATTCGATGGGCGCGGAGAAGCTGCTCGGCGGGGGAGACATGCTCTACAACCCGCCGCAGTCCTCGCGCATCAAGCGCGTGCAGGGAGCGCTGGTCGAGGACCACGAGATCAAGGGCCTGGTCGACTTCGTCTGCACCCATTCGGCGCAGAGCTTCAACCAGGAGCTCAAGCAGCTGACCACCGGAACGGCCCAGCCGGGCGCCGGCGAAGCCTTCGAATCCGCGCTCGACGACCCGATGTGGGACGACGCCGTGCGCGTGATCCTGAAATCCAAGCGCGGCAGCGCGTCGCTCCTGCAGCGCGCCCTCGGCGTCGGCTACACGCGCGCTTCACGCCTGCTCGACATGATGGGCGAGGCCGGCATCGTCTCCGACCACAAGGGCAGCAAGGCCCGCGAGGTCCTGATGACCATCGATCAATGGGAAGAGCAGCACGGCTCGGAATTGCCCGGCGGCTCGAAGGGTTCCGAGGTTTGAGCGCAAGCGACTCGGGCGATCACAACACCAGTGCGACACACATGAGGACGACCGTGAGCGAATCGAAAAAGACCGAAGCGAAACACAATCCCCTGCACGACGCCTTCGGAATCGTCCTGGTGGGGCTCGGCGCACTGCTGGGGATCTCGGCGGTCCTGTTCCTCAATGGGCCCGCACCGACGAACCCGAGCACCTTCACCGTAGTGATGAGCGGGCTGATCCGGTGCATCGGTCCGGCGGCGATCCTTTGGATCTGCGCGGGATTCCTGTTCGTCGGCGGCCGGCTGTTCGTGTTCGGCAGCGAGCGCGGCACGCTGCGCGACCCGATCGGCTTCGTGGCCACCGCGCTCGGCCTGTCGATCCTGATGGGCGCCTTCCGCCCGGATTCGATCGCGCTTGGAGGCTATTGGGGCCAGTGGATCGGCGGGAGCATGAGCAAGCTCGTCGGCCACCCCGTCGCAGGCGTGATCCTGGGCCTCTGTGCCCTCCTGATCCCGGCCTGGGTGATCTGGCTGCGCGTCGCACCCCCGGCCCTGATCGGCAAGGCCAATGCCCTGGTCGGCGAGGATCCCGTCTCCGAGACCGGCAGCGAGGAAGACGCTAGAAGATCCGCCCGGGCTGCCACCGCGGCCAGGCAAGCTGCGGAGGATCCCTCCGGAGTCACGACCGCCGAAGCCGACGCCCTGCTGCCGGACGACGCGGAGCGCGAGGAGATCCTCGCCGCCCTGCGGAGCGTCAACCGCAGCAGCGCCAGCACCGTCAACCACGCCCCCTCGCCCTATCCCGCGGACGTCCGCCGGGACGGGGGCATCCCCGCCGGGGCACGTCCCATCGAAACCGCGAATGAGCCACGCAGATCCGCACCCATCGCCGAAGCGCCCCGAGGCTCGGCAACCCCTGCCGCCGTCCAGCCGGTCAGCCCTGCCGGCGGGGGAGGTGAGGGCGGTCCTGGGACCCTGCGCAGCTGGAGCCCATCGAAGCCAGTCTCAGCCCCACTCGGCGCTGACGCAGATCTGGCTGGAGCCAAGGATGCCCGCGGCGCTGGAGCGGCCGCGCGAGCGGCGAGCGCCCCCGAGCTGAAGTCCGCACCCGCCGCATCTCCGGCCAAGCCGGTTGCCGAAACTCCCAAGCCCGCCGCGCCGCAGAGTGGCGGAATCCTGCCGCTGGCCCGCGCCCTGCCGATTCCGATTCCGTCGAGCGCCGGACCGGTGGGCGCGCCGACCTGGGAGAGCGAGGAAGCGGCCGACGAGCTGGACGAGCCGGAGCTGGACGAAGCTCCTGAAGCCCCCGAGGCGAGCGAGCCGCTAGTCGTCGATGCCTACGGCACGCCGCTGGAGCTGGTCGCGGCCTTGCGCGGCGAGTCGATCGCAGCGGAGAACTCCAAGATGCCGATCGCCGAAGTCGAGGTCGAGCTGGACGAGGACGAGGACGAGGACAAGCTCGATCAGGATCCGGAGCCCGAAGGCGTCGAGCCCTGGGCCGCGGACGTGCAGATCGATCTCGACGAGGACGACGACATTCACGTGGACGAGGAAGCAGACCTCGATGCCGCCGTCGAGCTCGACGAAGAGGACGCCGAACTCGATCTCGAGCCCCAGGCGGCCGAGGAAGACGCCCCGATTTCGGCCCTCGCCGTCGAGCCGAGCCCGCCCGCCGACAACGCCGAGCCCGCCGAGCGGGAGCGTGAAGTCGTGCTCCAACCGGTGCAGAACGGCCTGTTCGATTCCGTCGCGCCCGCGCCGGCCCCCGTCAACGAAGTCGCGAAACCCGCGGCGAAATCCACGCCGAAGCCCGCCCCGGCGCCTGTCAGCGAACCCGCCCGGCCCGCGGAGAGATCCGCGCCGAAGCCGGCGGCGAAAGCCGCGCCGCGGCAACGGACCGTGGTCATGGAACCGCAGCCTGCGCCGAGCGAGAGCTCCGAATCGGCTCCCGTGGGCGACGACCTGGTGTTCCGCTCCGGGCTCCTTTTCCTGGCGCACAAGCGCGTCGCCGTGTCGATGCTGCAGCGCGAATTCAGCCTGGATTTCAAGCAGGCGACCGCGGTCCTCGACCAGCTCCAGCAACAAGGACTGATCGGTCCGTACTTGGGCGGGCAGCGCAGAGATATACTGCTGACCGCGGAGGAATGGCGGGCCAGGGTTGGCGCGGCGTCCTGAGCGCCCCGACGGCGATCCTCCGGGCCCGCGGCGCCAGGAATGGCGCCGGATGACTCGAGATCGCGCCTGAATGGCCAAGAAGGACAGCTCTCTACGCCGCAAGGCGAATCCACCCACCACGCCGCCGGCCTCGGTGGTCAGCCTCGTGCACCTGGGGTGCGCCCGGAATCTGATCGATTCCGAGCTGATCCTGGGGCGCATGGCGGAGCAGGGGCTCGCCGTGTCGGGCGACGCCAGCGTGGCGGGGACGGTGGTGCTCAACACCTGCTCGTTCATCGGCGCGGCGCGCGAAGAGTCCTACTCCAACATTCGCAGCCTGCTCGAGCGCAAGCAGCGCGGCGAGATCGAGCGCGTGGTCGTCGCCGGCTGCCTCGTCCAGCGCTACAAGCGCGACCTCGCGCGAGAATTCCCCGGCGTCGATCTGTTCGCGGAGATCTCCGACGGGCGCGAGCTGGCGCGGCGCATCAAGCAGATGGCCGAGGGCCGCGTCTTCGAAAGCTACCTGGAGAGCCCCGGCCTGCGCGAGCCCGAGCGCGACGGCGCGCGCCTGCTCGCCACGCCGGGTTCCTATGCCTACCTCCGCATTTCGCACGGCTGCGACCACACCTGCAGCTTCTGCGCGATCCCTTCGATCCGCGGGCCGCATCGCTCGAAGCGTCCCTCGGACCTGATCAGCGAGGCCAGCGAGCTGATCGCGGCCGGCGTGCGCGAGCTGGTGCTCGTCGCCGAGGATTCGACGGCCTGGGGACGCGACATCGGCCTCGAATTGCCCGCGCTGGTCGAGAGCCTGGCCGAGCTCGAGGGCCTGCACCGCCTGCGCATCATGTACGCCTACCCCAATCGCTTCCCCTGGGACCTGACGCGGCTCCTGCGCGAGCACCCGCGGGTCCTGAAGTACCTCGACATCCCGGTGCAGCACATCGCGACTCCGATGCTGCGCGCGATGCGGCGAGCGGGCAGCGGGGATCAGGTCCGGCGGCTCTTCGATCGCCTGCTCGAGGAGGTTCCGGGCATCACGTTGCGCACGACCGTGCTGCTGGGCTTCCCTGGCGAGAGCGACCAGGACGCGGAAGAGCTGGCTGCTTTCGTTCGCCAGTACCGCCTGGGCCGCCTGGGCGCCTTCACGTACTCGCACGAAGCCGGCACGCCGGGTTTCGAGCTGGAGAACTCCGTCCCCGAGGCCGTCGCCCTCGCGCGCCGGGACCTAGTCCTCGCCGCGCGCGACGAGGTGCTCGCGGCCTCCCAGCGCGCTCTGATCGGCTCGGAGCTCGAAGTGCTGGTCGACGAATCGCACCAGGAAGGCCGCACGCCCTACGCGGTCGGCCGGACCGACATGGACGCGCCCGAGGTCGACCTGATCGCACGGCTGCGCGGCTTGCGCGCCAATGTTGGAGACCGCGTGCGCGTGCGCGTCGAGGACGTCGACAGCGAGTTCAACCTGCTCTGCGCTCGGTTGTCCAAGTCCAGGACGGGCACGCAGGCCCCGGAACCTGGCTCATGAGGGAGGGCATCTTCGCGCACTGGCCCAACCGCATCACGGCGGCGCGGTTCGTGGGCGCCTCCGGCCTGTTCGTCGTGTTCGCTCAGTTCGGCAACGTCGGGGTGGAGGCGATCGAGCGCGAGCGCACCAAGCTGCTCTACGCCTTCTGGCTGTTCATCGTCGTCGCCGTCTCCGACGTGCTCGACGGCTGGCTCGCGCGCCGCGGCAATCACATCACGGCCTTCGGTCGCATCGCGGATCCCTTCGTCGACAAGGTGCTGATCCTGGGCGCGATGATCTTCCTCGCGGTGATGCCCTGGTCGCGCGCGTACTTCCCGGCCTGGGTCGTGGTGGTGATCCTCGCCCGCGAGTTCCTGGTCACCGGGATCCGCGGCTACGTCGAGAGCCTCGGCGCGCAGTTCCCGGCCGACAATTTCGGCAAGGTGAAGATGTTCACCCAGTGCATCGCCGTCGGCGTGGTGATCGGGATGTTCGCCTTCGAATGGACTCCGGAATTCCAGCGCTCCCTCGAAGCCACGGCCCGCCTCTTCGTCTGGGCGACCCTGGCGACCTCGGTCGGATCGGGCATCTCGTACATCGTGAAGACGCGCAGGATCCTGGCGGAGCACGCCGCGTGAACGCGATCAAGCTCGGTATCGTCTCCTGTCTGTACCTCGGCTGCTCGCCCTTCGCGCCGGGAACCGTCGGAACCCTCGGCGGCGTGGCGATCGCCTGGCTCCTGCGCGACGACCCGCGCTACCTGTGGCTGTCCCTGGCCGCCGCCGCCGTGCTCTACGCGATTGGCCGCTCGCTGGGACCCTGGTCGGAAGCTTACGCGAAGAAGAAGGACCCGGGTTTCTTCGTGCTCGACGAGGTGATCGGCTACCTGATCACCGTCGCCTGGATGCGCGGCCCCTCGCCGATCGCCCTGGTGACGGCCTTTTTCGTTTTCCGCTTCTTCGACGTGTTCAAGCCGAAGCTCGCGCGCAAGATGGAAGCCCTCGGCGGCGGTGACGGCATCCTTTTGGACGACGTCGTCGCGGGAGTCTACGGGCTGGTGCTCGTGATGCTGCCTGCACGGTTGTTGATCGACGTCGCCTGGACCACGGGAGGCTAACGCATGGCCAAACGCACAAGGGAACTGGACGCGCCGAGCGGAGGCATGTCGCTCTCGACGCGCTTCACGCTGTTCATGACGATCGCCCTGGCGGCCGTCATGGTCGTCGCGGGCTTCGCGCTCTACACCATGGTCGCGCAGGTGACGTCGAACCTGCAGGAGAACTCGCTGATCGACGCCGTGCGCCTGACGGGCGCCAACCAGACGGCGGCGATGGAGATGCGGCGCCTGTCCACCGAGCGCGATCTCCTGATCTCGGTCAACAACCGCATCGCCGAGTCCTACCCGGCGAACGAGCAGTTCATCAAGCTTCGCAACGAGCTGAAGGCGATGTGGGACGAGCGCACGGCCAAGTCCGGCGAGCTCGAGCACAACATCAGCTGGAGTCAGGTCCCTGGCCAGGAGGTCAAGGAGTACTCGGAGCAGATCAAGCGCTTCCCGATCGTGGTCGGTCCGGCGAAGGATCCGGCCTATCTGCTGCGCTACTCGCCGGGAGCCAAGGCCCCGGACTTCGACCTGCTCGCGCCGGCGACGGCCAGCGAGACGGAGCGCGGCATCCTGGGCTTGATCATCGGGATCACCGTCGTGGTCATCGCGGTCGGAGCCCTGGTCTCGGTCTGGGTTGCCGGCCAGGTCTCCGGACCGATCGTCGCGATCGCCGACGATCTGCACCAGATCTCGACCGGCGATCTCTCCCACGTCACGCGCGCGCGCGGCGTGCGCGAGGTCAACGTGCTCGCGCGCTCGATCGACCGCATGACGGCCGACCTCGCAGCGGCCCAGGAAGCGCAGCTCGAGCTGTCCGTGCGCGAGCGCGAGGTCGCCCTGGCCTCCGAGGTGCGCGAAGCCCTGCTCGCCAATGCCATTCCGAAACGCGCCGGCTTCGAGTTCGCGGCCCTGTGCCTCACGGCCGCGGACCTCGGCGGCGACTTCTACGATTTCATCTCGACCCCCTCGGGCGAGGTGGGCCTCTTGGTCTGCGACGTTTCCGGCCGCGGGCTGCCCGGCACGCTGGTCGGCGCGACGGCTCGCGCTTACCTGCGCGCGGAGCTGAGCCGCGGGGAAGACCTGAAGAAGGCCTTGTTCCACGTCAACCGCGAGCTCGCCGGCGACGTGCGCCGCGGGATGTACGTCTCGGCGCTCTACGTGTTGATCGACCCGAGGACGAGCGTGGCCCGCGTGGCCTGCGCGGGCCACAAGCTGCCCCTGGCTCACCTCGTGGCCGCGACGGGCAAGGTGAAGCTGGTGCAACCAGAGGGCATCGCCCTGGGCTTCGATCCCGGGCCGATCTTCGAGAGCAGACTCGAGCCAGTGGAGCTCAAGCTCGAGGCCGGCGATCGCCTCGCGATCTTCAACTCCGGGCCGGCTGTCCTCGTCAACGCCGAGGGCGTGGAATTCGGCGAGAAGCAGATCTACGGCCAGGTGCAGCGCCACGGCGCGCGCACCAGCGAAGAGTTCCTCGATCGGCTGCGCAGCGTGCTCGAGGCCTACGCGGCCGGCGCGCCCTTGACGCGCGACATCTCGATCCTGACCGCGCGCAAGGTCTGAGCCGCTCTCATGGAAGTCGCACAATTCCAGGAACTGATCGAGCGCATCTATTTCGCGCGTGATTCGCAGCGCGGCCTCGCCGGAACGCACATGTGGTTCTGCGAAGAGGTTGGCGAGCTGACGCGCGCCCTGCGTCGCAAGGACAAGGCCGAGCTCGAAGGCGAGTTCGCCGACGTGTTCGCCTGGCTCGCGACACTGGCCTCGATGTCCGGCGTCAGCTTGGAGCAAGCGATCCAGAAAAAGTACGCGAAGGGCTGTCCGCGTTGCCGCGCCACGCCCTGCGCCTGCGCGTAGAATGCGCCGATGTCGCGCGCTCCTCGACCTTCGCCCGGCGAAGTGACCCTGTTCGGCCGCGAGCCGGCCCACGCTCAGGCGCTCAAGCAAAAGCCGAAGGCCGTTGCCGATTCAGGCGAGCATCCGCCGCGAAAAACCGCGGGAAACTTCGCCCACGTCGCGCTGAATCGGCCGATCGATTGCGAATTCACCTACCGCATTCCGCCGCAGCTCGTCGCCAGCGTGCAGCTCGGCATCCGTGTCGCGGTGCCCTTCGGGACCTCGCGCGAAGTCGGCGTGGTCACGGGGCTCTCAAGCGAGTCCGACCTGCATCCCAAACGACTGCGCGACGTCGCGCGCGTGCTCGATCCCAAGCCGCTGGTCAGCGCCGAATTGCAATCGCTCGCGCGCTGGATCTCCGAGCGCTACGCCTGCTCCTTCGGTGAAGCCCTGCACGCGGCCCTGCCGGCAGCGTTGAAGCGCGAGAGCGGGAGACGGCGCACGCGCACGATCCGCGCGAGCGGGCCGGTCGCCGCGGACGTCATGGCCGAGCTCGCCACCAAGCGCGAGAAGCAGCACCGCCTGCTGCGCACCCTGCTCGAGATCGGCGCGCCCGTCGAGCTGGGCGAGCTGCTGCGGCGCATGAACCTGTCCGAAGCCCCGGCGAAATCGCTGGTGGAGTGCGGCCTGGCCGTGATCGAGTCCGTCGAGAAGGACCAGGACGAGCTGGAGAGCGCTTCCAGCGAGCGTCCGCGGCCCGCGGCCCTCTCCGACGAGCAGGAGACGGCCGTCGAGGCCTTGAACGCCGCGCTCGAGACTCGCAAGCACGCCACCTTCCTGCTCGAAGGCGTCACCGGCAGCGGCAAGACGGAGGTCTACCTCGCCGCGATCGAACGCGCGCTGGAGCTGGGCCGCGGAGCGATCGTCCTGGTGCCCGAGATCGCGCTGACTCCGCAGACCGTCGGCTGGTTCCGCTCGCGCTTCAAGGACGTCGCCGTGCTACACAGCAAGATGAGCGATGCCCAGCGCTTCTCGATGTGGCAGCGCCTGCGCCGCCGCGAAGCGCGCGTGGTGGTCGGCGCGAGGTCCGCGATCTTCGCGCCCGTGCCCGACCTCGGCATCGTCGTGGTCGACGAGGAGCACGAGCCCTCGTTCAAGCAAGGCAACGTGCCGCGCTACCACGCGCGCGACGTCGCCGTCGAGGTGGCGCGCGGCCATGGCGCAGTGTGCGTGCTCGGTTCGGCGACGCCTTCACTGGAGAGCTGGCACCAGGCGCGCAGCGGCCGCTACGAGCATCTGCGGCTGCGCGCGCGCGTCGGCGGCAAGCCGATGCCCCAGGTCGAGATCGTCGACCTGCGCAACGAGGGCGCGCGCGGCGCGAAATTGTTCTCGGAGCGATTGAAATTCCTCGTCCTGCGCGGCCTCGAGCGCGGCGAGCAATCGATCCTGTTCCAGAATCGGCGCGGCTTCGCGCCGGTCCTGTGGTGCGCGGGCTGCAAGAGCACGCTGCGCTGCGGCGAGTGCGACGTCAGCCTGACCTGGCACCAGCGCATCGCGCGCCTGGTCTGCCACTCCTGTTGCGAGGAGCGAGTCCGGCCGCGCGTGTGTCCCTACTGCAGCGCGCCCGACCTGCGCTACCTGGGCGCGGGCAGCGAGCGCATCGAGGATGAGATCAAGCTCCTCGCCCCGACCGCGCGCGTGCTGCGCATGGATTCCGACACCATGCGCCGGCGCGAGGACTACGAGGCCGCTCTCTCGGCCTTCGGCCGCGGCGAGATCGACATCCTGGTCGGCACCCAGATGATCGCGAAGGGCCTGGATTTTCCGCGCGTCACGCTGGTCGGCGTGGTCAGCGCCGACGCCGGCTTGCACCTGCCCGATTTCCGCGCTTCCGAGCGCACGTTCCAGCTGATCGCGCAGGTCGCCGGCCGCGCCGGCCGCGGCCTCGTGCCCGGGCAGATCGTGGTCCAGACGCTTAGCCCTGAGCATCCGGCGATCCAGCGCGCCGCCGAGCACGACTTCCAGGGGTTCGCCGCCGCCGAGGACGAGTTGCGGCGCGAGCTCGGCTATCCGCCGCACGGGCGTCTGGTGCGCATCGTGTTCGAGGACGAAGAGCTGGACCGCGTGCAGAAGTCGGCCGAGCGCATGGTCGAGACGCTCCAGGCCGATTTCGACCGCGCCGAGATCATCGCCCTCGGTCCCGCGCCCGCGCCGATCGCGATGGCGCGCGGCCGCCACCGCTACCACGTGCTGCTCAAGTCCGGCCCGCAGTGCCCGCTGCTCTCCGAGATCCTCGCGAAAGTTCGCGTCTTCGCCGCCGCGGAAGCGCGGCCGAAGATCGCGATCGACGTCGATCCTGTCTCGATGCTGTGAGCGCGCGCAGGCTCACTGGAAGAGCCGCGTCACGTACCAGCCCGTAATCACGGCTAGCGTGTCGCCGACCGCATTGCGCAGCGTGTCCTTCGTCGCGTGCGGAAAGATCCGCGGCAGGTAGGCCTTCATCGGATTCTCCACGACCTCCCAAGCCACGGCGAGGGCCGCTGTCAACGCGAAGCCCAGACCGAGCAGCGCGTAGGCGACGCCGATCGACGCGTGCACCAGCGTGAAGCGATCGAGGAAGTGGTAGTTCACTTCTCCCGGTTTCGCCGGAGGCGGAGTTCGCAGACCCATGGTGGGCAGCTCATCGCCCCTTGCGATCGCAGTGCAAGCCGAATGTCCGAGGATCGCGTTCACTCCGCATGGATTTCCGCCGCCGCGCGCTTCCCGCTCTCCAAGGCGCCTTCGACCGTTCCGTTCTCCGGCCAGGCGCAGGTGGCCTCGCCCGCGAAGTACAGCGTGTTCTCCAGCGGCAGGGCGAGCCGGCTCGCCGCGTTCCCGGCGCCGACCAGCGGATAGCTGTAGGCGCCGGCGGAAGCGGGATCGCTCGCCCAGTCGTGCCTGTGCCAGGCCACCAGTTGCTCGTGCGGAACGCGAGGCGGGACACCGAGCAGTTGCGCCAGCGAATCGAGCGCGCGCGCGATCAGCTCGCGATCGTTCGCGTCCGAGAGGGGCTCCGCCTGCGCGCCACCTGCCCATGCGGTGAGCATCGGAGCGTGGATCGGCAGCTGAGTCCACCAGGTGGGCAAGGCAAGGCCGGGTCCATGCATCAATCCGATGGTCTGTGGGTTTCCCTGCTTCGTCCGCACGAGCTTTTCGTCTTCCCAGAACGCCTCGCGGAAGCGGAATACCAGCTTGACCACGTTTCCCATCGCGAGCTTGGCGAGCGGCGCGTCCTTCGCGCGCAGCGGCGGGTCGAAGTCGATGCTGAACGGGCTTCGAGCTTGCAGCAGACCGAGCGGCAGAGTCACGATCGCCTTGGATGCGCGGAGGTCCGCCGCAGGTGAGCCGGTCGTCGTGCGGGAGGAGACTTTGATCTGTCCGCGCCGCCAGCGGATGGCGCTGACAATCCTGCCCAGCTGCAGAGTCTCCGGTGGCAGGCGCCGCTCGAGCGCCGTCACGACATCGCCGAATCCGCTGACCACGCGCTTCAAGGACTCGACGCCGAGATTCTCCTTGGAGAGCTCGCGCGCGCTGATGCGCGCGGCGGAGGCTGCATGGAATCCCTCGACGAAGGCCAGGGCCTGAGAGCGAGCGGGCTCCGCGACCTGCGCTTCCATGAGCGCCTGCTCGAACGAGCGCTCTCCTCGCCGCTCGACGACGGACTTCACGCGCGCCATCGTGCGCTGGAGCATCTTGTCGAAGCTCAGGTCCTCGGAGAGAACGCGCGCCACCTTGCGCCAGTGCGACGGCGGAGCCTCGACGACGGCCAGGTGCGCGGCACTGACGATGCGCATGACTTCGGGCGTGTCGCCGTGAAGGAATTCCGCGCCCAGCTCGATCGGCAGGGGCCAGTCGGGCCCGCGCCGGGTCCACAACCGGCCTCCGACGCGTTCCCGAGCCTCGAGGACGATCACGCGCAGACCGCGAGCGCAGAGTCGCTCCGCCGCGGCGAGTCCAGCTGCCCCCGCGCCGATCACGATCACGTCGGCGTCGGTCTTCGACAGCCGCGCCGCGCGCTTCGTCCTGGTCGCCATGCCGCGAACTAGGCCCGGTCCGCGGACTTGGAAGAGGGGATTGCGAAGGCTCGCTCGCGCCGCCGCGAGTCTCCTGGAATCAGCGCAGGGCGAGCTCGCGGAAGCGCGCGAACAGGTGGGCGGAATCGAGCGGGCCCGGGGCCGCCTCGGGGTGGTACTGCACGCTCATCACCGGCAGCTTCGTGTGGCGCATGCCCTCGACCGTCCCGTCGTTCAGGTTCGTATGCGTCTCCTCGACGTTGGGCGGGAACGTCGAGCGGTCGACCTCGAACGAGTGATTCTGCGAAGTGATCTCCACCCGCGAGGTGATCAGGTCGCGCACGGGATGATTCGCGCCGTGGTGGCCGAAGGGCATCTTGCGCGTCTTCGCGCCGAACACGATCGAGAGGATCTGGTGCCCCAGGCAGATGCCGAAAATCGGCTTCTTGTCGATCAGATTGCTCAGCGCGTCGACGGCGTGGGTCACCGCCGCCGGATCGCCGGGGCCGTTGGAGAGGAAAATCGCCTGGGGATCCATGGCGAGCACCTCGTCGGCCGTGGTGCGCGAGGGCACGACCGTGACGTCGAAGCCGGAGTGCACCAGGCTGCGCATGATGTTGCGCTTGGCGCCGAAGTCGTAAGCGACGACACGGATCCGCTGGTCGCTGTTCGGGCCCGTCAGGGTCGGATACGAATCCTGGTAGGTGTCCAGCCAGCGATAGGGCGCCTTGCAGCTCACCTCGTGGGTGAGATCGCGACCGTCGGTGGCCGGAGCGCGCTTCGCCTTGGCGACCAGCGACGCGGGGTCCGAATCGATCGTCGAAACGACACAGCGCAGGCAGCCCTCCTCGCGCACAATGCGGGTCAGCTTGCGCGTGTCGACGCCGCTGATCGCGACCACGCCCTTCTTGCGCAGCCACTCGGGCAGGTCGATGTTCGAGCGCCGCGAGCTGGGCATGCTCGACATTTCCTTGACCACGAAGGCCTCGGCCCAGGCTCGATCGCTCTCGTCGTCCTCGATGGCTACGCCGTAGTTGCCGATCAAGGGATAGGTCATCACCACGACCTGACCGAAGTAGGAGGGGTCGGTGAGGATTTCCTGATAGCCGGTCATCGCCGTGTTGAACACGAGATCGCCCGACTTCTCGCCCGGCGCGCCGACGGCTTGACCTTCCATCACCAGACCGTTCTCGAGGGCGAGCCAGGCTTTTCCCGGGATGCTCATGCTTTGACCTTTGCCAGGCGGTTGATCTGTGCCGCGCAGTAACCCGCGCCGAAACCGTTGTCGATGTTGACCACGCTCACGCCCGCTGCGCACGAATTGAGCATGGCGAGCAGGGCGGCGAGCCCTTCGAAGGAAGCGCCGTAGCCCACGGAGGTAGGCACTGCAACCACGGGGCGCTCGACCAGGCCGCCGACGACGCTCGCCAGCGCGCCTTCCATGCCGGCGACCACCACGATCACGTTGGCGCGGCGCAGGAGATCGACGTGGGCCAGGAGTCGATGGACCCCGGCGACGCCCACGTCGCGTAGCTCCTCGACCCGCGCGCCCAGAGCGCGCGCCGTGACGATCGCCTCTTCCGCGACCGGACCATCCGACGTGCCGGCGCTGGCCACGAGCACCAGGCCTTCGCCAGGGGGAGCCTTGGGATCGGCGACGGTGACCATGCGGGCGCGCTCGTGGTGCACGGCGCGCGGAAGGGCCGCGAGCAGCTCGCGCGCGCCCTCGTCGCCGACGCGGGTCACGATCAGGCGCCCATGGCGCGCGAGCAGGGCCGTGCTGATCTCGACCAGCTCCGAAAGGCTCTTGCCCTGGCCGAAGACCACCTCCGGATGGCCGCAGCGCAACTCGCGGTGCGTGTCGAGCCGGCTGTGGCCCAGATCGTGGATCGGCGTCGCGCTCACGCGCGCCAGGCCGTCGCTGACACTGGTCGTTCCGTTCTTGATTTCCTGCAGCAGAGTTTCGAGTTGGTGAGCGTCCACGTGGCGGATTTCGAGCGCGAAGATTCTCGCAGTTCCGTCCGCCGCGCGCCAGCGCTCAACGCGCGCTCGCGTCGAGAGCCAGGTCGCTGGTGCGGCCGGCTCGCAGCAGCTGCCAGCCCAGGCCCGCGATCATCGCGGCGTTGTCGGTGCAGTAGATCGGCGAAGGGAACAGGCAGCGGATCCCCGACTCCGAGGCGCGCGCCTGCATCTGCTCGCGCAGGCGCCGGTTCGAGGCCACGCCGCCCACGATCGCGATCGTGTCGAGCCCGCGGCGGCGCGCGAATTCCAGGGTCGGCGCGACCAGCGCGTCGATCGCCGCGGCCTGGAACGAGGCCGCGACGTCGGCCCGGTCGGGGATCGCATCCGGCTCGGGCGTGCGCGCCAGGGCATCCTGGCCGCGCAGGTGGTAGAGCACTGACGTCTTCAAACCGCTGAAGGAAAAATCGGGCTCGCCGCTCTTCGTGCGGTAGCGCGGGAAGGCGATCTTCTTGGGGTTCCCGCTCTCCGCGAGGCGAGCGATCGAAGGCCCGCCGGGATAGGGCAGGCCCAGCAGGTGAGCGACCTTGTCGAAAGCTTCACCCGCGGAATCGTCGCGCGTCTCGCTGATGCGCTCGAGCTCGGTCGGCGAGCGCACCTCGTAGAGCGCCGTGTGCCCGCCGGAAGCCACCAGGGTCAGATTCGGATAGGCCGCGTCGGGCGCTTCCATGATCGCGGCGTAGGCATGGGCCTCGATGTGATCGACTCCGACCAGCGGCAGGCCGCGCGCGTAGGCGAGCCCCTTGGCCGCCGACAGGCCGACGAGCAGGGAACCGATCAGGCCCGGCCGCGTCGTGACCGCGATGGCCGCGAGGTCGGAGACGTCCACCCCCGCCTCCGCGAGCGCGCGATCGATCGCCGGCATGACCGCGCGCAGGTGCGAGCGGCCGGCGATCTCGGGCACGACACCGCCGAAGGGCGCGTGCTCCTCGATCTGGCTCGCGATCACCGAGGAAAGCACCTCGCGGCCCGCGCGAACCACCGCAGCCGCTGTCTCGTCGCAGGACGACTCGATGCCGAGCACCAGCTCGCTCACGAGCGCTTCCCCAGAGCCCAGGGCCCTGGTCGCTCGCCTCGGAACAGTCCCAGGGCCGCCTCCAGCTGTGCGTCCGGCGGATGCGTCTCGATCAGCTCGATGCCCTCGATGGCTTCCCAGGCACGCAAGGCCTCGATCGCGCTGCGCGGGGGGTCGTAGTGCAGGAGAAAGGCGCGCACGCGAGCGGCTCCCTCGCGATTCAGGTCCACGCGCAGATCGGGAATCAGCCCGTGCTCACGTCCGCGCTGCACCGAGCGCTCGATGTTCGTGTGCGCGGGCGTGTAGTAGTACGCCGTCGTCAACTTGACCTTCGCGTCGTCGTCGCCGAACGAGCTGACCTTCTGCACCATGCCCTTGCCCCAGGTCGGCTCGCCGACGAGCACGGCGCGCCGGTGGTCCTGCAAGGCTCCAGCCAGGACTTCGCTCGCGCTGGCCGTGTTCCCGTCGACGAGCACCGCCAGCGGCAGCTGCACCAGCGTGGCCTCCACGCGCTTGGCCTCGTGGCGCGTCGGCTCGCCGCGGCCCTCCGTCGAGACGATCAACCCTCGATCGATGAAGCGATTCGCGACCCGCACGGCGGAGTGCAGCACCCCGCCGAGGTTGCCGCGCAGATCGATCACCAGTGCGCGCATCCCCTGGGCTTGCAGCAGCGCGATCGCGCGGTCGAACTCGACCGGAGTCTCCAGGCTGAACGAGTTGATCGCGAGGTAGGCGAGGCCCCGGTCGGCATCGACGATCGCGGCATGGCGGACCGTGGGATCGACGACGTCCGCGGGCACGAGCCGCAGCTTGCGTTCGGCCCCGTCGAGTCCGCGAACGGTCAACGCCACTTCGCTCTTGGAGTCGTCCGAGATCGCGGACTGGAATTCCGCTGCGCCGAGGTCGGCGCGCGCACGTCCGTCGACCGCCTGGATCGTATCGCCGGGGCGCAGACCCGCGAGATCCGCTGGCGATCCCGGCAGGGTGAACAGGACTCGACCCTCCTCGAGCGGCGGGCGGAACACCGCGCCGATGCCGCGGTAGTAGCCCGTCGTGTCGCGCTCCAGGTTGGCGATCTGGCTCTTGTCGTAGAAGCGCGAATAGTCGTCGAGGCGCTCGACCATGCCGTGGAGCGCCAGGTCGGAGAGCCTTTCGGGCTCGACGTCGCGCACGTAGTTCTCGCGCACCCAGTCGCGAACCGCGCGGTAGCGGGACACGTCGGAGTCCTCGCCACGCTGCCAGAGCATCAGAGTGCCGGTCGTCAGCACCAGCCCGCAGGCCATGCCCATCCAGAAAGATGCAGTGGGGGATCGCAACGCGGTTCTGCGCCTGGCGCTCGAGGATTCTAGTCGCGGCCGATCGCCAGGAGCTCTGGGCCCGGCCGGATGGCCCGGATTGTGTCCGATCGAGGACACTTCCGCTCCCAGGGCTCGGCGGCCCGGAACTCTAACCAGCCTCGAGATCAGAGGTTAGGCTGCTGCTCCCGAGGGGCCGACTTGGCACGCGGATCGCTGGCAGGGCGCGAGTCCGGTAAAGCTCAGCGAGCAGCCTTGCCGAGTGGACCTTGCCTCCGGAGCAACTCGCAAAAGCCTTCGAACGAGAACACGCCCATGAGACCGATCCGCACCCTCAGTCTGCTCCTGATTCTCGGCGTCTCGCCGCTCACCGCTCAGGCTCCTGTCCGCGCCGCTCCGCTGTCCCGGCAAGCGACGGCCCAGCCGCAAGCTGCGGGGATGAGCTTGAAGGAGGCGCGCGATTCCTTTGCGAAAGCTGACGCCGACAAATCGGGCTCCCTGGCGCTCGAGGAGGCCGCGACTTCTGGCCTCGACAGCGGCGCATTCGCCGGGGCGGACGCCGATGCCGATGGGAAGCTGGACCAGGACGAGTTCCTCGTCGGAGCGGAGAGTCGCGCCGCCAAGCTGCCTGCCGGAGCTGCCGCCGATCTGACGGCCGAATCGACCCGGTTGCAAGCCTTGCGGCGAGCGCAGAAGACCGAGGAGCTGAGGACACGACGCGAAGTCACGGCTCCGGGCGCCGCGCGGACCGGGAACCGCGCAGGCACTTCGCCCGCGAGCCCCGGCGAGCCCGCGGCGCCCGCGGACACTTCGGCCCCTGCGACCACCGCGCCCTCCGGGCCCGCGGCGGCGCGGCGTGCCCTCGCGCCAGCGACTCCGGCCGACCAGGAGAACCCCCAGGACCTTCGCGCGAGCATCGTCCGCCGGCTGTGGACTGGAGAGCTCAGCCCCGAGAAGGCGCGTGAGCTGCTCGAAGCGATAGATCGCCGTCTCGGAACGACGCCTCTGGAACAGCCCAAGACCGATGCCGCTCCGACCCCGGCGGGCGAAGCGGCCGGCCTGGTGCCCTCGGGCCCGAACCACGACCTGCGCGCGATCGAGGAGACGCTGAGCCGGCGGATTCGCAAGAGCGAGGTCGACTCCGACAAGGCCAAGGAGCTGTATGACAACACCATCCGCCGCGTCGAGAACGCTCGCGGGGCTGGCTCGCCCCAGGCTCCCGCGGCGGGAGCAACGACCGCGCCGCCGAATCCTGAGGGTATCCGAGCGCGGATCGCCGAAGCTCAGTCCGACCTGACGAGGCGCTTGCGCAACGCCGAGGTCACTCCAGAGCAGGCCGCGCTTCAGCAAGCCGCCCTCGTCAAGCGCCTGCGCAACACCGTCGAAGGCCTGAAGGAAGGCTCGCAGCCGACAGCGGGCGCGTCGGGAGAACCTGCCGCGCCTCCTGCTCCTGGCGGGAACACACCTGCTGCCGCGGACCAATCCAGCCCGTCCGTGCCGAATCCTGCCAGGCCGCGACCGGAATCCACGGTCCCCACTGCTCCCGCTGCCGCGACACCGCCCGTCAGCCTGCCGGCGCGGCGCGCGAGCGATCCTGCGGCGCCGGTTCAGCCGGCACCCGGGGCTGCTCGCGGGACGACGTCTGCCCCGACCCCGCCGGCCCAGCCCGCGTCGAATCCCCCCGCGCCTTCGCCCGTCGACGGAGGGCCGATCAAGCCCGCTCCTCCGCCGGCCAAGCCCGCTCCTCCGCCGGCCAAGCCGGCTCGCCCAGCACCGCCTGCCGCCAAGCCTGTCTCGCCTCCCGTTTCGGGTGGCGGAAAGAGCGCCTGAGAGCGAGTCAGGGAACCTAGAAAACCAGCGCGCCGCCGCGAGTTCTCGCGGCGGCGCGCTGTGGTTCCATCCTTCGTGTCGCTCAGTTCCGGAAGCTCACCTTCTTGAAGAACTGGGTGTCGTCGAAGCGGACGGACGTGCCGGGCCCGACGATGCGGTGAGGGTCGTCTGCGTCGATTCCGTAGCCGAGGCGCGCCAGCTCTTTTTCGCAGGTGCGCAGCTCGCGGCGCTGGACCGACAACTCGGCCTCTAGGCTGGGGCTGTTTTCACCCCGGACAGAGCGTGCTTCCATCGCTTCGATGGCGCAGGTACGTTCGCGGACTTCACGGCCGATGGC
>DATHET010000210.1:0-4991 GCA_035490315.1 Planctomycetota bacterium
GCCGGGCCCGGCGCGCTCCGCCGCGCCGTGCTCCGCAGGCCAGTCGCGCGGTATTGCGCGCGACGTTATCGGCGCGACAGCGCCGGGGGCGGTGCTGGAGTTCAGCGAGTCTCTGGAAAAGTTCACTAGATCTCCAAAAGCATCCGCGCCGGATCCTCGACGCATTCCTTGACCGTCTTCAGGAACGTGACTGCCTCGCGACCGTCGATCACGCGGTGGTCGTACGACAGCGCGACGTACATCATCGGCCGCACCACGATCTGTCCCTCGACCACCACCGCGCGATCCTGGATCGCGTGCAGGCCGAGGATGCCGCTCTGCGGCGGATTGAGGATCGGCGTCGACATCAGCGAGCCGTAGATCCCGCCGTTGGAGATCGTGAAGGTGCCGCCGGTGAGCTCTTCGAGCGTCAGCTTGTTGTCCTTGGCGCGCGTGCCCAGCTCGGCGATCTTCTGCTCGATCTGCGCGAAGGACAGGCGCTCGGCATTGCGCACCACCGGCACGACCAGGCCCTTGCCGCCGCCGACCGCGATCCCGATGTCGAAGTAATTGCGGTACGCGATCGCGTCGCCGCGCACCTCGGCGTTGACCGAGGGCACGCGCTTCAGCGCCTCGATCGAAGCCTTCATGAAGAAGGACATGAAGCCGAGCTTGATCCCGTAGCGCGCGACGAAACGCTCCTGATGCTCCTTGCGCAACGCCATGGCGTTGCTCATATCGATCTCGTTGAAGGTAGTCAGGATCGCGGCCGTGGCCTGAGCCTCGACCAGACGCTGCGCGATGCGCTTGCGCAGCGGGGTCATCGGCACGACTTCTTCTTCGCGCGCGCCGCCGGCTGGAGCAGCGGCCGGAGCTGCCGCGGGAGCCTGGCTCGCCGCGCGCTGCACATCCTCCTTCAACGTGCGCCCGCCCGGACCGGTCGGTTGCACCTTCGCGATGTCGACGCCGCTGGTGGCGATCGCGCGCGCCGCGGCCGGCATCACATGGCTCGCGGAGGCAGGCTTGGAAGCGTCGGGCGCCTTGGCGGTCTCCGCCGCCTTCGAGCTCTCAGTCGCCTTGCCCGTGTCCGTCGCCTTAGCGGCCTCGGTAGCCTTGCCCGTGTCCGTCGCCTTCGAGAGCTCGGGTGCCTTCGCCGTCTCCGCCGACTTCGCCGTCTCCGGCGCCTTGGGCGCAGCTTCGCGCTTGCCCTTCGCGGCTCCGTCCTTGTCGCTCGCTTCCGCAGCAGCGCCCGCGGGTGCCTGCGCCGCCGACTTGTCCTTCGCCGCGCCGCTTCCCGCCTCCATATATCCGATGACTTCCCCGACCTTGGCCTGCGAGCCCTTGGGCTTGAGCACTTGGACCACGCGACCCGCGATCGGCGAGGGCAGCTCGACCGTGACCTTGTCGGTCTCGATCACGACCAAGGCTTCGTCGACGCTGGCGCTGTCGCCGGGATTCTTGAGCCAGTCGC
The DNA here is from genome assembly GCA_035490315.1 of Planctomycetota bacterium. Lineage (GTDB taxonomy): Bacteria > Planctomycetota > UBA1135 > UBA1135 > JADJQU01. The sequence continues at coordinate 1,451 of DATHET010000210.1, forward strand.
CGATCTGAACTTCGGTGATGGACTCGCCCACGCTGGGCACGCGCAGTTCGACGGACATGGATGATTCTCTTGCGGGAAGGGAGGAGGGAGGTGCGAGCAGGTCTCTAGGTCGCGAAGGCGCGATCGAGCACTTCGTTCTGCTCGATCTTGTGCGCCGAGGAGGATCCGGTGGCCGGGCTCGCCGCGAGCGGCCGGCTGATGCCGCTGAACGGCCGCTTCTGCAGTCGCGAGCCGTAGCGCGCGTAGAGGTAGTGCCAGGCGCCCATGTTCTCGGGCTCTTCCTGGACCCAGACCAGCGGCACGCCCGCTCCGTAAGCCGACAGGGCGCGGGCGAGCTCCTTCTCGGGGAAGGGATAGAACTCCTCGAGGCGCAGGATCGCCACGTCGTCGCGGCCAAGTTTTTCGCGGCGCTCGGCCAACTCGTAATAGAGCTTGCCGCTGCACAGGAGCACACGCGTGACCTGCTTCGCCGCGAGCTGCCTGGTCTCGGGAATCACGCGCTGGAACCCGCCGCTCTCGAAGTCCGCGAGCGGGCTCGCGCAAGCCTGAAGTCGCAGCAGGCTCTTGGGCGTCATCACGACCAGCGGCTTGCGCCACTTGCGCAGCACCTGGCGGCGCAACACGTGGAAGAAGTTCGCCGGCGTGGTGACGTTGACCACCTGGATGTTGTCGTCGACCGCGAGCGAGAGGAAGCGCTCGAGCCGCGCGCTGGAGTGCTCGGGTCCCTGGCCTTCGAAGCCGTGGGGGAGCAGCAGCACCAGGCCTGAGTGGCGGTACCACTTGTCCTCGGCGCTGACCAGGAACTGGTCGATGATCACCTGCGCGGTGTTCGCGAAGTCGCCGAACTGCGCTTCCCAGAGCACCAGGGAATCCGGCGCGTCCAGCGTGTAGCCGTACTCGAATCCCAGCACGCCGATTTCCGACAGCGGGCTGTTGATCACCTCGACGCGCGCCTGGTTTTCCTCGAGGTTGTCGAGCGGCGTGAAGCGCGCTCCGCTCTCGTGGTCGTGCAGCACGGCGTGGCGATGGCTGAACGTGCCGCGCTCGGTGTCCTGACCGCACAGGCGAACGCGCGTGCCTTCGCAGGCCAGCGAAGCCAGGGCGAGGGCCTCGCCCGCCGACCAGTCGAGCGGTTTTTCTCCGCGCGCCATCTCCAGGCGGCCTTCGACGAAGCGCTCGAGCTTGGGATGGACGTGGAAACCCTCGGGCACCCGGCACAGGGCGTTCAAGAGCTGCTTGACGCGATCCGCCGCGATCGAAGTGTCTGTCTCGCCCGCATCGGCGGGTGCGTCGCCGAGGAAGTCCGACCACACGCCGCCCATGCCCTCGACCGGGAGCTTGTACTGGCCGCCGCGCGCGACGGCCAGCTCGTCCTCGAGGTGCTGGCGGCGCTGTGCGAACAAGGCATCGACCGTTTCGCGCGTCGCGTGACCGCTGTGGATCAGGCTTTCGGCGTAGAGCTCGTGCGCGCTCGGCTTCTGCGCGATCAACGCGTAGAGCCTCGGATCGGTGAAGGACGGCTCGTCGCCCTCGTTGTGTCCGCGACGGCGGTAACCGAGCAGGTCGATCACGGCATCTCGCCGGAACCGCGCTCGGAATTCCGCGCACAGGCGGGCCACGGCGATCACGGCCGCGACGTCCTCGCCGTTGACGTGGAAGATCGGGATGTCGAGCATGCGCGCGACATCCGTGCAGTACTGATTGGAGCGGCCCTGGTCCGGCGGCGTGGTGAACCCGATCTGGTTGTTGATCACCACGTGCAGCGTGCCGCCCGTCTGGAAGCCCGGCAGTCCCGACAGATTGAGCGTTTCCTGGGAAACGCCCTCGCCGATGAACGCGGCGTCGCCGTGGATCAGGAGGCACAGTCCGAGATTCCCGTCCGGGTCGCCGGCGCGATCCTGCTTGGCGCGCATGCGGCCTAGGGCGACCGGCGCGACGAACTCGAGGTGGCTCGGGTTGAAGCACAGCGACAGGTGCACTTCCGCGCCAGCGCGCGTCGTGCGCTGCGACGAGTGGCCGAGGTGGTATTTGACGTCGCCGCGCCCGCCGAGGTAGCGCTCGGGCTCAGCGTCCTCGAACTCGCGGAAGATCTGGCGCGCGGGCTTTTGCAGGACGTTGGTGAGCACGTTGAGACGGCCGCGGTGGGCCATGGCGAGCACGATCTCGGCGATGCCGCGCTCGCCGGCGCTCTCGATCACCTCGGCCAGCAGCACCAGCAGGCCTTCGGAACCCTCCAAGGAGAAGCGCTTGGCGCCCAGGAACTTCTTCTGCACGAAGTCCTCGAAGAAGCTGCCGTCGGCGAGCTGGCCCAGGGCGGCCCATTCCTCGTCGCGCGAGAGCTCGCTGCAGTTGAGCGTCGATTCCATCCGCTCCGCCAGCCAGTGGCGCAGCTTGGGATCGTCGATGTGCGCGATCTGCGCCCCGACGCTCCGGCCATAGGTCTTCGACAGGCGCTCGTAGGCCTCGCGCGGCGTGCGGGCCTGGGGGATCGAGCATTCGCCGAGCGGCAGGTCGAGCTCGCTGTCCGCGATCTCGAAGGCGCGGGTCGAAAGGTCGGGCTGGAGCTGGCGCGGCTGATCCAGCGGATCGATCTTCGCGAGCAGGTGGCCGCGCTCGCGCCAGGCCCTGGCCAGGGCCTCGACCTTGCTCAGCAGTCCGCTCGAGCTGACGGCCGGCCGCTTCGCATGGCCGTTGGACAGCGCCTCGCCGGCTCCGGCAGGATCGAAGATGCTGCGGGGCTGGAAGGCCGGTCCCAGGCGGGTCGCGGCGCCATTGGCGGCGCCTGCTTCACCCTCCAGGGCCCGGAAGGCGGCGCGCCATTCCTCGGACACGGACTCTGGCGCCGCGCGGTAGGCGGCGTAGAGCTCTTCCGCGAAGGGAAGGTTGAGGCTGTTGGGGTAGGGATCCCTCGCTTGCGGGGTGTGGTCCATGGCCTGTGGATTCTCTCGGTGCTCGCGAACGAGCGCAGCAGAATACGAAATCCCCGCCGGCACGCCCATCGAGGAAACGCAGCAGGATTGAAACCCGATCCGATCAGGGGGTCTAGACTGAGGAGGAAGGCCGCCAATCCGATGAAGAGACACTCTGCCTTGCTCGCGAGTCTGGGATTCGTCGCCGTGCTCATGGGGGCGACGAGCGCAGCGCCGCTCCAGGTCAGCCCGGGCCAGACCGGCGTCGCCGCGCCGCAGCCGAGCGGCGGTGCGCCTGCCTCGCTGGTCAACACAGGGAGCACGGGCAACACCGGCAACTATCTGTCGAACTTCTATTCGATCGACGACGGCACGACCGATTCCTCGCTCGGCCTGAGCCTCGGAGGCACCCTGTGCTGGTTCCAGCGCTTCGACACGCGCCCTCAGGCGCTGTTCGACGTGATCCACGAGATCGACGTCGCTTACGGGTTCCCCGGCAACCCAGGCTTCGGCGTCAACAACGGAACTCCGGTGACCGTCTGCGTCTGGGAAGACCCGACCGATGACGGCGATCCGTCCGACGCGGCCCTGCTGATGCAGATCTCGACCACGGTCCAGAACAACGACACGAA
>DATHET010000211.1:0-22001 GCA_035490315.1 Planctomycetota bacterium
CGCTGGTGCCATGTCACGGGCATCGACTACGTGCCCGCGCTGATCGACCAGGCCCGCGTGCGCGCGGCGGCGGACCACCTGCCGGTGAAGTTCCAGGTCGGCGATGCGGAAAACCTGGAGTTCCCGGACGCTTCCTTCGATTATGTCCTCTCGACCTTCGGCGTGATGTTCGCGCCGGATCAGGAGCGCGCGGCGAGCGAGATGCTGCGCGTGTGCAAGCCGGGCGGGACGATCGGCCTCGCGAATTGGACTCCCAATGGATTCCCGGGCCAGATGTTCCGCGCCGTCGCGAAGCACGTGCCGCCGCCGGCCGGTCTGCGGCCTGCGTCGGCCTGGGGAACGCGCGAGCGGCTCGAGGAGCTGTTCGGTTCCGCGTCGACGAGCATCACGGCCGAGCCGCGCATCTTTTCCATGCGCTTCGAATCGCCCGAGCACTGGCTCGGGATTTTCCGCCAGTGGTTCGGCCCGATGAACACGGCTTTCGCACGGCTCGACGCCGCCGGGCAGGCGACGCTGGCCAGCGATCTGCTCGAGCTGGTGCGCCAGAACGATCGCTCCGGCGGACGCGCGCTGGTGATTCCTTCGGAATACCTCGAGGTCGTCATCCAACGCCGTTGAGCGCGGCCGTCGTGCCGCGGGGCCTCGAGAGCGGCCGGGCTCGCTCCGCGCGCTGCTAGACTGCCCGCGACGATGACGAGCCCTGTCCCCACCCGCTCCCGCAGGGTCGTGGTCCTGCTCGCGCTGCTGGTCGTCGCCCTGACGCTCGCCTTCCATCGCCAGTTCTTTTCCGGCGAGGCGCTGATCTACGGATTCGACTCGGCGCAGCTGCACTATCCGCGCTACCGGATCCTGTGCGACTCGCTGCAGCAGGACCACGCCCTGCCCCTCTGGCAGAACCTCCTGTATGGCGGAGCGCCGTTCCACGCCAGTCCGGAGAACCCGACGCTGTATCCGCTGGTGCTGCTCTTCGCCTCGCTGTGCTCGCCGGTGTGGACGATCAACTTGATGATCGTCGTGCACCTCGCCGTGGGCGGGCTCGGCATGTACTTCCTGATCCTCTGCCTGTGGCGGAGGATGGCGCCGCGCGAGGCCGACGAGATCGCGGCGGCGGGCGCCTGCGTCGGAGCGACGATTTTCGCGCTCAACTTTTTCACGCGCCAGAACCACATCGATTACGTTTCCTACGGCGCGGCGGTCGCGCTGGGGCCGTGGCTCTTGCTCGCGGCCGAAGCGATGCTGCACGGCGAGCGGCCGCGGCGCGCGGCGGGCTGGCTCGCGCTCCTGATCGCGCTCGAGGTTTTCACGGGTGGGATCTTCGTGATTCCCTACACGCTGCTCGCGCTCGGCCTGTGGATCTTTTTCCTCGGCCTGCTCGGAGGAAAAGAGCAGCGCAGGCGCAGCTTGACCTGGGGCGTGCTGGCCCTGACCCTCGCCGGCGCGATCGTGATGGCCAAGTACCTCCCCTACCGCGAATGGGCGGAGACGACCAACCGTCCCGGTCGCCTGTCCTACGGCAATGCGCGCGCGGGCCCGGTCGTGACCGACTGGGGCGAGACCTGGAAGCGCGTGCGCTGGGTCACCGGCGGAGGATGGTCGCTCTTGCCGCTGCTGCTCGCCCTGCCCTTGCTGCGCCACGGCGTGGTGCGCCTCCTGTTCTGCGCGACGGTGTTCTTCTTCCTGGTCTACGCCGGTGGGCCGGTTCACCGGTTCCTGTACGACTGGGTTCCGCCCTTCGATCGCGTGCGCAACGTGCTGCGCGCCTGGGCCGGAGTGAATCTGCTCTATCCGATCGCGGCGGGACTCGGCGTGTGCTGGGGATTGTCGCGGCTGCGCTGGAAAGCGGGCTCCAGCCTGCCCGCCTGGCTGGGCGCTGGCCTCGCGATCCTGCTCTCGCCGATGCTCGCCTATTCCTGGCGTGCGGAGCGGATCGTGAAGGAGCCGACGCGCTTCTCCGAGCTCGTCACGCGCTACACGCAGTGGCCCGAGGCGGCGCGGCGCTGCGGTGAAGAATGGCGCGCGGTGTTCTTCGACAAGCGCGAGCCCGACGGCCGCAACGAGCAGTTCATCTCCACGGCGCTCGGCGTCGAGACGGTCGCGGGTTACCTCGGCCACGTCTGGCCAGTTCCCCTGGAGCAGCACATCTACGGGCCCGAGACCGCGCGGCTTGCTCCAGGCCTGCGCCAGCGCCGCCTTGGAACACTCTCGGTGCGCTGGCTGGTGTTCGGCGATACGAGCATCGCGTCCGCGCCGCGCGCCGCGGACATCTTCCCGCCCGGAGTCGACGGCACGACGCTGCTCGAGAATCCCTACGCGCGCCCGCGCGCCATGCTGCCCGCTGCCGTCATCGGAGTCTGCGGCGACATCGACGAGCTGGTCACTTACACGCTGCTCGACGACCCGCGCTTCCCGATCCGCGACGCGAGCGTGGTCCGCTTCGAGAGCCAGGGCGCGATCAGCTCCGCGGAGAGCTCCAGCCTGGATGCGATCGTGGTGGTCGGCGGAGACGAAGATGTCGGCGTCGAGACCGCGATGTCCGGTTCGCGAGTCGTGAGCACGATTGGCGTGCACTCCCCGCTGACGGACGAGGACCGCGCTCTGCTCACGGATCTCGCCAAGCTGGTCGCGGACAAGGTCGCACGCGGTCCGGCTCAGGCCGCGCTCTTTGCGCGGGAATCCGGGGCCAGCGCGCGTGTCGAGCTGCGCGGCGAGCGAGCTCAGGGAGGCGGGCGATTCGTCGTGCTCTCCGAGCCCTGGTCCTGGTACCCCGGCTGGACCGCGCACAGCGTGGGAGACAGTGCGCCGCTCGACATCCGCGAGGCCGATGGAATCTGCTCGGCGGTCCTGCTTCCGGTCGGAATCAGCGGATTCCGCGCGGAATACGGGCCTGCATCGGTTCGCGCCGGGGCGTGGATCGGCGCGATCGGGCTGCTCGCCACCCTGTGGGTGATCGCGCGCAAGGGAAGCCCGCGCACGATCAACCGATAGCGCGCCGATGCCGGCGCCGATGCCGGAGCGAGATGCCGCGCCCTCATGCCTGGATTCCGCGCGCCGATTCCCGAGAACTAGGTATTTGGATCCACACACAGCCCCGAGGAGGATTCTTGATGTTGGCTTGCACTGTCTCCAGAGACGACTGATTCACCGTCGGTAGTCCGCCCAGGCCAGGCGAGCTATTCCACACTGGATGCACCACCTCGATTTCCACCGCGACCGCAGCACCATGCCTCAATGTCCGAACTGCGGCACGCAGGCACCGGTCGTGGTCGTGTGTGAGAACTGCGGGGATCGCCGCTGCAACGTCGCCGGGAAGAAGGCCGACGGCAGCAAGGGCTGCGCATCCAAGGGCGGCGACGGACGCGGAGCAGGCGCTCCCTACGCGCGCTGCAGCGTGTGCAAGAAGGGCATCTACCGCAAGCTCTGACTCACGGCGCGGCGTCGTGCGCGGCAGCGCGGATCAGCTCGGCCCTTGTGCGTCTCGCCGCACGTGATCCAAGGTGGCGACAACAGCGAGCAGGAGATCCAAGGGCGCGCCGATCAGGTGAGGCGTGAGGAACTCGTGGGCTTCGATCGCCGTCATCGGTCCCTGCCGCACCTGGTCGTAGAGTTCCTGCTGCAGCTGCGCGACTTTCTTGCGCGCGTTTCCGTCGCCTGTCTGCCCCGTCTCGAGCTGAAGATCTTCTTCGCGCGCGGCAGCGACCGCGAGACGGAGCTCGGTCGCGATTCGCAGGACACTCGTTTGTTGTTCGATCCGTTTCACCGCTTTGTCGCTCTCCGCCTCCCCGTAAGTCGTTGACATCGGGCTCGGAAGTGGAGATGGGATAATTCCTAGCGTGTCGATTCGCTTGCTCGTCATCTTGCATTTTGTGCCAAACGATTCAGCGCGAAACGTCGCAGTTTCGAGCTGATTCGTGCGTTCGATCTGTCTCGCATTTCCCGATGACACCGAGCGTGCTATCGTCGCTGCCCTCCAAGTGCGTCGAGGTGCGCGCGAATCTGACCTCGGCGTCTTTCCATCCATGACCGGTTCACGATTGAATTTCCGCCTCGAGGCGCGAGCCGCGGGCTCGGGCGCGAGAGCCGCGAGCTTCTCGACGGCCCACAACGAAGTCCACACGCCGCTGTTCATGCCGGTCGGGACTCAGGCCACGGTCAAGGCGCAGATGACCCAGACGCTGGAGGACTCCGGCTCGCAGATGCTGCTGGCGAACACCTATCACCTTCTCTTGCGGCCCGGTCCCGAAGTGTTCCGCCGCATCGGCGGCATCCACGGATTCATGAGCTGGAAGCGCGCGGTGCTCACCGACTCCGGCGGCTACCAGATCTTCTCGCTGCCCCATTCGCGCGCCATGAGCGAAGAAGGCGCGGTGTTCCAGAGCTACATCGACGGGCGCACGATCCTGCTCAGCCCGGAAGTGAGCATCGAGACCCAGGCCGCGATCGGCAGCGACGTCATGATGGCCCTCGACCAGTGCATTCCGTCGACCGCGGACGAGAGCGTGGCCCGCGCCGCGCTCGGCATCACGCAGCGCTGGGCCCGCCGCAGCCTCGCGGCGCGCGGCGAATCGCTCCAGTCGTTGTTCGCGATCGTGCAGGGCGCTCTGTTTCCAGAGCTGCGGCGCGAAAGCGCGGCCGGGCTGTGCGAGCTGCCGTTCGACGGCTTCGCCATCGGCGGGCTCGCGGTCGGTGAAGCGAAGAGCGAGCGCGAGGACCTGTGCGAATTCACCGCGGGCCTGCTGCCCGAGAACAAGCCGCGCTACCTGATGGGCGTGGGCACGCCGCTGGACATGCTCGAGGCCGTCCACCGCGGCGTCGACATGTTCGACTGCATCATCCCGACGCAGTTCGCCCAGCGCGGGGCGGCCTTCACCTCGCGCGGCCATCTGCAGATCCGCCGCGGCGTCTACAAGTTCGAGGATTCCCCGCTCGATCCCGCCTGCGCCTGCCCGACCTGCGCGCGCTACTCGCGAGCCTACCTCCACCACCTCGCCAAGACCGGCGAGTCGCTCGGCTGGCAGCTGCTCGGCCAGCACAACCTGTACTTCTACCACCAGCTGATGCGCGACATCCGCGCCAGCATCCTCGAGGATCGGTTCCTCGCGCTCTACCGCGAAAAACGCGAGTTCCTGCACGCGTCGGACGTCGACCACCCGACGCTTCGAGCGCGGCCGCCGCGCAAGAAATCGCGCGCGCTCGGCGACTTCGAGGTGCACGTCGCCTGGGAGGGCTTCTCGAGCATCCGCCAGATTTCCTCGGGCGAGATCATGCACTCGCGCACGGCGCCAATGGACGAAGCGCGCGGTCTGTACGTCGACCAATCGGGGCTCGCGCTGCGCTTGCGCCTCGAGGATCGCGAGCGCGCGGACACGGCTGCGCCGCTGGTCGTGTGGGACGTCGGCCTGGGCGCGGCGGCCAACGCGATGGCGGCCATCGCTTGCTACGAGCAGGCGGCGGCCGCCGGTCCCGTGCGTCCGATGAAGATCGTCAGCTTCGAGAACGACCTGGATGCCTTGCGCCTCGCGCTCTCGCTGGAGCACGAATTCCCTTACCTGCGCCACGCGGGCCCGGCGGGCATCCTCGCCGAGGGTACGTGGCTGTCGCGCCACCACGAGGGCTTGAGCTGGGTGCTGCTCCACGGCGATTTCCTGGAGACCATGACCGCCGCTCCCGCCGCTCCGGACCTGATCTTCTACGACATGTTCTCGGCGAAGAGTTCCGGCGATCCCTGGAAGCTGCAAACGTTCCGCGCGATCCTCGAGGCCTGTTCGGGTCGCGCCGCGGAGCTCTACACGTACACCTGCTCGACCGCCAACCGCGCGGCACTGCTCGCGGCCGGCTTCTACGTGGCGAAGGGCCGCAGCGCGGGCGACAAGGTCGAGACGACCATCGCGCTCACGCCCGAAGCTTTCGGCGCGGCGCCTCGCGATCGCCACGAATGGCTGGCGTCGGATTGGCTGCGGAAATGGAATCGTTCGGCAGCCAAATTCCCCTCGGAGATGCACACCGACCAGCAGCCCGATTTCGAGCGCGTGATCCTCGGCCACCGCCAATTCCAGGACTCCTGACTCATGCAGATGCGCAAATTCCAGCTCCGCGACGAGTTCATCGAGCTCTCGAGCCTCCTGAAATTCGAAGGCGTCTGCTCGAGCGGCGGCGAGGCCAAGATGCTGGTCGCCGCCGGAAAAGTGCAGGTCGACGGCGCGGTCGAGCTGCGCAAGGCCTGCAAGATCCGCGCAGGCCAGCGCGTGCAGACCGGCGACGTGCAGATCGAGATCCTCGCGGCGCCGCCGGCCGAGAAGTAGCTCGGTCCGGCTGGCATTTCGCCTTCAGGTGAAGCGCCGCCACCCGTCGATGTAGGGCCGTGGCCGGCTCCAAGACCGCGCGCGCGCCTCGCTCGAGGCCTGAGCTTCGATCCGCGCCCGCGGTCTGCGATCCACGAGAGACCGCGCCCGAGTTCGTCGCCCTCGCGCCCGAGGTCCAGGCCGAGCTGCGGCTCGGCTGGCGGGAGAGCGACGCGCGCGACGAGCGTGTCCGCTTCCTCGAGCGCTGGGATCGCAAGCGCGGAATGCTGGAAGCCTGGCTGCTCGTCGGCTTCACGGAACTCTGCCTCTACGGCTTCGATTGGCTGCACCTCTTCGCGGCCTCCGCCCTCGCGATCCTGATCGGCGAAGCCTGGTGGCGTTGCCGAGCGGGCCAGATGGCGACGCCTGCGATCGCCGCCAGCGCGTCTCTCTCACTGCAGATGCTCTGGCTGGTCACCGGTCACGGCAATGCCTTCACGCTCCTGACCAGCACATCCTTCATCGCCTTCGCGAGCGCCTACCTCGGACTGCGCCGCGGGCAGCGCGGGAGCGAGTGAGGGCAAAAAATCGGGGCGGCCCGTGCATCGTTTTTGATGCAGAGGCCGTCCCAGGAAAGGCGGAACAGTAGTTCGCCTTCATTGCGGCGGGAAGTGAATCCCGCCGTTGACGTGTGCGACGTGATCAGCCGCCGCCCTTGCCGCCCGGCTTGTTGCCCGGCTTGTTGCCGCCCGCAGGCTTGTCGCCTTGCGGCTTGTCACCTTGAGGCTTGCCGCCGGTGTCGCCGGGCTTGGCCGGATTGGCGGGCGCAGGAGCCTTGCCCGCATTGTTCGAGCTCCAGTACGGGCGCACCGAGTAGTAGTTGTACATCTCACCGACCCACATCGGATCGGACATCTGCTTCCAGCCCTCGTCGCCGATAGCGAACTCAGGCGCGCCGGTCAGGCGATCGCGCGGCGCGGTCAACTGGAAGCGATCCTTCTCGTCCAAACGCGAGGCGCGCAGAGTTTCCCAGGGCATCGCAACCACGCGGCCGTTAGCGCCGCTCGCGTCGTCGATCGAAACTGCTGCATAGTTCAAGCGTCCCGCAGCAGGATCGAACACGAGTTGGCCGAGGCGACCGACGGGTTGTCCGTTCGCGTCGACGACCGCCTGGCTCTGGAGCTTCGATGCGCGGAAGAAAGCTCCCGCCCGCGGGGCGCTGGCTTCACGAACGCCAACCCCGCCGCCCGCTGCGGCCGGCGGAGCGAAGAACGTGTCGCTCTCGTCCCACACGCGAAGATCGTTGTCCTTGGGCCAGGCCGTGGTGTCGAAATTCGGCGCGGTCTTCCAGCGAGCCGCGTCGACGCTGGTGAGCGTCGCGACGGAGGGCCGGCTCAGACCGACACTCCCGGCTGCACCCGGGGTTTCCGCGGGAGGAGTCGTGAAGCGCAAGCTGCGCCATGGCACGGGGATCAGCGTCGATTGACCATCGCTGCCTGCAACCACCGCATAGGCGATGGCGCCGTCTCCGCGCAGCACGAGATCGTTGATGCGACCGATCTTCGTGCCCGACGCATCCTGGATCTCCGTTCCGATCAGCTTGTCGCTGCGCTGCAGGCTCAGGCCTTGGGCATTGGCGGTCGCTCCCGCGGCACCGCCGACCTGACCGGGGGCTACCGGCTGTCCGGCAGGCGGAGTCTGGCCACCGGGCGGAGTCTGTCCAGGCTTGCCTCCGCCGGTGTTGCCCGACTGGGGCAGCATGGACATGGTGAGCGCGCTGGCTGCCAGCAGCGAGCAGGCGAGTGTGGTTCGACGGATCATGATCGGCCTCCGAGTTCTTCCGGGTTCTATGGATGCTTGAATGAGGAGCGGCGCCTTCGGCTTGGACTCCGCGGTTGTTTCCGTCCTTGGGGATGCAAACGACATGCCCAGAGTGGTTCGCATCACCGCTTCCGCGAGCCGACGGGCTTCCACCGTCCGCCAATCCGTCCGTGGCTCGCGAGAATGCGCGGAATCCGCGCTACGGAGCAGCGCGAAGGCGCGGCACATGACCGTCTGGTTCGGCGCAGTTCTACAAGTGATTGCGCGGCATCGAGCTTTCCGCGACCCCGAGGCGCTCGGGCGAACCCTCGATTCAGGCGATCTGCAAACCCGGTCAGCGAATCGTCAGATCGCGCTCGACCCGCGGACTCGAGCGATCCCCGGCCAGCTCGAGCTCGAGCTCTCCGCCGCGCCCGTCCGCGTGGCTCGCGCGGAAGCGGTACGAACCGGGAAGCAGGTGACTCGACACTTCGATCGGGCCGAAGCCGGGCACGACATCGAGGCTGCAGAGCAGACCGTGGGCGTCGCGAATCTCGCAGTGCACACCGCTGGTCAAAGGCTTCCCCTGGGCATCGACGAAGCGCACCAGCACGGGCAGGCCGCCGCGCAACGCGACGTCGACTTCGGTCTCTTCACCGGCGCGCACCTCGAGCTGCTGCCCGGCGAGCGCGATCCCCGCTCCGCCGACCTGCAATTCATAGTGTCCCGGAGCGAGGACCCCGGAGCGCGCGGTATCGCCATCGAGGAAGAGCCAATCGCGCTGGCCCGCGGCGCTGGTCAGGATGATCACGGGATCGGCGGAGACGCCCGCTTCACGCCGCAGGTGCGCGAGCACGTTGCCTCCCGGCTGCATCACGAGATCGCCGCAGTCCCAGGTCTCGCCGCTGGAAATTCTGCGCGGCTCGGTGACCAGGTCCGCGAAGCCCGGGGACTTGATGCGCACCTGCCAGTTGCCGCTCGGGTAGGGCCCGAGATCGAAGCCGCCGGTCTCGAGGTTCGAGGTCAGGATCGGCGAGGTGTTGAATCCTTCGCGACCCGGAATGATCTGCACGCCGCCGAGCGGCTTGTGGTCGGGATCGACGACACGACCGTGGATGTGAATGTTCGGCTCGAGAGCGGGGTCGGGCTCGATCACGAGCTCAGCGCCGCCGGCGCGGACGTTCTCGACGATCGCGATCGGCCAGCGCGCCCCATCGGGAGCGTGGACTTCGAGGCGCAGCGGGTGGTCGGGGCAACCCAGGGCCTCGAAGCGGCCTGCCTTGTCGGTGCGCGCCATGTGCATGAAGGGTTCGCTCGCGCCCGGCGCTGTAATGTTGAGCCACCAGTCGCCCAGCTCGCGCCCGGGAGCCTGGATCCGGCCGCGCAAGACCAGTCCGCGCGCGAGCAGCGCATCCCAGTGCAGCGTCTCGCCGCTGACGGCGAACAACGTCGCGCTCGCCGAGCCCCGCCCCTCGCTCTCCACTGCGACTTCGATCTCGCCCAGGGGCACGCAATCGAAGCTGAACGACCCGTCCTTGCGCGTCTTGCGCGTGCAGGCCCGGAATCCATAGCTGCCGCCCGCGGTGACCTGCACGCCGGCGACGGCCGCTCCCTGGTCGTCGCGGACCGCGCCCTCGAGCTTCGCGCCCTGTTCGAGCGTGATCGAGAGCGGCGTGTTGCGGCCGGCCAGAACACTGACTTCGCCTTTCCAAGGAGCGAGTCCCTTGGCGCGTGCCTGGACCTGTCGGACTCCTTCGCCCACTCCGTCGAAACGGTAGCGGCCCTGCTCGTCGGCGAAGGCGCGCTGCGACGCTGGCCCGCGACCTTCGAAGCCATCGGGAAAGAGCAGAGACTTCATGCCCTCGCTGTCCTCGATCACCACCGCGGCGGCCGCGCAGGGAGAACCATCGGGCGAAAGCACGCGGCCCTCGACCCTACCGCCGAGATCCTCGAAGGCGAGGTCGACCTTGACCTTGGATCCGGTCACCGAGACCACGAGCTTCTGCGGAGTCGGCGCGCGATTCGCCGCTCGCGCCGAAATGAAGGTCAGCCCACCGCTGGCGATCGAGCGCACGAAGTAGGCGCCGTCCGTGCCCGACTGGGCCAGGACATCGCCCTCGTAGGAGTCGCCCATGGATCCGTAGACATAGATCTGCGCGCCGGCGACCGCGCGGTCCTGGGCGTCGCGCACCGTGCCGCTGAGATCGAATCCGCGCGGGAGCTCGACGGTCTTCTCCGTGCGCTCGCCGGCCTTGACCACCAGGGTCTCCATGCTGCCGCGATCGAAATACAACGACAGGGTGCCAGCCTGGATCGGATCGAAGAGCAGCGAGCCGTCGCTCGCGGTGCGTGCCCGCAACCGGTCCTGGTAGAAGTCCGCCGCCGCCGAGTGGTAGATCTGCATCCCCACGTCCGCGGCCGGCGTCTTGTCCTCGCCCCACACCAGGTGCAGGAGCAGCGAACCGAGGCTTGCATCCGCCGGCGGTGCGATCTTCGCGCCCGGGCCGGCGGTCGAAGGAAGCTCTGCGCTCTCGCGCGCGGAGCTCGCGGTGGCGATCGAGTCGCCGCTGGCCGGTATCGGCAAGACTTCGGGCCGCGCCGCCTGCTCCAGCCCGGCGGCCGGAGCCTGCACGGTCTCGTTTCGCTGCCAGAACCAGAGCGAAGCGGCGATCACGGCGATCGCCGCCGCTCCGAGCACGACTTTCTGGACGACGCCCATGACGATGGCTCCCTGGATCAAGGTCTTAGCCGCGGCTGCGACGACTGCACTCTGGCTCGCGGGCTCGAGCCGCATCCCGCGCACCAGGGCGAGTGCCCACGACCCGCGCTCGCGGCCCCGCATGCGCGACATCCGCTCGCGCAGGAGCTCGAGCCCGCGCTCGAGCCTCGCGTACACGGTCTTGGGCGGAACCTGCGTGCGGCGAGCGATCTCCGCCGGCGACAGCTCGTCGAAGAAGTGCAGGATCAAGGTGCTGCGCCAGGGCTCGTCGAGGGCGGCGACGGCTTCGACCAGGCCGCGGCGCGCGTCCTCGCGCTCGAGCAGCTCCGCGGGATCGGTCGGAATCTCGCGCGGCCCGAAAGCGCGCTCGTGCTCGTCGCGGCGGCCGCGGGCGCGGAAGGCCTTGAACGCGAAGCTGCGCACCACGGCCGCGAGCCAGGCGCGCGGCGCGGAAGCAGCTTGCGGAGCGTTCTGCAAGGCGGCCAGCCACGTCTCCTGCTCGACGTCGCGCGCGAGGTCTTCGTCGAACACCAGGCGTCGCGCGAGGGCGCGCACGTAGCACTCGTGCGCGAGCAGCACCTCGATCGAGTGGGCGGAAGACTTCATGGCCGTGCGACCAATATCCCGACCGCGCGCCGATTTCGGACGCAATCCAGAGATTTCAGGGCCGCGGAGGCGCGGCGTGGGCCCTCGGGGTCAGGGCCCGCGATCGCGGGTCAGAACCTGGCCTTGGGGAAGCGCTTGCGCACCAGGGCTTCGAGCTTGCCCACCTCGTCGGGTCCGTAGAGGCGCCGCTGCGCCCGGCGCTTGACTCCGTCGAGCACTTCCAGCCAATCCTCCAGCGGCGGGTTTTCCAGCACCTGCCAGTCATCGTGCCGGCCGGGCCGCGAAAAGAAATCCCAGCGCGTGCCCACCTGGTGCGCGTAGACCTGCAGCTTCTGACCCTCCTCGTCGGTGCGAACCCAGGAGATGTCGGCTCTGGCCATGCGACACAAGATACCCGAGTCGAGGCCTTCCTCGGCGACAAGTGTGGCGCGCGCGCGATTGAACAGTACTGTGCGCAGGCCTACGTAGGCTTCATGGGCGGGAGCCCTTGGCATGTTGCGCTTGGAAATCAGCCTCGAAGACCTCGAACGCATCGTCGAACGCAGATTCGATCCCGTTCCGCTGCACATCTCCGAAGGACGCTTGCACGCGAAGAAATTCGGCGCCGAGCTGGCGCTGGGACCGGTGCAGTGCGAAGTCAGCCGCGGCATGCTCGTGCTGCCGCTGGAGATCGTCGGCGCGATCGGCGGCGCCCTGGGACGGGCCGCGGCGAGAGCGGTGATCTTCTCGAAGCTCCAGAAAGTGCGCATCCCCGAGCTCAGCGTCGATGACGCGCGTTCGGCGCTCCTGCTCGACAGCAGGCTCTTGCTCGGCCGCCTCGGGCCCGGATTCGCGGACTACCACCTGAGCGAGCTGTCCTTCGTCGACAAGGAAGCCCGCGGTCTGGTGGTCCTGACGCTGCTGTCGTCGAGCTGAGCCTCGCGGATACTGCCCCGCATCGCGGTTTCTCAGCGATGCGGGGCAGTATCAAGCTCGCGCGAGCACGGCGCGAATCGATAGGCTCGGCGGCATGAAATTCTTCCATGCCCTGTCCTTCGCGCTTTTCCTAGCGACGAGCGCCTGCGTTTCTGCTTCGAAGCCTGCGACGAAGGCCTTGCTCGAAAGCGACCGCGCCTTCAATGCGAGCACCCAGACCGGCGGCATCGTGGCCTGGGTCAATGCCTTCGACACCCATGGCTCGCAGGTCGACGATGAATTCCGTCCGATCACCGGAGCGACGGCGATCCGCGCGCACATGCAGGAGCTCTTCGCCGACCCGCTGAACAAGCTCACCTGGGAACCCGACCAGGTGACGGTTTCCGAGCACGGCAATCTGGGCATGACCAGCGGCCGCTTCGAGATGCGCCGCTTGCGCGCCGACGGCAGCGTCGAATCCGTGCAGCGCGGCCGCTACTTCGATGTGTGGCGGCGCACGAAGGAAGGCGCGTGGAAACTCCTGTACGACGTCGGCGAATTCGACCAGCCCGAGAAACGCTGAGACGTTTCGCGGCGCGTTCACCGAGCAGGATCCGCCACATTCCGAGACGATGAAGCAGGCCGTCCACTGGCATGGTCTGCTGCGGCAAGCTCGAGCCACGCGGCTCGAGGGCACGGTCGATGCGTCCGTGGTGGTCGTCGGCGGCGGAATCACCGGCCTGAGCTGCGCACAACGCCTGCGGGCCGCCGGCGCATCGGTCGCGCTGGTCGAGCGGGATTCCTGCGGCTCCGGCGCGAGCGGCCGCTCGTCGGGGTTCATCACGCCCGCTTCCGAGATCGAGCTTCGCTCCTTGGTGTCGCGTTGCAGCGTCGCCGAAGCCCGCCGGATCTGGGAGTTCGTCCGATCCGGAGTCGAAGCCATCCGCGCGAACATCCACACGAACCGCTTCGACTGCGACTTTCAGGTCCAGGATTCCCTGTTCGTCGCCAACGATCGCTCGGGCCGGCGCGAGGCGCTGGAAGAGCACGCGGCGCGTCTGCAGCTGGGTTACCCGAGCCTGCTCCTCGAGCGCGGAAGTCTCGGCGAAGCACTGGGCACAAAGCGCTATGCGGCCGGCGTGCGCTACGGCGAGACGTTTGCCATCGATCCCTACGCCTACTGTCGCGCGCTGCGCGAGCTGCTGGCGCAACGCGGAGTCCAGATCTTCGAAGCGAGCCCCGTCGCGCAGGTCCTACCGGATGGAGTCGCCACCGCCGACGGCCGGGTGCGCGCGGAACACGTAGTCGTGTGCACCGATCGCTTCATCCCCGAGCTCGGCCTGCTCGAGGACGAGATCTACCACGCGCAGACCTTCCTCGCGATCAGCGCACCGCTGAGCGAGCAAGCGATGAGCGCCATCTTCCCCAAGGGTTGCGCGATGACCTGGGACTCGAGCCTGATCTACCACTACTTCCGCGCCACGGGCGACCGGCGCATCCTGCTCGGCGGCGGCGCCCTGCGACGGACCTACGCACGCCGGCCCGCGCTTTCTCTAGAGAGCATCACGCGCCGCGCGGCGAAGTACTTCGCTCGCAGGTTTCCAGGCGTTCCGCTCGAGCTCGAGTCCGCCTGGTCGGGAATGCTCGGCGTGAGCAAGGACCTGCTGCCGATCATGGCCGCGGATCCGCGCCATCCGACCGTCTGGTACGTCGGCGCCGCGACCGGCCTTCCCTGGGGAACCGCGCTCGGAATCTACGCCGCCGAGCGCATCCTCGCGCAGCGCAAAGACTTCGACGAGGCCTTCTCGCCGCGGCGCAAGTTCGCGATCGGACACCGGCTGCAGTCGGTGCTCAGGACGCCTTTGACCTTCGCGATCTGCAACGGAATCGCCAAGCTCTCCTGAGGATGCGCGAGCCTCTCACCACTTCACGACGCCGAGCTTCTCGTCGTTGAGGTAGGTGTAGACCACGCTCAAGGCGCCGACCGATTGGAACGAGTCGTTCACCTGGGAGAAATTCGCGTCGCGCGTCGTGTTCACGAACTGCAGGCCGATGGCGTGGTGGCCGAGCACGCGCACGGTCAGGGCTGCCATGCCGCGGAAAATGCTCTCGCTGCCGGTTCCATTGTCCGACGCGCCGCCCTCGACGTAGTACTCCTGGCCCGACATGTCGAGCATCACCGAGTCGCCGAACAGGAAACGCAGCGACAGGAGCGCCTGGGGGCTGACGCCGGCGTGGTAGTTCCGATCGGTTCGCGCATCGGCGAGGGCACCCACCGCAGCCCAGCCCACGCCGCCCATGCACGTGCCTTGCAGCGCGACCGAATCGGAAATGTTCCACTGCCCCGTGGTTCCCAGCCCAAGCGCCGTGGACGAGATGCTGAACACTTCGGGCGACATGTAATCGTAGCTGCCGTAGAGGCCCCACACGCCGCGGTAGGAATCGCCTGACTTGTAGTCGGATCCGGCGAGCAGACCGCGCGACACGATGCTCTCGGGAAACGCATTCAAGCTCGAGGTGGTGCTCGCTTCGAAGTGGAAGTAGTCGAAGGGTCGCGAGTAGCCGTAACCCGGCTTTCCCGGCAGACCGTAGTCCATCGTGAAGCTCGCGATCGCCCCGTCTTTCTGGATATCGCCGAGCACGCCGAGGTCGGTGACTTTCGCGTTGCGCCGCGCGCCGAGACTCGTGGTCGTGAACACGGCCGGATCGCGATCTGGAAAGCGAGGATCGAAGCGCTTGCCGAAGGCGAGGCGATTGAAGCCGGTCGCGGGAGAAATGATCGCGGCGCCGAGCTCGCGCCCGCCGCCAGGTTTTCTGCCGCCGCGGTCGAGCACGCGACTCGCCATGCGGAACAGGGCTTCACCGAGGAAACTCCCGCCGAAGCTGGTGGTGATCTGGTCGTTGAACGAGGGCGGCCCGGTCTCGCCAGCCGTTTCCCACAGCGCGCTGCCGAGGAAGTCGTAGCCGAGAGCCTGCCAGTAGTTGAGCCCCGCGGAGCGAGAGAACCCGTGGTACATCGAGCCCTGATACGGGTGGCCGAATTGATTCACGGCGAAGGGATCGTTGTCGATCACCCAACCCTTGTGCAGGTTCTTCTCGAACGACGACCAGTTGCTGTCGTACGTGTCCTCGTCGATGAAGTGGCGGTCGTACTGATTCAGCAGGAAGTCGAAACCCAGGATATCAGCGGCCGGAACCAGGTAGCTTTTGGCCTTTCCCTTCCCGAAGGCAGGTGGATCGTCCGCGGGAGGCGCTGGCTCGGGCGCAGTGGGAGCTGGAGGAAGCTCGAGAGGAATGTCCAGGTCGACCTTGGCATCGCTGACCGTGCTCACACTCGCGCAGCCAGCCAGCAGGAGGGACAGGATGAAGCTCGTCGCGCTCAGGACGCCCCAATTGAAGAAATGTCCACGTCGAGCGATGCCAGGCGCAATCCCAAGATCGCATCCGCGGAATCGAGAGCGCATCCGCCGCCTTGCGCAATTTCCGTTCCGAATTCCTGTCCCGAGGGAATGCCGCGTCAGTCCGACTGCGGCGGCTCGGGTTCGATGGTCCCCTTGCGCTGGAAACGCAGCGTTATCCACCACACCAGCGCTGCCCAGATCAGTCCCGCGGTCCAGCCCGCGAGCACATCGGAAGGCCAGTGCACGCCCAGGTACACGCGGCTCATTCCGACCAGTCCGGTCAGGATCGCGGCCAGGGCGAATACGTAGATCTTGAGGGCCTTGGTCGGCTGGACGCGCGCGAGCACGGCTCCCAGCGTCAAGTACGTGACCGCGGAAAGCAGCGAATGTCCGCTCGGAAAGCTGCTCGAGCTCACGTAGGAGCCGTGCGGCACGAGGTCCGGACGCGCGCGGTGGAACAGCTCCTTCAAGGCATAGTTGATCGCGAAGCCACCGATGACCGCGGACAGGGCGGTCAAGGCCGTCCTGCCCTTTCCATTGAGGGCCAGTCCCCCAGCTACGGCGAGGGTGAGGAACGTGATCGCAGCAAACCCACCGAGGGCCGTGAAGTCGCGGACCACCTCGCCGACCCACGGAGGGCCATAAGTGAGCGACGGATCTGTCGCATTGCGCAGCCCGAGCAGGATCCTGCGGTCGAGCTCGTCCACTTCTCCCCTGCCGACGTACAGCGCAAGGCGCAGGAACACCAGCAGTCCGCATCCGACCACGGCGACCACGACCCACCCTGGTTCTGGGCTCCACGAGCCCCGCGGGTTTTCGCGGACCGGCTTCGAGGCTTCAGGCTTTTTCAGGATGACCAAGTTCGGCTCGGGAGAAGATGTGAATCCGGTACTAGCCTCAAGGCAACGTGCGCCACGCCCTTGCAGTCCCATTCGCCTGCGCTCTGCTTGCCATTGCGCCGGCATGCATGTTCGGCGGCGGCGAGAAGAGCCTCTCCATCGACCCGGAACGACGCGGTTTCGAGGTGCCAGGCCGCCCGGTGATCCTCTTTTTCGTCGACGGCCTGCGCCAGGATGTCTTCGAGGAAGTCGCCGCCAGCGGCAAGCTGCCCTTGCTCTCGCGCCATCTGCTCGATCGCGCGGCTCGCGTGCGCTCCGCGGTGACGGGAGTGCCGAGCGTGACCTACGCCAACGCGACCTCGATGCTGACCGGTTGCTGGCCAAGCACGCACGGCGTGTGGGCGAACGTGTGGTTCGATCGCGAGGCCCTGCTCACCCGCAATTACGAGACGCAGCGCGACGGAGCGAACGAGGACGCCGCCTCTCCGATGATCTTCGAGATGATCTCCAAGGACCTGACTGCGACCGTGTCCCTCGCGATCCATCGCGGCGCCAAGATCACCCTCGCCGAATCCGCCACGACCGGAGGCACGCTGGCGTGGTTGAACTGGTACGCAAAGCGCGAGAAGAAGGCTGACGAGCTGCTCGCCGAGCAGCTCTTCGAAATCGGCGAGCAGGCTCGAGAGATAGGTGAATGGCCCGCCTTCATCGCCGTCCACCTGCCCGCGGTCGATCACATCGGTCACGTGAACGGCAGCGACGGCGAAGCCTATCGCTCGGCCGTCGTGAATCTGGACAAGTCGATCGGCGCTGCGCTCGACGCCTTCGCGCGCGGCGGGATGCTCGAGAGGCTGACCATCGTGCTCACTTCCGACCACGGTCATCACGGCGCACCATTGAGCTTCGCGTTGGACAGGTTCCTGCCCAAAGCGATCGGCGCGCCGGCGCTGCCCAGTCAGGAGAACGACGGCAAGCGCTCTTTTCTCGAGCGCTTCGGGCACTACACGAGCACGAACCTGGTCTTCACGGTCAGCGGAGAGCGCGAGGCGAGCCTGCACCTGCGCGTGCACGGCGAATGGAGGGACCGGCCGAGTCTTGCGGAGATCCTGGCCTTCCCGGAAGCGCCTGGAGCGTCAACTGCCACCGCGCTTCCCGAACGCCTGCTGCAGTCGCCCGCCGTCGACGTGGTGGTGGTCCGAGCCGGAGCAAACGCGGTCCAGGTGCACGGCCGGCGCGGGACCGCAGTCATCGAACGCTCGGGAGAAGCCGCGGATCCGCTGTTCGCCTATCGCTTGCTGAACGGAGCGGATCCGCTCGGCTACTTCGAAGACGCCGAGCTGCAAACGTGGATCAAGGCCGGCGCCCATGCCTCGCGTGAATGGCTCGAGTCGACCGCCGAGCAGGAACACCCCGACCTGGTCCCGCAGCTGCTGCTTGCCTTCGATCATCGACGCAGCGGCGATGTGATCCTCTTCGCCGCGCCGGGTTGGGACTTTTCGACGAAGTATCGAGGCGGTCATGGAGGGATCGAGCGCGAGGAGATGATCGTGCCCCTGTATTTCGCCGGCCCCGGGATCCGCGCCGGAGTGGAGATCCCCGCCGCGCGGCTCGTGGACATCGTACCTACATTGCTCGAACTCACGGGCACGGCCGCGCCGAGGGCGGCGCACTTCGACGGCGTGACTCTCGCGAATTTTCTGAGCGGAGCGCGGGCCACGGTCCCTGGCGATCCGAGCGCCTCGCGTTAACCTGGAGGCTCCCTCACCCCTCACTGGAGTCATCACCATGCGCAAGAGTCTGATCCGCGTCGCCTGTGTTTCCGCCTTGGCTGCCTTGGGCACGAGCTCGGCCCAAGCCGACGTCTTGTACGCCACCTCGGGCCCGATCAGTCCCTCGCTGCTGACCATCGACCCGCTCACCGGCGGCGCGCTCAGCTCGATGCCGATCACCGGCGAGGAATCGCTGTTCGGCGGCCTCTGCGACGACGGCACCAACCTGTTCTCGCTCGACGGCTACAACGACAACAACTCCGATCGCACCTTCCGCATCGATCCGGCGACAGGCACGGGAACCGTGGTCGGCGACACCACGTTCAACTGGAATTTCCGCTGCACCGAGGTGCTGCGCACGACGGGCGTGCTGTACGCGTCGCGGGACAATGCCCTGTACACGCTGAGCAAGGTGACCGGCGCTGCGACGCTGGTCGCGAACTTGAGCTCGCCGAATCTCGATCAATTGACCGCGCTCGCGATCTCGCCGAACGGTACGGCCTATGTCTCCGACATCGGCAACACCAGCGTGTTCCGCCTGGATTTGACCAGCGGCGCCTTGACGTTCTTCGGCGACGCAGCGCTCGGCACCTGGTTCAGCGATCTGAGCTTCGATTCCAGCGGCACGCTGTGGGGCACCAAGCAAGGCGGTGGCTTGTACACGATCGACACGAACACGGGCGCCGCCACCTTCGTGTCCTTCGCCGGCGACCTCGCGGGGATTTCCTGGCGCTGGAGTTGCATCCCGCTCGTCTACTGCACCGCGAAGATCAACAGCCTGGGCTGCACGCCTTCGATCAGCGCGATCGGCTTGCCGAGCGCCACGTCGGGCTCTGGTTTCACGGTCTCGGCGAGCAACGTGATCAACAACAAGCCTGGCCTGCTCATCTACACCAACAACGGTCCGGCCGCAGTGCCGTTCCTGGGTGGAACACGCTGCATCAACACGCCGATCCGCCGCTCGATCCCGCTCAGCTCGGCCGGAAATCCCCCGCCGAACGATTGCTCGGGTGTCTACTCGATCGACATGAACGCCTTCGCGGTCGGCGCACTCGGCGGCCTCCCCGCTGCCTACCTGCAGGCACCGGGCACCCAGGTCAATTGCCAGGCCTGGGGTCGCGACAACGGCTTCCCGGTGCCGAACAATTCGACGCTGAGCGACGGACTCGCTTATTCGATCTGCCCGTGAAATCGGCGGCGTCGTCGACTTCGCGTCGACGATCGCAAGTTTCTTGATCCTCGAGGCCGGCGACCCGCAAGGGTGGCCGGCCTCGGTCGTCGAGGCGAGCGCAGTACGATCGCCGCGGTCTTCGCGAGTTGGACTCGTGCCGCGCGTGATCAGCGCTCGCGGCGCGCCAAGCGACTCGCAGGGGTGCTGACCTCGACCGTCGAACCGAGCCCCGGGCGACGTCACGGACCGTCGCGTGCCGGACTCGTGCCCACGAGGTCAGCGCGCTCGCCGCGCCGAACAAAACTCGCAAGAGTTCTGACCTCAATCGTCGAACCGAGTGCAGTGGGAACGCCGCGGGCCGCTGCGTGCCGGACTCGTGGCCGCGAGGTCAGCGCTCGCGCCGCGCCAGGTGCGAGATGCAGTCGTGGAGCAGATCATCGATCGCGCCCTGATCGCTGATGAAGTATGGAGCGCGCGACTCGCGATCCGCTCCAACGCGGATGCACAGGAGATTCTCGGGCTCGTCGAGCGCGAAGACATCTTCGTCGGTCTCGTCGTCGCCGACGTAAATCGCCTCGTCGCAATGCAGCCGGTCCAGTTCAGCGCGCAGCGCGAGCCCTTTGTGCGGCGCACTTTCCGGGAGCACGTTGACGACTTCTTTCCCGCCGACGATGCGCACGTCGCCCAGCGCGCCGGCCGCCCTGACCATGGCCTGCCTGGCCTTCTGCTTCTCGGACGCGTGGCGGTAATGGATCGCGACGGAATAGGCCTTGTCCTCGATCACGACGCCGCGATGGCGCGCCGCCGAAGCTTCGAGCAGGGGCAACCAGCGCCGCACCAGGGCGATCTGGCGGCTGTCCGCATTCCATGGCTCGCCACCGTGGTTGCCGACGATTCCCACCAGCTTGACGCCGCGCAGCCGCCTCGCAGCATCCTTGCGAGCGCGGCCGGAGATGACGATGACTCGCTGGAGCCTGGCGAGCTCCTCGAGCAGCTCCCGCGTCGATTCGCGCATCCAGGCCTGGTCGGGATCGTCGACGATCGGAGCGAGGGTCCCGTCGTAGTCGAACGCGAAGACCACGTCGCGCGTCAGGAATCGCCGGAGCTCGCCGACATGGGCTTGCGACAGGATGTCCTTCATCGGAACAATCGCGTTCGAATCTTCCAGGGCCGCATCAAGCGTCCGGTCGTGCGTTCCCGAGTGCGCAGCTGGGCCGCGTCGACGAGCATCCGGCCTGCCCAGCGGTAGACGTTGAATTCCGCGAGGTAGGCGCGCATCGAGCGCATGCGCACGCGCTTTTCCTCGGCCGGCATGCGCAGCGCCGTGGCCAGCGCGGAGCTGACTTCCTCGATGTCGTACGGGTTGACGATCAAGGCCTCGGTCAGCTCGCGCGCGGCTCCGGTGAACTGGCTGAGCAGCAGCACCCCGGCTTCGTCATCGCGCGCCGCGACGAATTCCTTGGCGACGAGGTTCATGCCGTCGTGCAGGCTGCTGACGTAGCACAGATCCGCCGCGCGCAGGAAACGGAACACCGCCGGCGGCTCGTGGTGCGAGCGCAGCAGCACGATCGGGCGGTAGTCCTCGCTTCCGAAATGCTGGTTGATGCGCGCGGTCAGGGCCTCGACGCGATCGTTGAGCTCCTGGTAGGCAGGGATGCTGGTGCGACTCGGATCGGCGAGCTGCACGAAGCTGAAGCGCCCGCGGAACTGCGGGAAGCGCTCGAGCAGCCGCTCGATCGAGAGCAGTCGCTCCTCGATGCCCTTGGTGTAGTCGAGGCGGTCGACACCGACGCCGAGCAGGGCATTGGGCTTTAGCCCGAGCTCCTCGAAGACGCTGCGGCGGCACTCTTCGGCGGGCGGCACGTTCTCGAGCCAGCGCGGCGGCCACTCCAGGGAGATCGGGTAAGGCCGCACCAGCGTGCTCCTGCCTTTCTGCACCACCGCGTGACGCTCGCGATCGATGCGCGCCTCGAGGAAGCGATCGACCGAGTCCTCGAAGTTGTTGCAATCGAACTGCGTGTGGAAGCCGAGGATGCTGGCGCCGAGCATTCCCAACAGCAATTCCTCGCGCCAGGGGCAGATGCCGAAGTGCTGGGCATTCGGCCAGGGAATGTGCCAGAACACGATCACGGTCGCGCGCGGCAGGCGCTCGCGGATCAGCCGCGGCGCCAGAGCGAAGTGGTAATCCTGCACGAGGATGATCGGATCGTCGGAGTCGACTTCCTCGCACACGGCGTTCACGAACTTCGCGTTGACGGCCTTGTAGTGCTCCCAATCCTCGATGCGGAAAATCGGCCGCGTGTGAGCGAGGTGCGACAGCGGCCAGAGGCCTTCGTTGGAGAAGCCGTAGTAGTAGCCCTGCTCCTCCTCGGGCGTCAGCCACACGCGCCGCAGCGAGTAGGACTCCTCGCCGGGCGGAACCGCGACGCGATCGTGGCGGTCGACGGTGTCACGGTCCGCGGATCCGCTGCCGTGGGCCACCCAGGTTCCCGAGCAGGCGCGCATCACCGGCTCCAGGGCGGTG
>DATHET010000212.1:0-8985 GCA_035490315.1 Planctomycetota bacterium
GGATGATTCCATCCGCAGCAGCGATCCGGATCCCAGGAGTGAAGCAGCCGGGCCTCCGGCGCGCGCACGCCGCTCGCGACTCGCCGCGACCTACTGGGCCTGGATCCTGAGCATCGTCCTGGCCTCGATCATCGGCCAGAGCTGGCTCTCCCACGCCTCGGACGGCGCGAGCTTCGCCGCGAAGCTGTTCATGCAGGGTGCCTTGGTGTCGACCATGGCGATGCTCTCCGCGATGCTCTTCGCGCCGTTGCTCCTGCTGGCCTGGCTGGTCGAGTCGAAGCGAGCCCTGGCAATCGTGAACGGCCTCTCGTGGGGCCTGTTCCTCGTCGTGCTGTACGCGGACACCGTGATCTACGGCATGTTCCGCTACCACTTCAACGGCCTGGTGTGGCACGAATTGACCACCGCCGGCTCGGAGGAATCGATCCACCTGGACGCCATCCTGTGGACCGAGGTGGCACTCGGAACCCTCGCCGCGGGAATCTGCGTATGGGGCCTTTGGACCAGCGTGGCGCGCCGTGCGGCGAGTGAGCGCGCGACGCGGCGGCGCTGGTTCGAGCGGCCGGCGTGGATCGTCGCGCTGCTGCTTTTGGCAACGATCCTCGGCGAAAAAGCCACCTACGCCTACGCAGACTTGACCCGGGATCGCTCGGTGATGGCGCGCGGCCGCCTGTTCCCGCTGTACCAGCCGCTGACGATCAAGAAGCTGATCGGCAGGCGTCTCGGCTACGACCTCGCCAAGCGCGAGAAAGTCGATTTCGCTCCCGAAGGCGTGCTGATCCAGTATCCGCTGGAGCGACCGCGCATTCCGCCCGCGCCGGCGGGGACCGCAAGGCCGAACATCCTGATCGTCGTGATCGATTCCCTGCGCCACGACATGCTCGTGCCGGCGGTCATGCCGAAGCTCTCGCGCTGGGCCGACGGCGGCAGGCGTTTCCAGGAGCACCTGTCCGGCGGCAACGCGACACGCTTCGGCGTCTTCTCGCTGGTGTACGGAATCCATGGCTCCTACTGGGCGCCGATCCTGAACGAGCAGGCGCCGCCGGTGCTCGTCACCAGTCTCGTCGACGCCGGCTACGAGCCGCGCGTGATCTCCGCGGCGACGATGAACTCGCCGGAATTCCGCTCGACCTGCTGGGTCTCGATCGAGGACAGCGTCCACGACCAGTTCCCCGGCGAGGAGAAATACGAGAAGGATCGCAACGTCGGCCTCGACTTCGAATCCTGGATCGCGGAGCGCGACGCGAGCCGGCCGTTCTTCGCTTTCGCGCTACTCGATTCGCCGCACCAGACGTATTCGGTCGATCCCGCGCTCACGCCGTTCGTGCCCTACGCCACGCGTCTCGATTACCTCGAGATGGCCGGCGAGCCGACGCCCGAGCTCACCCAGCGCATCTGGAATCGCTACAAGAATTCCTGCGCGACGGCCGACGTCGTGGTCAGCGGGATGATCTCCGCGCTCGAGCGCAAGGGAATCGCCGAGAACACGATCGTGATCGTAACCGGCGACCATGGCGAAGAGTTCTACGAGCACGGTCACTTCGGCCACACGTCGAACTTCACGCGCGAGCAGACCTGGGTCAGCTTCGTGATGCGCGGCCCGGGGATCGCACCCGGCGAAGAGCTGCGGCCGACCAGCCACATCGATCTCGCGCCCACGCTGCTCGAGCTGCTCGGCGTCGACGCCGGTCTGCGAGGGAAATACTCGCTCGGCAACAACCTGCTCGCGCCGGAGGCTTCGCGCTTGCGCGTGATCGCGGGCTGGCAGGAGCTCGGCCTGTGGCTCGAGGGCGGGATCCTCCACATCCCGATGGAGGGTCACAAGGGACTGGTCGAGGCCTACGACTACGACTGGAAGCCGCTGCCCGACGAGGCCGCTCTGAAGGGCAGCGAGAAGACGGTCCTGAGCAGACTCGGCCTGGAATGCCGGCGCTTCCTGCGCTGACCAGCGAGCCGGGCCATGGCGGATCGAGAGTTCTTCTTCGTCACCTGCGCGCCGGGTCTCGAGCCTCTGCTGCACGCGGAGGCTCGCGAGCTGAAGCTCTCCAAGGTCGAGCGCCAGGTCGGCGGCATCCAGTTCGAAGGCACGCTGGCCGACGCGATGCGCGCGAACCTGTGGATGCGCACGGCGGTGCGCGTGCTGCTGCGCGTCGCGCGCTTCGACGCGAGCGACGACAAGCTGCTCTACGCCGGCGCCAGCGCCGTCGATTGGAATCGATTCCTGACCTCCGACGGCAGCTTCGCGATCGACGCCCACACCAACGCCTCGGTGCTCGACCACACGTTGTTCATCGAGCAGCGCGTCAAGGACGCGATCGTCGATGGTTTTCGCTCGCGCGAGGGCAAGCGACCCAACGTCGACAAGGACGACCCCGACCTGTCGGTGCACGTGCACCTGGTGAAGAACCGCGCGACGTTGCTCGTCGACACCTCGGGAGAATCGCTGCACAAGCGTGGCTGGCGCCGCTACCAGGGTCGCGCGCCGATCTCGGAGACCCTCGCGGCGGCGCTGGTCCTGTATTCGGGCTGGGATCTGCGCGCGCCGCTGATCGATCCCTTCTGCGGCGGCGGCACGATCCTGATCGAGGCCGCGCTGATCGCGCGCAACATCGCGCCCGGCTTCAAACGCGAGAGATTTTCCTTCCAGCGCTGGCCGGGTTACGACGCGGCCGCGTGGAAAGCGCTGGTGAGCGCCGCGCAGCGTGCCGCGAAGCCGAAGCTGCGCTTGAACCTCCACGGCAGCGACTGGGACCCGGCGACGATCGCCGGCGCGAACGAGAACCTTGCCGGCGCCGGGCTCGAGGGCGAGATCGAATTCAACCTCGCCGAGGCGACGGAATGGGAGCCGCGCAAGGGCTGGAACGCGTGGATCGTCACCAATCCGCCCTACGGGGAGCGCGTCGGTGCCGAGCGCGGGCTCGAGGAAAGCTACCGCCGCTTCGGAGAGTTCCTGAGGACGCGCTGCAGCGGTTACACGCTCGCCCTGCTGACCTCGAATCCGCGCCTGGCCGAAGCCCTGGCGCTGAAGGATGCCGAGCGGCGCGCGCTGCTCAACGGTCCGCTCGAATGCGTGCTGCTGACGGCGCGCCTCTGAGCGAGCGCGGACCTCTCAGTGGTCGTGGCCGCCGTGCTCGTGTCCCTCGGGACCGTGAGCGTGGCCATGGGCCAGCTCTTCCGGCGTCGCGTCGCGCACTTCCTTGATCGAGACATCGAAGTACAGAGTCAGACCCGCCAGCGGATGGTTGAGGTCGATCGTGACCTTGTCGGCCGCGACCGAGACCACGGTGGCCAGGATCGGATCGCCGTCGGGGCCCTCGGCTTCGAATTCCGTTCCCGGCTCGAGCGCGGTGTCCGGCGGAAAGGTGTCGCGCGAAACCTCCTGGATGCCGCGCGGATCGCGCTCGCCGTAGCCGTCCTCGGGCTTGACGACCACTTTCGCGCGCTCGCCTTGGCGCTTGCCCGCCAGACCTTCCTCGAGGCCGGGAACGATCATCCCGATGCCGTGCAGGTACTGGATCGGCTCGTCCGTGCCCGAGCTGTCGAGCTCGTTGCCGGCGGAGTCGCGGAGCGTGTAGTGAAGCGTGACGACTTTTCCGGCCTCGATGGCCGGACTCTGGCTGGCTGACATGGCAAAAAGCTCCGGTTTTCGGGCCCTGATCTCGGGAGGGCGCGACAGGTTAGCGGCAGGCCGCGATCCTGTCGCGCAGAAACCAGCGTGGGCGGACGATCACTTGTCGAGGAGACGCAGGCAGCACTTCTTGTACTTCTTGCCGCTGCCGCAGGGGCAGGGATCGTTGCGCGAGAGCTCGGAGCCCGGACGCACGAAGGGTTTCTGCGGGCCGGTGGCGGCATCGAAGGCGCCCTGCAGAGCACGGACGAAGCTGGCCAGGGAGCGGCCGCCGGCGAGCCGGCCCTCGCGCTCGAGCTCGGAAAGGAAGGCCGCGCACAGGCTGGGCGTCTCTTTCCTCGCTGCCGGCGAGAGCTGCATCTTCGCCACCAGGCCGAGCAGGCCCGCGCGCAGGTCTTCTTCCTCGAGCTCCTCGAGGGCAGTCCCTCGCGCATCGCAGGCCGCCGACAAGAGCCGCACGAGCACCTCGGGCGCGACTTCGATCGTGGCCGCCGCGAAATCTCGCGCGCGATCGCCGTGGACGAAATCGCCGACCCAGTTCTCGATGCGCTCCTTCGTGTACCGGTCGACCACGCCGCGATCTTAGCCGCGAAACGCTGGCCCCGTCGCCGGATCGTTCTCCGCTGCGCGGAAGCCAAGTACAGTGAGCGACCCCCCCGCCCGGCCCCGACTCGGCCGCAATCCCCACCATCCCAGGTGCATGCCATGACCGTCAAGGAACCCAACCAGCTCTTCGAGCAGATGCAATTCGACTGCGATGTCGCGTCCACTTCCGTGCAGACAGCGGTGGAAGAGCTGAACAAGGCGATCGCCTTCATCCAGAGCAACAAGACCAGGAGCGAGGCCGCGATCGGCGACGGCATCACGGAGCTCAACAGTGCCCGCGAGCTGGTGCCCGACGCGATCGAGAAGCTCGGAGTTGCGCGCGGCTCGGCCAAGATCGCGGCTTACAACCCGCCGGCGGTCAAGGCGCACAAAGACGAGATCGTCGAGAAGATCAAGCAGATCGCGACCTGGGAGAAGCAGGTGCTCAAGCTCGACACCGCGGCGGCGGCGCTGGTCGAATCCCGCTTCGCCGCGCAGGACAAGCTCTGGGACCTCTCCAAGGAATATTCAGGCTGGGTGAAGGCCGGGACGAAGATCATCACCGACCTCGCGTCGGATCAAGCCGGCGTGCGCACGGGTCTCGACGCTATCCACGCCAAGGCATTGAAGTGCGTCGAGATGCGCAACGCCGCGGGACTGTCGCTGGCCAATGACGACGCGAACGAGCTGCCGCTGAAGCGCTTCGAGGACGGCCTGACCAAGCTCGACGCGCTGCTCAAGAAGCTGGACGAAGCCAGCACCAAAGTCGGCGAGGAGACCCGCCTCGAGCTCCGCATCGAATTGAGCAACGTGCGCGTCCGCCGCGACGGGCTCGCGGAGTCCCTGGCGCAATTCAAGGCCCGCAAGCAAGCGATCAAGGCGCTCAAGCTCGCGCCGATCGACATCGGCAAGGCCTTGACGACGCTGAACATCCCGTCGCAGCACAAGGCCGCGCTGGCCAAGGCACTGGCCGCCCTCACCGACCCGTTGCGCATCAAGGCTCTGGACGAGCTCGCCAAGCAAACGAAGTCCCAATGGACCGGCAAGGCGATGCTGATCACCTTGCAACGCGCGCGTGTGCTCTGAGGCGCAGCCGCGCAAGCCGATGAATCACTCTCATTTCGCGTGCCTCTTGGCCTTCGGCCTCGCCGCCTGCGCTTCCAGCTTGAGCGAGTCGCGGCATGCTCCGCCGCAACAGCCGCTGGTCCGTGGGCGCCTGATGGTCGTCGGCGGGGGCGGGACGACGCCGGCGATGACGGCGCGCATGCTGGAGCTCGGTGGCGGCAAGGACGCGAAGGTCCTGATCCTGCCCCAGGCCTCCGAGCTGCCCGACCGCGGCCAGGGCTCGCGCGAAATGTGGGCCGCGCTCGGCGTGACCCACATCGTGTGCCTCGACCCTCTGATCCAGGCCGAGGGCGAGAGCGCGATCGCCGAAGCCACGCTGATCTGGTTTCCCGGCGGCGACCAGTCGAACCTGATGAAGGCCCTCGACGACGCGCACCTGGTCGACGACATCCAGCGCCGCTTCCGCCAAGGCGCGCTGGTCGCGGGAACCAGCGCCGGCGCCGCCGTCATGAGCACTCTGATGCTCACGGGAGAGGCCGATTTGGTCAGCGTGCGCGCCAAGGCGACCGAGCTCGTCGCAGGCCTCGGCCTGTGGCACGACGCGATCGTCGACCAGCACTTCGTCAAGCGCCAGCGCTGGGCTCGTCTGGTCTCCGCGGTGCTCGACCATCCCGAATATGTCGGCGTCGGCATCGACGAGCGCACCGCGGTCGAGGTCGACGCGGATCTCTGGCGCGTCTGGGGCGATGGCAGCGTGGTCATTTTCGACGCGCGACGGGCCGAGTGCGCTCCAGGAGCCGACGGGATGCGCCAGAGCGCGCGCGGCATGACCATGGCGGTATTGCGCGACGGCGACAGCTTTTCCTTGCGCTGAACCTGCCCCAGGACCCCGCCGCGGCGGAGCGTGCTACCTTTAAGGGGTTCCCCTCGTCCAACACCTCATGAGATTCATGCAAGCACACCTCACCATCGCCGCTCTGGCGGCATTTTGCGCCTACGCGCAGGCTGACCAGCTCGCGATCACCACCTCGAAGGACAACACGCTCTACGAGTCCCCCAACGGCTCGCTTTCGAATGGAGCAGGGGATGGGTTCTTCGTCGGACGCGTCGGATTCGCCGGCGGCGGCCTGATCCGGCGCGGATTGATCGCTTTCGATCTGAGCGCGATCCCGTACGGCTCGACGATCACCGCGGTCAGCCTGCAGCTCAACTGCTCGGCGACCAACGCCGGCAACGAGACCACCACCCTGCACCGGGCCTTGGCGAATTGGGGCGAAGGCCCCTCGGTCGCTCCTCCCGGCGGCGGCGCCGGAACAGCGCCGGCGCCCGGCGATGCAACCTGGAAGCACACCTTCTTCCCAGGCTCGACGTGGAGCACCCCCGGCGGCGTCTTCAACGCCACGCCGACCGACTCGATCCTGATGGGGGCCACGGGCACCTACGTGCTCCCGACCTCCTCCGGCCTGGTCAGCGACGTGCAATTCTGGCTGAACAATCCCGGCCAGAACTTCGGCTGGGTGCTCAAGGGCAACGAGGCGCAGATGAGCACCTCGAAGCGCCTCGACACGAAGGAAAACACGATTCCCGGCCATCAGCCGCTGCTCACGATCACCTACACCTCGTCGACTTTCTCGTATTGCACCGCGAAGGTGAACAGCCTGAGCTGCACCCCCACGATCGCCGGCGCCGGCGTGTCGAGCGCGACCGCCGGATCGGGATTCACGATCAGCGCCAGCAACGTGATCAACAACAAGCCCGGCCTCTTGATCTACTCGAACACCGGTGCCGCCGCGGTTCCGTTCGTCGGCGGCCTGCGTTGCATGAACGCGCCCGTGCGACGCTCGAGCGGTCTGAATTCCGGCGGCAATCCGCCGCCGAACGATTGCTCGGGCGTGTACTCGATCGACATGAACAGTTTCGCCGTCGGCGGGCTCGGAGGAATTCCCGCCGTGTATCTCGGCGTGCCGGGAACCGTGGTGTACTCGCAGTTCTGGGGCCGCGACAACGGATTCACTCCGCCCAACAACGCGACGCTTTCGAACGCATTGCAGTTCACCGTCGGGCCGTAGTCGGCCCGGAGGCCGCAAGCCTGCTCGGCGCGAGCGCGCCCTCGGATCGAACTTCGATCCGAGGGCGCGCTCGACGTTGGGGAGCAGGTCAAGGTGCGCCGCGACTACCTCCCGGGCTGAGTTCGAGAAGCGTGGCGGCGGATTGAAAAGCAGACTCAGGCCGGCACTGCCGAGCGAAGATCCACGCACTCGTTCTGCGAGCCAACGAGTGCGCCGCTTTTCAAGGAAACATGAAACCTTCATGCGTAGTCGCGACGCTTTTGCTCATCCGTGCGATGCGAACGATTCCGGTGCTTGAAGCAAAAGCCCTGGTGAGAGGAATCGACTCGACGGAGAACACCGCACCGCGCCCGTGGCGCCGGTCCCGTGCTAGCTTCGATCCAGCACAACTTGACCAGAGACCCCACCGATCAAAATGAAGAGTCTTCGTTTCGCATCCATCCTCGCGTTCTCGAGCGCGCTGGCGCTGGCGGTTGCCTCTGGACCGGCAGCGGCGCAATCCGCGATCGTGAGTTCCGGCGGCATCGTGTTCAACTCGGCCTGGAGCAACGATGCATTCACGGCGATCGCTGCGTGCAGTGCCAACACGGTGGGTATCCGCGCCGATGGTTCCCTCGTGGTCTGGGGTGACAACATGTTTTACGGCCAGTGCAACGTGCCTGCGCTGCCGGCGGGTATGAGCTATCTCGAGGTGAGCGGAGGCGAGGGTCACACCGTCGCCCTTCGGAGCGACGGCTCGATTCAGGCCTGGGGGAAGAACTTCTTTGGACAGTGCAACGTGCCCGCTCCGCCTGCTGGTCTGGCGTACACCGGAATCGCGTCTGGTTACGCCCACTCGCTAGGCCTGCTGAGTGATGGCTCGGTCGTGGGCTGGGGACACAACACCTACGGTCAATGCACCGTGCCGGTCTTACCGGCAGGGATGACCTACGTCGCCCTCGCTGCTGGCGACCACCACAGTCTCGCCCTTCGCAGCGATGGCTCGCTCTTGGCGTGGGGTCTCAATGGGTTTGGGCAATGCAACGTCCCCGCGCCTCCCGCGGGCTTGACCTTTGTTGGAGTGGCAGGCGGATATGGGCGCAGCATCGCCCGTCTGAGTGACGGTTCTGCCGTGGCTTGGGGTTACGGCGCTTTCAATCTGAACAGCGTGCCGACACTCCCCGCGGGCCTGTCGTACACCGGTTTCTCGCTGGGCTACGACCACTCGGCTGCCTGCCGCAGCGACGGCGCGGTCGTGGCCTGGGGGCGCAACCTTGCGGGCGAATGCAACGCGCCGCCTCCTCCCGCTGGCCTCATCTATCTCGAGGCCCAGGCGGGGATGTGGTTCACGGTGGCGCGCCTTAGCGATGGATCAGTCGTGGGTTGGGGGCAGGAGGCCTCCGGCAGGTATCCGGGTCCGCCCCTACCCGCAGGCCTGAGCTACGTCGAATTCGCAACCGGTTACCACACGCTGGCTCGCCGCAGCGATGGCTCGGTCGTCGGATGGGGAAACAACACCAGCGGCCAGTGCACCACGCCTGTCCTGCCAGCGGGTCTCAGCTATGTCGAGGTCGCAGCGGGCGACGAGCATTCGGTGGCGCGCCGCAGTGATGGCTCGCTCGTCGCCTGGGGCCGCAACCAATACGGTCAATGCAATGT
>DATHET010000213.1:0-15715 GCA_035490315.1 Planctomycetota bacterium
CCGCCGTGCCCTCGTTGACGATCGCGAGCGAGCGGCGCATCACCTCATTCATGCCGAGCATGTCGATGTCGCGCATGGTGAAGACCTTGACGCCCGAGGCGCGGATCTCCTCGCGCTCGGAAACATCGACGTCGCGCGCGCCGACGATCACCGCCGACTTCGCGTCGACCATCGGCACGCGATCGCCCATGCGCACGAGCTCCGGCGCTCCGCGACCCAGGCACACCGCGCAGGGCATGCCGTGGATGTTGCCCGAGGGACTGGTCGCTGGCGTGTTGAAGTCGCCGTGGGCGTCGAACCACAACAGGCCGATCTTCTCGCCGCGGCGATGGTGGAAGGAGCTGATCGCCGCGACGGTGCCGATCGCGATCGAATGGTCGCCGCCGACCACCAGCGGGAACTCGCCGGCCTCGAGCAGGCGCTCGACCCGCGCCCGCAGGCGCCGGCAGCAGTTGGAGATCTCGAACAGGAAGCGCGCGTGGGGATCCTTGGGCTCGCGCGACTCGGGCTGGGGCACGCCGAGGTTGCCGTAGTCGACGAACTCGACGCCCAGGCGCTGGACGGCCTCCTGCAGGCCGGCGATGCGCACGGCGCTGGGGCCCATGTCCACGCCGCGACGGCCGCCGCCCAGGTCCATGGGCACGCCGAGCAGGGCAACTTTTCGATCGATCACGCCAACCACGCTCTGCTCCTATCGTTCGAACTCGACCAGGGCGCCGGCGCCAACGCCCAGGGTGCGTTGCGCGCTTCCGCCGGCGACGGCGACCTCCAGCAAACCATAGGAATTTACCAAGATCGACGGCGAGTCGGCGCGCGCCTCGGAATAGGTCGCGACCCAATCCAAGCCGCGGCCCGCCAGCCTGGGCCGCCACGCGCGCGGATCCGCGCCCAGATCGGCGGCTTCGACATTGGTGATCAGGTTTCCATATCGATCGGCGAAGAGCACTTCGCCCTGCACGCGGCGCTCGCCGCGAAGCGCCGCGGGCAGCGTGAGGCGCTCGCAATCGTCGACCTCGGGTCCGAGCTCCTCGAAACGCAGCGCTCCCGCGCCGATGCCCGCAGCGACCGGGGCGAAGACGTCGCGGCCGTGGAACGTCGCGCTCAGCCCCTTCGTCGCGAAACGCGCCATGTCGAGGCTGCGCAGGCGCGCCTGGGGTCCGAGCGCGGGTCCCACCAGGCCGTTGTCGGGCGCGAGCATCAGCTGCCCGCGATCGAGGGCGGTGAGGATCCTGCGCGAGGAACCGACGCCCGGGTCGACGACCGCGACGAAGATCGAGCCGGCCGGAAAATGCTCGCGCGTGCGCGAGAGAAAAAAAGCCGCGGTCCGCACGTCCTGCGCCGACACGCCGTGGGTCAAGTCGATCACGCGCACAGCCGGCGCGATCCCCGCGATCACGCCGTGCATCACGCCGACGTAGGGATCGAGCAGACCGAAGTCGGTGAGCAGGACCACCAGGCCGCAGGGGCTGAACGCGGAGTCCGCCACCTCAATGCGTGCGCGCTCCGAGCGCTCCGAGCAAGGCTCCCTGCAGGCCAGGGTCGGCCGCGGTGCGACGCCGGCTGAGGCGCTCGACCTCTCCCGTACCGCCCCACTCGCCGAGCGCGAAGCCGACGCGGCGCACGTCCTCGATGCGCGCGCCCTTGGGCGGGCGATCCAGCTCGATGCGCACGGAATCGATGCCCGCGACGTATTGCATCACGGCCGCGGCGAGCACGCTGCGGTCGAAAGGCGCCTGCCACAGCGCGGTGCGCAGGATCGGCAGCACGGCGGGCTCGCGGCGCTCGCACATGGCGAGGGCGATCTGCGCGTTGACGGCGCTCGAGTCCTCGAGCGGGAACATGTCGAACAGGCGCTGGATCTCGGTGTTGGCCGCGATGCGCAGCAGGGCCTGGACGTAGTGCTCGCCGCGCGGCGAGCGCAGCACGCTCTCCGACATCGCGGCGCGCAGCGCGGCGCTCTGACCCAGCTCGCCCTCGCGGGCCAAGGCGATCGCGACCGCCAGGCGTTCGTCGGGCGAAAAGTCGTCGAAGTACTCGACCAGCAGCGCCGCCATCTCGGGCAGGTAGGCGAGGCGCGAAATGCCTTCGACCAGGGCCGCGCGCTCGCTGCTGGCTTCGCCGCCCAGCGTGCCGCGCACGGTCTCGACCGAGAGCGAGTTGCCCAGGCGCATCTGCGCGATCATCGCCGCCATGCGCACGCGCGCGTCCTCGTCGACGCGCAGGCTCTCGAGCAGGTCGATGTAGTGGGCCTCGCGCGTGCCGCCGAGGGTCTCCGCGATGCGCTCGCGCTTGCGGGGATCGGTCGAGGCGATGTCGAGCTCGAGCATCGACAGGCCTTCGAAGTTGCCGGCACGCACCAGCAGCACGGAAGCGTGGGCGGAAAGGTCGGGGAAGACGCGCGCCTTGCGCAGCAGCTCGATGGTCAAGCTCTCCAGGCGGCGCTCGTCGATCTCGAACAGGAGCTGCGACCACTCCTCCTGGTCCGCCGGATACCACACGCCGGCCTGGATCATGCGGTCGAGCTCGCTCGGGATCGCGTTGACCACCGGCCGCAGGCGCGTCGGCGGGCCGGGGTTCAAGGCCACCTCGAGGAAGTGGTCGGCGGTGCCGACGCGGTGCAGCTCCCCCGCCGCGCCGTACACCAGGGCGTCGAGGAATTCGGAATCGAGGCACAGCTCCGCGAGCAGCTGAGCGCGCCAGGGCTTGCCGTCGATCAGCCCGTAGCGGCGCGCGGCTTCCCAGCGCAGCTCCAGCCAGGCGCGACCCGTGGCCCAGTCCGGCACTGTGCGCGGGTTCATGGCGAAGGCGCGCGCGAGCTCGGCGGTCTCGTGATCGGGCGCGTCGCTCTCGCACATTTTGGCCAGTGCGGCTCGGGCGCGGTCGCCGGGGGTGCGCGCGAGACCGAGCAGCGCGGCTTCGCGCACGTCGCCGGCGCTCGCGCGGGCCAGGCGGGTCAGGAGCTCGACCGGCGCGAATCCGCCGTCGGCGAGACCGAGGATCGCGGCGCGGCGATCGGCGGCGCTGCCTTCGACGGCCCAGGACTCCAGGCGCGGCCCCATGGTGCGCTCGCCGGAAGCGCCGAGGGCGAAGAGGGCGGTTGGACGCAGGGCCGGATCCAGTCCCTCGGACAGGGCCGTGAGGGCCGCGGCCGCGGAGTGGGAGTTGAACGAAACGCGGTCCGATCGCTCGACCAGCACGCGCACCTCGGTCTCGGGCGCGCTCGCCTGGACGGCTGCCCCGCGGACTGCGGCCGGCCCTTCCTGGACCCTCGCAAAGCTCGGGCTGGTCGCGAAGACCAGGACCAGGGCGGAGAGGATCCGAAGCAGCGGCTTGGGGCAGGGCATGGTCACAGGGCTACCGTATCGGCTGTCGAGACGCAAAGCCTGGGACAGTAGTCGCGGCCGGCGGGTCCGGGACCGGGTTTGCGAGCCTGGAAGCGGGGTCTCAGCGCGCCGGGATGTTCAGCACGATTTCACGCCGTTCGTGGCCCAGGGGCAGCACGACCTGCGAGGCCTCGCGGCCGTCGGCGGAGCGCACCCGCGCCTCGCCCTTCGCGCCGATTTCGAGGCCGCCGATCTGGAACCTGCCTTCCTTGTCGGTGCGCGCCTTGTGCTCAGACCCGAAGGAGACTTCGACGTCGGCCACGGACAGGCCGGTCGCGAGGTCGAACACGGTGCCGCACAGGATCGCGCTGCCCTGCGGCGGCGCCGACGGGAAGGAGCTGCCTCCGACGCGCGTCGTGTCGTCCTTGCGGTTGCAGGCGGGCAGGACGAGGGCCATCGAGAGGAGGCACAAGCTCACCACGCGAATCTTCATGCTTCGGGTGCTCCGAGGAGGGCGATGACTTCGTCGCGGCGGCGGTCGCGCAGCGGCGCGCTCGAAGCCTCGAGGTTGAGCCGCAGGAGCGGCTCGGTGTTCGACGCGCGCACGTTGAACCACCACCACTCGGCGGACTTCAAGTCGCCGTATTCGACCGTGATGCCGTCGAGCTCGTCCTGGCGTCCATCGGCGTAGCGCGACTTGAGCGCCGCGATCGCGGCCAGCTTGTCCTCGACGTGGAAATTGATTTCCCCAGTAGAGAAGTAGCGGCGCAGGCCCTCGACGCGCTTCGACAAGGGGACGCGCGGCTCGCGCGAGAGGAAATTCAAGGCGGTGACCATCGCGATCACGCCGGAGTCGCTGACGAAGTTGTCGGCGAAGTAGAAGTGGCCCGAGAGCTCGCCGCCGAAGATCGCGCCGTGGTTGCGCATCGTGGCCTTGATGAACGAATGGCCGACGCGATCGCGCAGCGGCACGCCGCCCGCGCGCTTGATCTCTTCCTTGACGACCCACGAGGAGCGCAGGTCGTAGACCACCGGCCGCGAAGGCTTGCGCGCCAGGAGCTCGCTCGCGAGCAGGGCCGTCATCAGGTCCGAGGCCACGGTGCGGCCGGTCTCGTCGACGAAGCAGCAGCGATCCGCGTCGCCGTCGAAGGACACGCCGAGCTCGACGTGCTTCGCGCGCACCAGATCGCGCACCGGCTCGAGGTTTTCTTCCTTGATCGGGTTGGCTTCGTGGTTGGGGAAGGTCCCGTCGGGCTCCATGAAGATCGAGGTCGCGCGCACGTCGGGCAGGCGCTCGAGGATCGCCGGCAGGGTGTAGCCCGCCATGCCGTTCGCGGCGTCGATCGCGATCGTGATCGGCCGCTCGATGCGCGCGAAGCTCGCGACGTGATCGGCGTAGGCGCCGAGCAGATCGAGCTGGGTCAGCGACCCGCGTTTCTCCGCGACGGCCGGGTAGGCCTCTTTCGACATGCGCTCGAGATCGAGGATCCCGTTGGCCGCGGAAATCGGCCGCGCGCCGCGCGCGCAGAGCTTCATCCCGTTGTACTCGCCCGGATTGTGGCTGGCGGTCACGTTCAGGCCGCCGTCGACGTCCTGCGAGCCGATCGCGAAGTAGGCCATCGGCGTCGAGGCGAGGCCGATGTCGATCACGTCCGCGCCCGCGTCGCGCATGCCTTCGATCACCGCGGCGGCGATCTGCGGTGAGTGCGTGCGCATGTCGCGGCCGACCAGCAGGCGCTTGGCTTTCAACAGGCGCGCGAAGCCGTTGCCGATCTTCTTCGCGAGCGGAGGATCCAGCTCCTTGGGCACCAGCCCGCGGATGTCGTAGGCCTTGAAGATTCCCATGGAGGTCGGCGCAGGATAGCCGTCGCTTCAGCGCGGGCCCAACACTTTGATCGCGGCGGCTTCGAGATGCGCGACGTCTCCCGCGCCGACGTCGAGGTGGGTCACGAAACGCAGGCTCTTCGCGGTCATCGGCAGGACGAGCACGCCCAGGGGCTTCAAGGCTTCCATCAAGGACGCCGCATCGAAGCGCGGGTGGTCGATCTGGACCATGACCATGTTGGTCTCGATCGATTCCGGAGGGCAGGAGAGACCGCGCAGGCCGTGCAAGGACTTGGCCAGGGCGCGAGCGAGGGCGTGGTCCTGCGCGAGGCGCGCGACGTTGTTCTCGAGCGCGTACAAGCCGGCCGCGGCCAGGAATCCCGCTTGGCGCATCCAGCCGCCGAGCCGCTTGCGCACCAGACGGCCGCGCTCGCAGAAAGCCGCGTCGCCGACGATCAGCGAGCCGACTGGAGCGCCCAGGCCCTTGGACAGGCAGATCGAGACCGAATCGGCGCAGGCCGCGTACTTCGCGGCATCGACGCCGGAAGCGACCGCCGCATTGAACAGCCGCGCGCCGTCGAGGTGCACGGGAATGCCCTGCTTGCGCGCGAAATCCGCGGTGCGCTGCATCGACTCGAGCGGAATCACGCGGCCGCCGGGCTCTTCGCCGGTGCCCATGAAGCTCTGCTCGAGGGTGATCAGCGCGGTCTTCGCGCAGTGCACGGACTTGGGCCGCACCACGCGCGCGAGGGCCTCGGGCTCCAGGGTGCCGCGCGGCGACTCGAGGGTCGTCGACTGCAGCCCGTGGAGATAACCGGCAGCGCCGGCCTCGAAGGTCACGATGTGGCAGGAGCGCTCGGCGATGATCTCGTCGCCCGGCCGCGTCCAGGCGCCGAGCGCGACCTGGTTGGCCATCGTCCCCGAGGGCACGAACAGGGCGCGCTCCTTGCCGAGCAGCTTCGCGATCCGCTCCTCGAGCTTGCGCACCGTCGGGTCGCCGTCGAGCACGTCGTCGCCGAGCTCGGCGTCCTGCATCGCCGCGCGCATGCCCGGCGACGGCCGCGTCACCGTGTCGCTGCGGAAATCGCTGGTGCGCGCCATCGAGGGATCAGCGTTTGGCGCTGGTGGTCGCCAGGCAATCCTTCACACGCTTCAGGGCTTCGCGGATGTTGTCGTTGCTCGACGCGTAGGAGAAGCGCAGGTAGCCCTCGCCGAACTGGCCGAAGGCCGCGCCCGACAGGATCGCGACGCCCGCTTCGTTGAGCAGCTTCACTTCCAGCGCCTTCGAGGCCATCCCCGTGCCCGTGATATTGGGGAAGGCGTAGAACGCGCCCTTGGGCATCACGCACGACAGGCCCGGGATCGCGTTGAGGCCGTTGACGATCAAGCGCCGGCGCTCGTCGAAAGTCTTCATCATCGCTTCGACCGCATCCTGAGGCCCGAGCAGCGCCTCGCGGCCGGCCATCTGGACCGGCGCGCTGGCGCAGGAAGTCGAATTGATCTGCAGACGCTCCGCGTGGGCGACCAGCTTCGCGGGCCACACGCCGAAGCCCAGGCGCCAGCCGGTCATCGAGAAGGTCTTCGACCAGCCGTCGAGCAGGATCGTGCGGTCGCGCAGGTTCTCGTAGCTCAAGAAGCAGGTGTGCTTCAGGCCGTCGTAGGTCATGCGCGAGTAGATCTCGTCGGCGAGGATCGCGACGTGCGGATGGGCTTCGAGACCCTTCGCGAGCAGATCGAGCTCGGTCTTCGCGACCACGCCGCCGGTCGGATTGGCGGGCGTGTTGAAAATCAAGAGACGCGTCTTCGGCGTGATCTTCGAGAGCACCTCGCTCGCGCTGAAGCTGAACCCGTTCTCCTCGCGCAGGTGGATCGGCACCGGCGTCGCGCCTGTGAAGCGGATCAACGATTCGTAGATCGGGAAGCCAGGGTTGGGGTACATGATCTCCGCGCCAGGCTCGCCGAACATCTCGATCGCGAAGGCCATGGTCGGCTTGCCGCCGGGCACGATCACGACGTGGTCGGGATCGACCTTGACGTTCCACAAGCGGTGCAGGTACTCGGAGACCGCTTCGCGAACCTGCGGCAGTCCCTTGGCCGGCGTGTAGAAGTGCATCCCGTCGCGCAGGGCCTTGATGCCGGCCTCGACGATGTTCTCCGGCGTGCGGAAGTCGGGCGAGCCGATGCCGAGGTTGACGATGCTCTTGCCCTGGGCCTCGAGGGCCTTGGCGCGGGCAAGGACCTCGAAAGCGGACTCGGTCCCGAGCTGGGACATGCGGTTGGCGAGAGCCAGATTGGCCGAACTCATCGATACTCCTGGTGCAGACCTAGCGGATTGGAGAGGAAAGAGAGTACGGCCCGCGCTGCGCGGGTCAAGCGCGCCGCTCGCAGGAGCTCAGGGGCGCAGGAACAAGGCGCTCGCGACCGCTCCGGCCCAGAGCAAAGCGTTCACCAGGAACATCGCGTCGCCGCCCAGCAGCACGCGCG
This sequence comes from Planctomycetota bacterium, assembly GCA_035490315.1. Taxonomy (GTDB): domain Bacteria; phylum Planctomycetota; class UBA1135; order UBA1135; genus JADJQU01. The sequence goes on from DATHET010000213.1 coordinate 7,632, forward strand.
TCGGATTGCCCGCCGCCTTGGTGGTCTGCACCAGGAACATGTAGCGCGCGATGCCGAACACGACGAAGGGCACCGACCAGACCAGGTTCGTCGAATGGAACTTGGTCACGGTCTCCTCGGCCACCGTGTACATCGTGTAATTGACGATCGTGGTCGCGGCGAGCACGGTCACCATCTGGTCGAGGAAGGGAACGGTGTACTCGCGCAGATTCGCGCGGTGCGCGCCGCGGCCGTCGCCGAGCAGATCGATCTCGGCGCGGCGCTTGCACAAGGCGAGGAACAGCGCGAGGAACAGGGTGCACAGCATCAGCCAGTGCGAGATCCGCGCGTGGGCCGCGATGCCACCGGCCTCGATGCGCAGCAGGAATCCCGAGGCGATGCAGAAGGCGTCGATCAGCACCAGGTGCTTGAGCTGGATCGAGTAGGCGAAGTTCAGCGTGATGTAGCCGGCGACCACCATCGCGACCGACCAGCTTCGATCACCCGCGAGCCAGCCCAGGAACAGCGCGGCGGCGATGCACACGACGCTCGTTGCGATCGCGACCGGGACCGAGACCTGCCCGCAGGCGATCGGCCGATTGCACTTGGTCGGATGGGCGCGATCGCTCGCGATGTCGAGCACGTCGTTGATCAGGTAGATCCCGCTCGCGCCCATGCAGAAAGCGAAGAAGGCCTGCAGCGCGTGCACGATGTCCGCATGACCCGCCGGCGGAACCCGGCCGACTTCGCCGTACGCGAAAACGACGGCGGCGAGCACGAAGACGTTCTTGACCCACTGGTGAGGCCGCAGCGCGCGCAACAGGGCAAGGGGGTTCATCGAAGAACGGCGAGGACCCCGTCCGGCAGCGACCTTGTCGGGTCCTGCGTGCGAGGTCCTGGAGCGTGCGAACTCGAAAGGCGCTAGTCGAGCGAGAACTTCTTCAGATCCTCGACCTGCGATTCGGGGCCGACGATCAGCTGCTCGTCTTTCTGGATCGTGCCGTCGACGACCAGCGGGCCCAGCTCGAACGTCTGCGCCGTGCCGTCGCCGTACAGAACGACCGTGGCCGTCTTGTGGTTTCCGCCCCCGTCGTTGTCGTCGGCGACCAGCGGCTCCTTGCCCGACATCGACTTGAGCGGGAATTGCTTGCAGTCGCGTCCAGCGTAGGACGACCAGGTTCCGTCCAAGCGCTCGAGATCGGTGTACCACTCTTCCTGCGGCGTGCCCTCGGTTCCCGGAGGGTGTTGGGCATTGGGGCAGTTGAGCCGCTTGGAGCTCTCTTTCGTGTCCTCCCAGACCTTGAGAGCGATCAATTCCGCGAAGAAGCGCACGCCGCTCTTGTTCGGCATCTTGTTTTCGAACTTGGTCTGGTAGAGCTGAAATCCCGCGTAGATCTCCTGCATGTTCTTGCGGCAGCCGGTGACCTTGGCCTGGTCGATGGCCTCGACGGCCTTCGGGATCAGGAAGGTCATCAGGATGGTGATGATCAGGATCACCGCCAGCATTTCGATCAGCGTGAAGCCGGCGCGAAGGCCGCGGGCGCTGGAGCGGAGGATGTGCATCGCTAGAAAAGCAGCTCTCATGGCCGCGGTCGGGGGAACGGATCGGTCGCGTGGTTGTACCCCATCCCAGGAGGCCAGTCACCGCCGGCGCGCGCCGGCGCTCCACCGGGGGCCGAAGCCCCCGCGAGCTACTTGCCCGCCTTGGCCGCGAGGGCTGCGTTCAGCGCCTCGACGCGGTTGGTCTTTTCCCAGGCGAACTCGGGCCGTCCGAAGTGGCCGTTGTAGGCCGTTTTTTCGAAAATCGGCCGCTTCAAGTCCAGGTCGCGGATGATCGCCGCCGGGCGCAGGTCGAAGACCTGATCGATCGCCTGGGCGATCAGCTCCTCGGGAACCGTCGAGGTCCCGAAGGTGTCGACGCGCACCGAGAGCGGCTTGGCCACGCCGATCGCGTAGCTGACCTGGACTTCGCAGCGCTTGGCGAGACCCGCGGCGACCACGTTCTTCGCCACCCAGCGCGCCGCGTAGGCCGCGGAACGGTCGACTTTCGACGGATCCTTGCCCGAGAAAGCGCCGCCGCCGTGGCGACCCATGCCGCCGTAGGTGTCGACGATGATCTTGCGGCCGGTCAGACCGCAGTCGCCGTGGGGCCCGCCGATCACGAAGCGTCCGGTCGGGTTGACGTGGTAGATCGTTTTCTCGTCGAGGTAGCGGGCCGGGATCACGGCCTTGATCACCTCGCCGATGATGCGCTTGACGATTTCGGCGTGGCCGACATCGGGAGCGTGCTGGGTCGAGATCACCACCGTGTGCACGCGCACCGGCACGTCGCCCTCGTACTCGACGGTGACCTGGCTCTTGGCGTCAGGACGCAACCAGGGGATCGCACCAGATTCGCGCATGGTCGCGAGCTTCTCGACCAGGCGGTGAGCGTAGTAGATCGGGAAGGGCATCAGCACGTCGGTCTCGTCGCAGGCGAAGCCGAACATCAAGCCCTGGTCGCCGGCGCCCTGCTCCTTGTGCAGACCCTCGCCTTCGGTGACGCCGACGGAAATGTCCTGGGACTGGCGGCCGATCGTGACCATCACGCAGCAGCTGTCGGCGTTGATGCCGAACTCGTCGTCGGTGTAGCCGATGCGGCGCAGCGTCTTGCGCGCCACGTCCGAGAAATTGACCTTGGCGTTGGTCGTGATCTCGCCGGCGACGACGCACAGACCGGTCGTGACCAGGGTCTCGCAGGCGACGCGCGAAGCCGAATCCTCGGCCAGGCAGGCGTCGAGGATCGCGTCGGAGATCTGGTCGGCCACCTTGTCGGGGTGACCCATCGAAACGGATTCTGAGGTGAAAAGTTTGCGCGACGTCATCGGTGGGTCGGAGTGAGTGGAGCGGGGTGGCGAGAAGATCGGGCTGCTGACGGGGCTCCCCGAGGCTTTCGCCGGGGACCCACAGCCTTGGAAAGATACCGCGCTCCTGGGGGGCAGGATAGTGACGGCCTGTGAGGCTCGGGCCTGCCCGAAGACGGTCAGGGCGCGATCAATCGCGCCAGCGCCGAGAGCGTCAGGGCGGTCGCGCCCTTCTGACGCTCGACGACCGAGAGGCCAGCCTGGCCCATGCGAGTGCGGGCCTGGTCGTCGGCGGTCAATTCGCGGAAGGCGCGCTCGAGCTCCTCGCCGTTCTCGACGCGGCGGCTCGCGCCGGCGGCCTCGAGCAGGGCTGCTTCGGAAAGGAAGTTGTCGACGTGGGGCCCGTAGACCACGGCTTTGCCCTGGGCGGCGGGCTCGAGCATGTTCTGGCCGCCGTGCTCGACCAGGCTGCCGCCGACGTAGACCAGGTCGGCGAGGGCGTAGACGCTCTCGAGCTCTCCGATCGTGTCGACGATCGCGGGCCGGCGCGGATCGGGGGTTTCGCCCCGGCGCAGATCGCTCAGGAGCTGCGGTGGCGCGCAGCATTCGGACAGGGCGCTGATCACGTCCTGGGCGCGCTGCGGATGGCGCGGCACCAGCACCAGGCGCGCGGTCGGCGCTCCGGCGATCCAGGCGCGCGCGACCAGCAGCTCCTCGGGATCGTGGGTGCTGCCGGCGACGATCAGTTTCTGACCCGGGGCTCCGCCGAGCAGGCGTGCGAGCTGGGCCGGCGCGCTGCGCGCACCGATCACCAGGCCGTCGGCCTTCATGCTGCCGGTGACGAGCACGCGCTCGGGCACGCGCGAGAGGGCGCTGAAACGCTCGGCGTAGTCCTCGCTCTGCACGCAGAACAGCGAGATGCGGTTGAACTGCGGCAGGGAATGACGGAACCAGCGGTAGCGTCGGAAACTCTTGGGCGTGATGCGGCCGTTGACCACCGCGACGGGGACTCCGCGGCGGTTGCACTCGCGCAGGAAGTTGGGCCAGATCTCGAGCTCCATCAGGACCACGCACACCGGCTGCAGCGTGTCGAGGAAACGCTCGGCGACGGAGGAGATGTCGAACGGGAAGCGCACCACGGCGTGCTCGGGAAAGACCTGGCGCGCGACGGCGAGGCCGGTGCTGGTGGTCGAGCTGAGCACGATTTCCGCGTCGGAGAACTCGGCCAGGATGCGGTGGACCAGGGGAACGGCGCCCTTGATCTCGCCCACGGAGACGCCGTGCACGAGCACGCGGCGGCGCTGCTTCGCGGGCGGCGGCAGGGAGCGCAGGGCGAGGCGTTCCGCGACCATGCGACGGAATTCGGGGTTGCGCGCCATGCGCAGCCCCCACCAGGGCGAAGCGACCACGGCGGCGCACAGCCAGATCAGGTCGTAGAAGCCGTGCAGCAGCCAGCGCAGCACGCCGGGGTTGGGATCGGAGCGGATCGGCGGCGCGTCCGACTTCCACGCCGGGCGCACCGGCGGCTGGCGGCTCGAGCCCACGTCGGGTGAGCGGCTCGAGTGCATCCGCTCAGACCGGAGCCTGCGGCTTCTCGACCTTGATGCGCAAGACCAGGCTCGCGACCTCGTCCTCGACGGCGGCGAACAGGTTCTCGAACAGCTCGAAGCCCTCGCGCTTGTACTCGTTCTTCGGATCGAGCTGGCCGTAGCTGCGCAAGCCGATGCCGGTCTTGAGCGAGTCGAGCGCGTGCAGATGGTCCTTCCACTTGCCGTCGATCGCGTTGAGCAAGAGGTACTGCTCGACGCGGCGCGTCGTCTCACCGCCGACTTCCGTTTCGCGAGCCTTGTACTGGGCTTCGACCTCGCCGATCACCAGCGCCGTGTTCGGCTCGTTGTCGACCGCGGCGTCGAGCGCCGGCTTCGAGACGTCGAAGCCGAAGGTGCGGTGGCACCAGCCCTGCAGGCCGTCGGCGTCGCCGGTGTGCACGGCCGCGGCGCGGTTGATCGCCGAAGCCATCATCAGGAGCACCTTCGCGTTGAGCCCGACCGACTGCAGCACTTCCTGGCGCACGCCGTAGATCGTCTTGCGCTGCTTGTCCATCACCTCGTCGTACTCGAGCAGCGACTTGCGGATCTCGAAGTTGTAGTCCTCGACCTTCTTCTGGGCCTTTTCGATCGCGCGCGAGACCATGCGCGATTCGATCTGCTGGCCCTCGGTCATCCCCAGGCGCTCCATCGCGTTCTTGACCCAGTCGCGATAGAAGCGGCGCATCAGGTCGTCTTCGAGCGACAGGAAGAAGCGCGAGGTGCCGCCGTCACCCTGGCGACCCGAGCGGCCGCGCAGCTGGTTGTCGATGCGGCGCGCTTCGTGGCGCTCGGTGCCGAGGACATACAGCCCGCCGAGAACGAGCACCTGACCTTGGTCCTTGTCGCACTCCGCGCGCACGCGCGAGCGGATCTCGTCGATCTGCGCCAGATGGTCGATGTCGCCCTCGCGCAGCTTGGCTTCCTCCAGCGCGCGCCGCAGCCGCCATTCGAAGTTCCCGCCGAGCTTGATGTCCGTTCCGCGGCCGGCCATGTTCGTCGCGACCGTCACCGCGCCGCGCGCGCCGGCCAGGGCCACGATGTTCGCTTCGCGCTCGTGGTTCTTGGCGTTGAGCACCTCGTGGGTGATCGCCTTCACCTTGAGCATGCCGCTGAGCAGCTCGGATTTCTCGACCGAGGTGGTGCCGATGAGCAGCGGCTGGCCGATCTCGTGGACCTTGGTGATCTCCTCGACGATCGCCTTCCACTTCTCCGGCTCGGTGCGGTAGACCACGTCGTTGTGATCCTGGCGCGCGATCGGCAGGTTGGTCGGGATCTGGATCACGTCGAGGCGATAGATCTTGTAGAACTCGCTCGCTTCGGTCAGCGCGGTTCCGGTCATGCCGGCGAGCTTCTTGAACAGCCGGAAGTAATTCTGGTAGGTGATCGTCGCCAGGGTCTGGTTCTCCTGGCGCGGATCGATGCCTTCCTTGGTCTCGATCGCCTGGTGCAATCCGTCCGACCAGCGCCGTCCGTGCATCTTGCGGCCGGTGAACTCGTCGACGATCGTGATCTCGCTCTCCTCGACCACGTACTCCTTGTCGATGAAGTACAGGTGGTGGGCGCGCAGCGCGTTCTCGAGGAAGTGCGGCCAATCCTCGTTGCCCGGCGTGTAGAAGGAATCGACGCCGACCAATTGCTCGGCGGCTTCGATGCCGACCTCGAGCAGCGAGACCTGGCGCTCCTTCTCCTTGACCTCGAAGTGCTTGTCCTTCTTCAAGCGCTTGGCGACGCGGTCGGCGATCTTGTACTTGCTGCTCGATTCCTCCGCTGGCCCGGAAATGATCAGCGGCGTGCGCGCCTCGTCGATCAGGATCGAGTCGACTTCGTCGACGATCGCGTAGCTCAGGGTGCGCTGGACCTGGTCCTCCAGGCGCACTTTCATGTTGTCGCGCAGGTAATCGAAGCCGAATTCCGAGTTGGTGCCGTAGACGATGTCGTTCTCGTACAGCGGCTTGCGCTCGAGGGCCTGCATGTTCGACTGGATCGCGCCGCTCTTGACGCCCAGGAAGTCGTAGATCGGCTTCATCCACGCGCAGTCGCGACGCGCGAGGTAATCGTTGACCGTCACCAGGTAGACCGGCTTGCCCGCGAGCGCGTTCAAGTACAGGGGCAGGGTCGCGACCAGGGTCTTGCCCTCCCCGGTCATCATCTCGGCGATGTTGCCGTTGTGCAGCACGATGCCGCCGACCATCTGCACGTCGAAGTGGCGCAGGCCGAGGGTGCGCACGCTGGCCTCGCGCACCAGGGCGAACGCGCGCGGCAGGATCTCGTCCAGCGTGGTGCGCCCGTCGAGGACGGCCGCTTTCCATTCCGCGGTCTGAGCGTGGAACTGCTCCGGCGTGAGCCCCTGGGCCCAGGGCTCCAGGCTCAGGATCTCGTCCACGATCGGTCCCAGGCCCTTGACCTGGCGCTCGGTGTGCGAGCCGAAGAGTCCCTTCAGCCATTTACCGGTCGCATCGCCGAAGGCCGACAGCTTGTCGTTCAGTGTTTCCAGGTTCATCGAGCGTCGATCCTTTATCCCTCGCCCTCGCGCAGGGGGGCAACATTGAACGGGAGAGGGAGCCTCAGGGGAAGAGCCGGCTGCACTAAGAGCGCTTCAGCGGCGCTTCAAGTGTGCTTGGGGGCTCCGCGCGCGGGTCGGATGGTCAGCTGCGCGATGGTCTTGAACAGGAGACGGCGGGGATAGGGCTTGTGCAGGAAGCCGTTGATCGGCCCCAGGCGCTCGAGCTGGATCGAGGAAGCGGTCGCCATGAGCACCGGCAGGTCGTTGAGCGCGGGATCGGCGCGCACCTGGGCCAGGACGGCCTCGCCATCGAGGGCCGGCAGCTCGTAGTCGAGGATCAGAAGATCCGGCCGCGGCGGATGCTCCAGGCGCGCCAGGACGCTCTCGCCGGAGTGGAACAGCTCGACTTCGTAGCCGCGGCCGCGCAGCAGGGCTCCGAGGCCGATCGCCACGCTCTCCTCGTCGTCGACCAGCGCGATGCGGATGCGTTTGTCGGCCTCGCGCTCGACGGGAGCCAGGCCTTCGCAGAGCACGCGCAGGTCGGCGTAGGTCGGCAGGCCCGCGTTGCGCCAGGCCAGCTCGATCTCTTCCTTCAGCGCGCGGTTGAAGTGCTTGAGCTCCTGCCACTGCGCGAAATCCGGCGCGTTCGAGCGCACGTCGAGGTTGTCGTGGGTGTCGACGGAAAAAAAGAACTCGTTGTCGACCAGGTATTCCTGCACGACGAACTTCATGAACGGGTAGCGGCGGTTGCCCAGTCGCAGCAGGTACGAGCGCGAGCCCTCAATGTCGCAGCCCAGCGAGGGCTCGAAGCGCGCGAACATTTCCTCGAGGGTGCGCGCCTCCGCGAGAGCCCCCGCGACCGGCGGAGGATGGCCGGCGGACCCTGGCGGCCAGGCGAGCTCGAGATAGAGCTCGACGGCGCGGCGCACGTGGGCCGGAGTCAGATCCTCGAATCGCATGGCTGATTGGACGCGGGCTGGAGTGCGAGGTGCGCCGTGTGAGTGTGCCCGCCTCGCAAGGCTCTTGGCAACGGGTGAGCGCGTCAGGTGCCCGATTGTCCTCGGTTTCCGGCGCTCGTGGACGCGCTCACGCGGCGGCTTGCGAAGGCTGCTCTTTCTTCCAGCTGGCGAGGAACAATAGGACTGCTCCGACCGAGATGCAGCTGTCGGC
>DATHET010000214.1:0-7405 GCA_035490315.1 Planctomycetota bacterium
TCGGCGTCGAAGGCCTGCAGGATCGCGACCAGCAACTGGAAGGGCTCGCCGCTCTCGTCGCGCCAGGCGCGTCGGTAATCGCGCGCCTGCGATCCGCGCCAGCCGATGTACAGGCGCGCCAGCGAGCTCTTCCAGACCCAGCGGTCGTACGGAATCTCCGCGAAGGCGTCGAACTCGCGCACGTCCTCGGGCAGGGTGCCGGCCACGACCGCGTTGCACACGTCGAGCTCCGTCGCGTAGGGACTGGGCACGAGCAGCAGCGCGTCGTGCACGAGACGGAAACGCGGCTTGATGCCCAGACCCTTGACGTAGGGATTGCGCAGGCGCGTGAAACGCGACACGTTGCGGACGATGTTCTCGAGCATCACGCCGATGCAGATGACGCGCGCATGGCAGTCGACGCCTTCGCTGCGCAAGCGCATCAGCGCCTGGTCGGTTCCGAATCCGCTGACGCCGAAGTTCATGACTTCCAGTGCGGGATCGATGGCTCCGAGCTGCGCGGCGAACTCGTCGCCGTCGTCGACTTCCTCGCCGTAGATGAAGGACTCGCCGAACATCGCGACGCGCAACTTGTCCGGCGCGGGCTGGGCTTCGAATTGGCGCGCGCCGCGCAGGCCGCGCGCATTGAAGCACTGCTTGCCGTCGGAGGAGCGGAAGCTCTTCGCGTTCGTCCAGCCGAGCGCTGCATCGTGCACCAGGGCTTGCGACAGCGCTTGCGGTCGCTGGAGCAGCTCGCGGCGGTGCGCGGCCCAACGCTGCCAGCGCGCTTCGCGCACATCGCCATAGGGCGGAACAGGCCGGCGGAAGAACTCGCCGTCGCGCAGGCAGAACCAGCCGAGGCCCGCGTCGAGGGCCACGACGGCCAGGGCGGCGGCGGCGAGTTTCAGGAGCAGTCGGCGCGTGTTCATCAGCCGGGAGCACGATAGCGGCTCGAAGCGCCTGAACGAACGCTCAGCGCGCTTGTGATGGACAGGGCGGCTGCGTAGCTTGCGAGAACGCTCGATGCGCTTCCCCAAGCTCCGCTTCCGCCTCGCCGAGGTCCTGCGACCGCGCGACGTCCACGTGACGTTGTTCTGGGCCGGGATCGTCGGCTTCGTCGGAGCCTGCACCTCGGCGGCCTTCCGCGGCCTCTCGATGGCCCTGACCGAGCTCTTCTTCGGAGCGCCGGGCAGCGTGGTCTCGGCGGCGAACCAGGCTCCGTGGTGGCAGACCTTGATCGTGCCCGCGGCTGGAGGCCTGCTCGCCGGCCTGGTGCTCGAGATCGGTCTGCGCTGGACGCGCGAAAAGCCCGCGCTCGACTTCATGGAAGCGGTGTCGATCGGCGACGGCACGATCCACGTCGCGCCGAGTCTCGTGCGCTCGCTGTCGAGCTTGTTCTCGGTCGCTTCGGGCGGCTCGATCGGCCGCGAGGGCGCCATGGCGCAGCTCTCGACGACGGCTGCCTCGTGGATCGGTCGGCGCACCTGGATCTCGCGGCCGCGCTTGAAGCTTCTCGTCGCGTGCGGCGCGGCGGCAGGAATCGCTTCGGCCTACAACGCTCCCTTCGCGGGCGCCTTGTTCGTGGCCGAGATCGTGCTCGGCACGATCTCGATGTCGAGCCTGGGACCATTGATCTTCGCCAGCGTGGTCGCGACCGGCACCACGCACGAGATCTTCGGGCCGGAGCCACTGTTCCCTGGCCTGGTGTTCAAGCTGGCCTCGCCGCTCGAGCTCTTCCCCTACCTGGTGCTCGGCGTGCTGCTCGGCGCCCTGGCTCCCGCCTTCGTGCGCCTCTTGCGCCTTTCCGTCGATGCCTTCGCCAAGAGCAAGGTGCCCCTGCCCATCCGCCTGTTCCTCGGCGGAGCGATGGTCGGCGGCCTGGCCCTGGCGAGCACGGAAGTCCTGGGCAACGGCTACAACTCGCTGGGCTCGGTGATCGCCGGCAATCTGACGGTCTCGATGGTGGCCTTGGTGGTCGTGCTGAAACTGATCGCCACCTGCGCGACAGTCGGCTCGGGCGCGGTCGGCGGAGTGTTCACGCCGACCTTGTTCTTCGGCGCGGGAGCGGGATACCTGTGGGGCAGCGGCGTGCACGGATTGCTCCCGGCCTGGACGGCTCATCCGAGCGCCTACGCGCTGGTCGGGATGGGCTCCTTCCTCGCGGCGACCACGCAAGCGCCGCTGATGTCGATGCTCGTTCTATTCGAGATGACCCTCGACTACGGGATCGTCCTGCCGCTGATGGTCGCCAGCGTCATGGCCTACACCACGGCGCGCGGAATCAGCCCGAACTCGATCTACTCGCGCTCGCTCGCCAACGGCGGCGTCGATCCGGAGGACGCGCTGATCGCGGGAACGATCGCGACCCTGGTCAAGCCCAAGGTCGTCACGGTCAACCAGCACGCGCGCTTCCAGGCCATCGTCGAGGCCTTCCAGGAGCACCGCCATTCCTACCTCTATGTCGTCGACGACGACGGGCGATTCATGGGCGCCGTGTCCCTGCACGACGTGAAGCCCTTCCTTTCCGATCCGACTCTCGCCGACCTGATCATCGCCAGCGAGATCATGCACGAGGATTTCGTCTTCGTGGAGCGCGACGCAACCCTCGCGGAAACGATGCAGGCCTTCCTGCGCGAGGACGGCGAGCGATTGCCGGTGGTCGACGGACACGGCGGGCGCATGCTGGTCGGCAGCGTTTCGCGCACGGACCTGATGCTCGCGCTCTCCCTGGGAGCCCACCCGCGTCCGGAAGCCGCCGAAGCGCCGAAGTAGACGATTCGCACAACTCGAGCGCATTTCTTACGCCGGCGTGGCAGCGCGAAGCCCGCGCAGGCCGCACTGTGACCCTGCCCACACCCCCTTCTCTTTGGAGTCGTCCCATGCTGCCCACCTCTTCTCCCTTCGATCGCCGCGCCTTCCTCAAAGTCTCCGCGGCGACCTCGGCGGTCGCTCTGCTGCCCGCGCTGCTGCGCGCCCAGGAAAAAGCGGGATCGCCGAAGAAGCTGCGCATCCTGATCCTCGGAGGCACGGGCTTCCTCGGGCCAGCGATCGTGCGCGCGGCCCAGGCTCGCGGCCATGAGTTGACCTTGTTCAACCGCGACAAGACCAACAAGGACATGTTCCCGGACGTCGCGCGCTTGAAGGGCAATCGCGATCCCAAGAAGGACGAGGGGCTCAAGGCCCTCGAGAAAGGCGAGTGGGACGTGTGCTTCGACGACTGCGGCTATGTCCCGCGCATCGTCGATGCGTCGGCAAGCCTGCTCAAGGGGCGCGTCGGTCACTACGTGTTCGTGTCGAGCATCTCGGCCTTCGCAGGCATGGAGAAGGAAGGTATCGACGAGAACGCGCCGCTGGGGGTCATGGCCGATCCGACGGTCGAGGACATGGGCAAGGATTACGCGAATTACGGGCCTTTGAAGGCGCTGTGCGAGCAGGCGGCCGAGAAGGTCTTCCCGGGTCGCTGCACCAACATCCGGCCGGGATACATCGTCGGGCCCGAGGATCGCTCGGATCGATTCACCTACTGGCCCGTGCGCGCCCAGCGCGGCGGAGCGATGCTCGCGCCCGGTGCTCCGAGCGATCCCGTGCAGGTCATCGACGTGCGCGACCTCGGCGAATGGATGGTGCGCGTGGCTGAGAACAAGACCTACGGCGTGTTCAACGCCTGCGGGCCGGCGAAGAAACTGACCTGGGGTGAGATGCTCGAAGCCTGCAAGGCGGCGAGCACCAATGATTCGAAGCTGGTCTGGGTCGACGCCGCGTTCCTGATGAAGCAAGAAGGTCTCGACTTGAACATCTGGTCGCCGTACGAAGGCAAGAGCAAGGGCGACCACTCGGTCAGCAACGCCGCCGCGGTGAAAGCCGGCCTGACGTTCCGCCCGATCGCGGCCACGGCCAAGGACACGCTCGCCTGGTTCAACTCCCTCCCCGCCGATCGCCGCAGCCGCCTGCGCGTCGGCATCACCGCCGAAGAAGCCGCCCAGCTCGCCAAGGAAAAACCCGTCACGCCCGAGGAAGAAGCCAAGCGCGAATCCCAACGCTCCGGCATGTCCCTCGCGCAAGAAGCGGAAGTCCTCGCGAAGTTCGCTGGCCGGTAAATACGGAGTCAGGTGAATTCATCCGGAGTCGTGAGGGCATCCGGTGCGCCGCTCCGCGGCGCACCGGATGCCCTCATGACTCCGGACGAATTCACCTGACTCCGTACTCGCTACAAATGTCGGAGGACATGCTGTACTTCGGTCGGGCTGCCGATGACCACCGAGGTGCGTTGATGCAGGTCCGAGGGCTCGATGTCGAGGATGCGTTGCGTGCCGGCGAAGGCCTGGCCGCCGGCTTGCTCGATCAGCATCGCCATCGGGTTGGCTTCGTACATCAGGCGCAGCTTGCCTGAGGGAGCTTTCTTCGTCGGCGGATACAGGAACACGCCGCCCTTGAGCAGGATCCGGTGCACGTCGGCGACCATCGCGCCGACGTAGCGGCTCGAGTAGCCATTGTGCTGGGCCCAGTCGAAGTAGCGCTGGTAGCCCTCGGGGAACGTGACGCGATTGCCCTCGTTGCACGAGTAGCTGCGCGCCGCGTCCGGGATGCGCATGCCGGATTCGACCTTGAGGAACGCGCCGATCGCGGGATCAAGCACGAACATGTCGACGCCATGTCCCGTGGTCAGCACGAGCACCACCGACGAGCCATAGAGGATGTAACCCGCCGCGACCTGCTTCGATCCGGCCTGCAGCACCGCGCTCTCCGGCGGAGACACGCGCCGATCGTGACGCAGGATCGAGAAGATCGTCCCCACGCTCCCGCACGCGTCGAGGTTCGCCGAGCCGTCGAGCGGATCGAAGAGCACGATGTAGCGCCGCTCGCCCTCGGTGGTCGTGCGCAAGAGGATCGGCTCCTCGTTCTCCTCGCTGGCCACGATCGCGACGCTCGAGCGCTCGCCGAGACAGCGCAGCAGCGTCTCGTTCGCGATCACGTCGAGCTTCTGCTGCCGCTCGCCCTGCACGTTCTCCGAATCGAGCGAGCCCAGCACGTCGTTGAGCCGCGCACGGCGGATCTTCGACGCGATGACTTTCGCGGAAAGCGATAGCGCCGAGAGGATCCACGACAGCGAGCCGCTGGCGTTGGGAAAGCGAGCTTCCTCGGCCAGGATGTGGCTCTGGATCGTGGTCAGATTGTCGGCCTGGGTCAGGCGCTGGTGCGGTGCGATGGTGTTGCTGGCGTCCATAGATTGCGGAGTGTACGGCCGCGAGGGCCGCCGCCGTACACTCCGCCCATGCTCCCTCTGCTCTCGCTCGCGTTGTTTTTTGTCCCCCAGGTCCCGCAAGGCGCCAAGGATCTTTCGGCCGACTTCATCGTCCCCGAGGGCTTGAGCGTCTCGCTCTGGGCCGAAGCCCCGATGTTCTTCAATCCGACCGCGATGGACGTCGATTCGCGCGGCCGGATCTGGGTCACCGAGGCGGTCAACTACCGCAAGTGGCGCGGCCGCAATCCGGGCTTGAGCCATCCCGAGGGTGATCGCGTCATGATCCTCGAGGACAGCGATGGCGACGGAGCGGCGGACAAGTCGAGCGTCTTCGTCCAGGACAAGGACCTGGTCGCGCCGCTCGGGATCTGCGTGATCGACGACAACCGCGTGATCGTGTCGTGTTCGCCGAACGCGTTCATTTATACGGACACGGACGGCGACGGCAAGTCGGACAAGCGCGAGGTTTTCTTGACTGGATTCGGCGGCCACGACCACGACCACGGCTTGCATTCCTTCGTGATCGGGCCGGACGGTCGCTACTACGTCGCGGTTGGCAACGCGGGGCCGCACATCGTGACCGATCGCGATGGGTTCACGTTGCGCTCGGGGTCTCTGTACAACGACGGAGGGGAATTCCTCGCGGACAACAAGCCGGGCCTGGTCAGCGACGACGGCCGCGTGTGGGTCGGCGGGCTCGTGCTGCGCTTCGACGAGGATGGCGGAAGATTGAGCGTGCGCGCGCACAATTTCCGCAACATCTATGAAGTCACGGTCGACTCGCTCGGCGACATGTACGGCTCGGACAACGACGACGACGGGAATCAGGCCTGCCGCGCGCTGAAGATCCTGCCGCGCTCGAACAACGGATACTTCTCGAGCGACGGCTCGCGCTATTGGAACGCGGATCGCCGGCCGGGACAGAATCTTCAGCGCGCGCACTGGCATCAGGATGACCCTGGAGTCGCGCCCTGCGGAGCGATCACGGGAGCCGGCGGGCCGACGGGCGTTACCGTCGTCGAAAATGCGAACCTTGGAGACCGCACCGGCTGGCTGGCCGCGGATGCCGGCGCGAGCGCGGTCTTCGAGATCACGGGCGAGCAGTCCTCCAAGTTCCTCTCCCCTCGCGAGCACGAAGGCGACGGCGGAAAATCGCACTGGTTCCGCCCGAGCGACGCGCTGATCGGCACCGACGGCGCACTCTACGTCTCTGACTGGTACGACCCGGGCGTCGGCGGCCACGCGATGGGCGACAAGGAGGGCTACGGCCGCATCTTGCGTGTCGTGAAACGAGGCACTCCATTCACGAAAGCGCGAATCGATCTCACCAGCGTCAACGGAGCGATCTCGGCACTTTCCTCGCCCGCAGTGAACATCCGCGGACGCGCCGCGCGTGCTTTGATCGCGAACAAGAGCGCAATTTCAGCGCTGACCGAGCTCGCGGAGCGGGACTCCAAAGAGAAGTCCGATTCACCCGCGTATCGCCGCGCGCTGTGGGTTCTCGCGATGACGGACTCCTTCCCCCGGCAGTATCGCGGGTGGGACATGAGAATCGCCCTCCGCGCATGGCCCGCCGACAACCCGTATTTATTGGGGTCTTTGCTGCGGGATGCAGTCCAACCTGGATATGGGCTGCCCGTGGACTCGGAGGTAGCGAGTCAATTGGAAGGCATGGCAGGGGAATCCAAACTGTCCCTGTATCTGACATTGTGCAATCACCTGGCCGTGGGTGATCGCTCTCGGCTGGAGGCAATTGGCATTGCCGCGCGAGGGCATGAGGGATTGCTGTTCGAGAAGCTCTTCGAGACAGCGCGCGATCCGCTGACTTGGGACGAGCGTATGTGCGCCTTGACTTGGCGATTGCACCCTGCGAATGCGGTGACCGCGGTCAAGGCGCGCGCGATGGCGGACAAGCTCCCCATCGACCAGCGCAAGCAGGCAATCGACACACTCGCTTTCACCATGGACCGTACTGCCGGCGAAGCGATGCTCGACGTTGCTCTCGCTGGGCCTGGGGACACGCGCGACTACGCTCGGTGGTGGATCCGCTTCCGCGACACCAACGATTGGAGCGCATGGCACCTCGCTTCGCAGATCGAGAGCGGGGATCGCGCGAACGCCAAGCTGCTCTACGAATCGCCTGTCATGAAGGACGGCATCGCGATCATCGACGTCGATCTGCGC
>DATHET010000215.1:0-17720 GCA_035490315.1 Planctomycetota bacterium
ACGAGACGTGATCGCGCCGCAGCGTGTCGATGGTGAACAGCAGCAGGTTGTAGCGCGGCGACGGTGGCGGCGAGCAGTTGCCGAGCAGCGCGAGCAAGAGCGCCGCGAAGACGATTCGCAGGTTCATCGCGAGCGCACGAAATCCGCGTCGAGGTAGCGCGGGCCGAGCTCTTTCGCGAGCTCGCGTTCATCGGCCTCGGGCACGCTGGCTTCGAGCTCGACTTCGAATTCCGCTTCGAAGGCCTGTTTCAGCGCCGGGGCGAAGGCGGCGGGAGTCAGGCCGCGGCGGCGCGATTCCAGAGTCGCGATCTCGCCCTCGAGGGCCGAGGAGCCGAGCTTGATCGACCCATGGTGCAGGACGCGGCCGGCCTTGCGCCGCTGCGCGGATCCAACGCCTTTCATCTCGTCCCAGACCAGATCGAGCTCGGTCGAATGGTGGAAGCACATCCCGCTGCCCGGCCGATCGGAGCGCAGCGCATCCGCTCCGCGCAGCCTGGCCTCGACACCGAACTCGGCCAGGGCCCGCGCGATGGCGCGGTGCACGCGCGCGTAGGATTCGCTGACGCCGTTCGCGTACAGGGGCAGCGAGAGGTCCGCGCTGATCGAGAAAGTCAGCTCGCGCACGTGGTGGATCGCGCCGCCGCCGGTGATGCGCCGCACCAGCTTGCTCGCGCGCTCATGGCCTGGGACGTCGGCGAGCTTCTGGAAATAGCCGAGCGATAGGGTGTCGGGCTTCCAGGAGTAGAAACGCACCGTCGGCGGCAGGCCGGGTGTCGCGAGCAGAGCCTCGTCGAGGCCCATGTTGAAATCCGGCGCCGCGGCCCAGGTGGTGATCAGGCGCCAGGCAGCCATGGCTCCAGATTAGAGCACGCTCGGATGCCTGACGAATCGCCGGGCATCAGCGCGCGCTCTCGAGTGCTCAGTGCTTGCTGTGCGCGACGTGCTTCTCGTAGGCGGCCGCGTCCATCAGGCCGTCGAGATTCTTCGAGCTGACTTTCAATTTGACCATCCAGCCGGAGTTCCACGGATCCTTGGCCAGGATCTCGAGGTGCTCCTCGATCGTGTGGTTGACGTCGACGACTTCGCCGGTCACCGGCGAGTTGAGGTCGGAGACCGCCTTGACGGATTCGATCTCGCCGAAGGTCTCGCCGGCCTTGACCATGCGGCCGGCTTCGGGGAGGTCGCAGTAGACCAGGTCGGACGTGTTGCCGTTGGACAGCTCCTGCACGGCGAAATCCGTGATGCCGATCAGGGCGGTGTCGCCCTCGAGCTTGACCCACTCGTGGGTAGGGGAGTACTTGCGGTCGTCGGGGCGCATGGCGTTGGTTCTCGGTGGGTCGGAAGGGTGACTATTTTCGGGTGCGCGAGAAGAAGGGCAGCTCCTGCACGCGGCAGGCCTGGCGCTTCCCGCGAAAATCCAGCTCGAGCTCGGTCCCGGCGCCGGCGGCGTCGAGGCTTACGTAGGCCGAGGCGATGTTCGTCGACAGGGTCGGCGAGGGCGCGCCGGAGCAGACCTGCCCGACCGCCGTCGCTCCGCGGAACACTTCCGTGCCCTGGCGCGGCACGCGCGGTCCCGGCGTGGTCAGGCCGACCAGCTTGCGCCGCGGATTCTGGTTCACGCGTTCGAGCGCGGCGCGGCCGATGGTGTCTTTCTTCTCGGGAGCGAAGGACACGCCGAAATGCAGGCCGGCTTCGATCGGGTTGTGCAGGGCGTCGATCTCGTGTCCGTAGAGCGGCATGCCGGCTTCCAGGCGCAGGATGTCGCGGGCTCCGAGGCCGATCGGTTGCAGGCCCTCGCCGGCGCCGAGCTCGGTCAGGGCGCGCCAGACCCGCGGGCCCTCGGCGTTCGGGAGATACAGTTCGTAGCCCAGCTCGCCGGTGTAACCCGTGCGGCTGACGCGCGTCTTCTCGAGGCCGCAGACAGTGGCGAAGTCGAACTTGTAGTAGCCGAGCTTCGCGAGATCGAAGCCGGTGACCGCGCGCTGCAGGATGTCGCGCGAAGTCTGTCCCTGGATCGCGATCATCGCGGTCCTGTCGGTCTGGTCGTCGATCACCACGTCGAAGCCCTTGGCGTGCTCGCGCATCCAGGCCAGGTCCGCGGCGGTGTTGGAGGCGTTGACCACGATGTAGACCGAGTCCGCTTCGCGGTAGAGCAGCACGTCGTCGATCGGATTGCCGTCCTCGCGACAGAACAGCGAGTAGCGGATCGAATTGACCGGAATCTTCGCGCAATAATTGGTCGCGATCTTGTCGACGAAGGCCAGCGCGTCTTTGCCGCGCACGTGCACGCGGCCCATGTGGCCGAGGTCGAACAGGCCGGCCTTGGTGCGCACGCAGTTGACCTCGTCGAGGATCGGGCCGTACTGCACCGGCATGTGCCAGCCTCCGAAGTCGATCAGCTTGGCGCCGAGCTGCTCATGGATGGCGTGGATCGAGGTGGTCTTCATGGGCCGACTGAGGCCTTCGAGGGGCGCTGCGAGGGACATCGGGGCGGAGGATGCTAGTGGATCCGCCCCACAGCGGAAAGAGTCCCGTGCGCCGACCCGTCTCCACGGCGCGGGGTACGGTTCTGCATCGGGGCGGGTCCTGCCTGCGCGTCCCTCGGCGCCGGCCCGAAGTTCCATGCGCCATGCTGCTCGCGTCTTCGGTTGGATTGTCGCCCTTGGGCCGGTCGGAATTCTCTTCCCGGCCGCCGCAAGTGCCCAGGTCGCCGACCCCTTCGCGCCCGGGACACGCTGGATCTCCGCTCCGTCACCGGGGGCGGCCTGGATGCCGGTCAGCGTGGATTTCGCCGCCGCGGGCGAGCTGGTGATCGCCGCCGGAGCCCTGGGCTCGCCGCGCTGGATGGCTTTTTCCGCGCCAGCGCCCGCGGGCCCGAACGGCCAGGTCCAGCCCCTGATCAGCGGCCTGGCCAACCCCGCGACCCTCTCGACCATGCAAGTGCGCGCCGGCGATCAGGCAGGCGAGCTCTTCGCCGTGTCCCAGGTCCCCGATCCCGACAACGCGCACAGGAAAACGGAAGTGGCCCGCTTCGATGGGCGCGCGCCCAACGCGCTCGGCGCGGCCGTTTGGACCCATGACCTGGGGCTGCACGTCAACGGCCTGGCGAGACTCTGCGCCGCGAGCGACGGTTCGCGCGTGGTCGCGATCGTCAACGACACGCCGACGCAGACCCTGCGCATCGAGTGGCTCGACGGCGCGAGCGGTGCGCTGCTCTCGCGCATCGATCGCAGCGGCGGAACCCTGCGTCAGTTCGCCGCCAGCTCCGACGTCGAGTCCGTCGCGATCGTCGCGGGACTCGACCTGTGGGTGTTCGATTCGCTCGGGAACCAGCGCCACCACGAAGTTTTGTCCGCATCGACGCAAGCCCTCGCCCTCTCCGGCGACGGAAAAACGCTGCTCATCGGAGCGCCCGGCCTGCTGCGCGTCCTTGCCTGGACCAACAATCTGTTCGCCGAGCGCTCGCGCGAGATCGCGCCGCTGTCGGAGCTGCCCGTGCGCTGCGCCGTGTCCGATGACGGCAGGACCTGGGCCGCGGCCTGGTGGAACTCGATCACCGGCCGCGATCTGCGCCTGGAGCTGCGCGGCGCCCCGAGCGACGCACTCATCTGGCAGGAATTGCAGACCGCGCCCGCGGGCTCACCGCAGAACTATCCAGAGACCCTGTGCATCGCCCGCGACGGCCGGCGCGCGGCCTTCGGCCTGTGGGGTAGCCTCGACGCGCAACCCGAGGTCCTGCTCGTCGATCGCGACCTGGCGCAATCCGTCGTGCGCCTCGACCTCCCCGGCTCGGTGCTGGCCCTCGCCCTCGATCCGAGTGCGACCCGGCTCGCGATCGCGATGAAGCACGCCCACGCGAACCAATTCGCGACCACCGGCGAAGTGCGTCTCTTCGACACCGGAGAGCGCGACGTCCAGGCCCTCGACCAGGCGCACCTCGGCCAGCCCCTCGCCGTGACGGCCCGCCGCGCCGGCGCGCGCTCGACCTGGTTCCTCTACGGCCCGCGATCGAGCTCGAGCCAGGTGATCCCCGGCATCAGCGGCTTCCTGGGCCTGAAGCGTCGCGGACTCTCGCTGATCCAGGCTCCCGCGGACGCCGCCGGCCGCGCGAGCGCCAACCTGCCGATCCCCCTGATCCCCTCGGCCTCGGGCGTGCCCTTCTCGGTCCAGGCTCTGTTCCGCTCGCGGTCGGGATCGAGTTTCTCGGCCACCGTGCTCGACCCGCTGGCGCTCTGAGGGTACTGCCCCGCATCGCTGTGCTGCACAGCGATGCGGGGCAGTGCCGGTTCCGGGATTGGGTTTGCGCAGGCCCGAGATCTCAAGGCCGCGCGCCGCTGGACCCGATACGGCGCACTGATCCCCATCCCCGGGGAGGATCCGGAGTCTCGTCCCGTCGACACGGGACCGGCGCCGCACCATGCCATCCACTGGACTTTCCTGGGGAGCGACAGGAACCCATCAGACATGTTCAGCGGAAGAATCCAGAGCGTCGTCTTCTCCCTCCTCGCCCTCTTCGCCGCCTCATGCAGCGGTAGCGGCGGCGGCAGCTCCAATTCGAACTCGATCGTGACGATCGAGCAGGACCTGACCCTCGACCCGACGGGCGCGACCACGGTGATCACCTTCATGGTCGATCCCGGCACGCTGGACGTCACGAATTTCGACGCGGACAACGGCCAGGTCGCGCAGACCGTCAACCAGGCGGGCGCCAGCTTCACCGTGGCCTGGGACGCGCCGGTCGGCACCGCGACGCAGGTGCGCCCGCTCGCCGTCGGGAACGTCGCGAGCACATTCCTGCCGGTCACGACCTCCGACGCTTCGCAGTCGAGCTTCGTGATCACCGTGGCCAATCAGGTCGCGGGGCTCGGCGCAGACACGATCACGGCCCAGTTCAGCGGCCCGAACCTGATCGAGAGCGAAGCCGAGGACATCGCGAACTGGACGCTCAAGGACGGCACGACCACCCTGCCGCTCGCCGGCTCGACCTTCGACTTCGACAGCTCGACCCAGACCCTGTCGGTCACGACCGGCGCGATGGCCAACCTGCACGCGAGCTTCAGCCTTGCCGCGCAGAGCACGCTCCACACCGTCGCCGATCTCGCCCTGGCCACCACCGCGGTCGCCGGAGTCGCCACAGGTGACGCCGTGCCGCCGACCTTGACCACGGTCGCGCAGAACCTCGCCCAGGATCCCTTCGGCCGCGTCATCGACTTCACTTTCAGCGAGGCGATGGACCCGATCTTCTGCGACGTGCTCTCGAACTTCGGCGGTCAGGTCCCGGACGTGGCGACCACCTTCTCGCAGCCGACGTCGACCCTGCTGCGCGTCACTTTCAACAATCCGATCGTCCCCGGTGTCAACACGCTCGACCTCGAGAACCTGCTCGACGCCCACGGCAACGCCTTCCCCGATCAGAACGTCGCGGTCACGGCCGGCACGACGGTGGCCAACAACTTCGCAACCGGGCCGGACGTCACGACCGTCGAGGGGCTGGGCGGAGACCTGCTCGAGATGACCTTCGTGCAGGCGATCGATCCTGACGACGCGTCGCTGCCCGCGAATTGGAACCTCGAGATCCCGACCGGGAACCCGATCGACCTCTCCAATTGCGTTTTCACCTATGACCTTCTGAACAAGTCGCTGAGCGTCGAGCTCGACGTCGACGTGCAGAACGGCGACACCTTCACCTTCGAAGCGCAGAGCGGCAGCGAGCCGCACGACGTCGACGGCCAGCTGTTCACTACGTCAGTCGCCGGTCTGATCAGCGGCGAGTCCAGCCTGCCCACGCTGGTGTCGGTCACGCAGAACCGCGTGTTCGATCCCACGGGCAAGACGCTCGACATCTCCTTCAGCGAAGCCATGGACGAGACCACGGCGGAAACGGAGCTGAACTGGAACGTTCCGGGCCACGTGGTGCAGACCGCCACCCTGCTGCCTTCCAAGACCGTGGTGCGCGTCGATTTCGACCTGTTCGTGCTGCCGGGAACCGACACGCTCGACGTCTCCGCCTTGGAGGACCTCGCGGGCAATGCGATGGCCGCGGTGCTCGCCCACGCGGTGGTCAGCACCGACGTCACCGCTCCGGCCGCCTCGCAGATCACGGCCGCGGCCGTCGAAGGCTCGGCCAACGACATCGTCCGCGTCACCTTCAACGACGACCTGATCGTCAGCGAGATCAGCGACCTCGCCAACTGGACTCTGGAATCGCCGGTCGGTGTGAGCATGCCGCTGGTCGGTGCGGGAGTCGCCTGGAACAGCGCGGGCCGTCAAGCGACGATCACCCTCCCGGACGGCAGCGATCTGGTCGGCGGCAACAGTGCCCGCGCCGCCTTCGCGAACGTGCACGACATCGGGGGCAACGCGATCTCCGCGGCCACGATCACCACCACCGTCAGTGGGGAAGTGAACGTGCCCGTGGTCGACTCGGTGTGGGTCAAGACCGCCTTGACGAACCACGTCGTGGTGCGCTTCAGCGAGCCCTGCACGCAGATGGACGACATCACCGGCTTGACGCACTACGCGGTGCACAACTCGCTCGGGACCCTGAAGGGCACGCCGACGAGCGCGACCGAGAGCGTCGACCACCTGGGCGTCGAGCTGGTCTTCGGCTTCGCCGTCGTCGCCGGCTCGGACACCCTGGACCTGTCGGGAATCACCGACGTCGCCGGGAACGCGATGTTCCCGGTGCTGCAGCACGCGGTGGCTCCGCAGGATTCGAGCGCGGTCGGCTTCGACGATCCCGCGTCCGACCTGACCGCCGTCACGGGTGAAGCCAATGACGTGGTGACGATCGTGTTCACCACCAAGCCCTCGCGCTGGAATCTGCTCCTGCCCGCGAACTACACCATCTCGCTGCTCGGCACGCCGCTCGATCTGTCCGGCGCGCACTTCAGCTACGACGGCGCCTTCACGGTGACGATCCTGCTCGACGGTCTGGCCCAGACCAACCTGCAGACCGGTGCCGTGTACGACGTCGACATGCCCGCGCTCGACAGCGTCCAAGGCGTCACGGGAAGCCCGATGAACGCTGCCTTGACCGCCGGTGGCGAGTCCACCGCGCCGACCATGCCCGCGGGCTTGACGCGCATCGACGCGGCCAATCCGCTCGATTCCGTGCTGATCCAGTTCAGCGAAGCGGTCGACGAAGCCTCGGCCGAGACCTTGATCAATTACGACCTCAACGGAGGCGCGAATCCCGACACGGTCACGCGCGTCGGCCTGAACACCGTGCGCGCCACCTGGAACGGCGGCGTGATCCAGGGCGACACGGTCAACGCAACCGTCGCCGACCTGGCGGGCAACATCGGCGTGATGACGCGCGCGGTGACGGCCGAGGATCCCCAGGGTCCCCTGGTCGTGTCCGTCGACGGAGTCAGCGTCCAGAACTCCGGCCTGGACACGATCGCGGTCGAATTCGACAAGCCGATCGACCTGGCCAGCGGCTTGAGCCCGAGCAACTACGGAGTCACGAACGGCCTCCCGGTCGTGCTCTCGAATGCGTCCCTGAGCTTCAACAGCACCAACGACACGGTGACGATCCACCTGCCGGCCGGAGTCGAGCTCGATCCGACCCAGGGCATCACCGTGACCGTCCAGAACGTCGAGGACCTCGCGGGTCTGGTCATGAGCCCGCCGGCCAACATCGGCGGCGCGGTGACCGGTGACTCCACGCCCCCGGCCTTCGGCGCTTCCTTCGCGAACTACCGCGCGGACGTCGCCGGACTGGCGATCGACGTGCGCTTCAGCGAGGACATCCCGACCAGCTTCGCGACCCTGACCACGAACTGGTCGGTCTCCGGCGGGCAGACGGTCGACCTGGTCACGATGCTGACTCCGTCGCACTACCGCCTGACGCTCTCGGCCGCGATGACTCTGGGTGAGACCCTCGATCTGACCGCGGTTCCGGACATGGCCGGGAACGTTTCCGGCGCCCTTTCGATCAGCCCGACCCTGTGAAAACGGGCTTCTCGACCCGGCCACGAAACCCCCAGCGCGTCCGCGGAAACAGCCCGCGGGCGCGCTGGTTTTCAGCGCCCAGGACTACCGGGGTTTCCTTTCAAGAAGCCCCCGCCCTCGTCCCGATAGGAGACGACGACAGAGCGGCAGGACCTCGGTCCCAGGCCCTCGTCGTGCCCTCACTCGAAGGCCACAGGAGATACGCGTGACCCAAACCACCACAGAAAACGAGAACTCCGTCGCCGAAATCGTCGAGGCGCTCACTGGCGGCGCCAGCGACCAGGCCGAGCCGCTGAGTCTCGACGCCCAGGTGGAGCGCGCCGTCGCCGGAGTCGATGCGCGCAGCGCGGAGTCCTGGTGCCGCGCCCTGCTCGCGCACCTCGCCGATCAACCCCAGAGCGTTCCCGAGCTCGAAGCCCTGCTGGTCCTCGGACTGGCCCATCCCAGCGTCTTCGAAGCCCACCGCATTCCGCTGGCGCAGGAAGGCCGGCGCCTGGCGCACCTGCTCGAGCACGACGGAAAGCTAGAGCGCGCCCAAGCCCTGCTCGAATTGATCATCTCGCGCGCGCCCGGCGACAAGCAGGTCGACCACGAGCTGGCGTCGATGATGCGCCGCACCGGCAACGCCGACCGCCTGATCGAACGCTACATGCGCCGCGCGGAAGACTGCGTCGCCTCGGGCAAGACCAAGGAAGCGATCTCGTGGCTGCAAGAGATCCTGATGGTCGATCGCTCGCGCCGCGACGTCGCGCGCATGATCCGCGACCTGCGCTGGGGCGATCAGGAGAAGCGCTTGAAATGGCGCAGCCGGATGCGCACCGCCGCGGCGCTGATCTCGGTCGCGATCGTGGTCACGCTGGTCGTGCGCCGCGAGATGGACATCTCCGAACGCTACGCCGCGGTGCCCCAGGCAATCGCGGGCGATCTGCGCTCGCTGCGCACGCGGCTGGAGCAGCTCGACCTGTTCGAAGCCGAGAATCCGTTCAGCTTGAGCCTGCTCGAGGCCAGCCGGAATCGCGCTCGCCTGAAAGTCGAGATCGCCCAGCTCGAAGCCGTTAGCGCGCAAGTTCAGATCGCGCGCCGTACCGAGCGCGAAGCCCAACTCGCGATCGCCGAATCGGCGCGCAAGCAAGGCCGCATCTACGCCCAGCAGAATCGCTTCGTCGACGCCCTGGCGCAATTCGAGCGCGCCCTCGCCGATGGACCTGGTGAATGGGATCAGCGCGCGCAGATCGAGACCGACGTCGCCGCGATCCGCGAGTGGATTGCAGCCCACGGGAACGCCGCGCCGGGGAGCACGCGATGAGCTTCGTGCGCCGTTTCCTTTCCGGCTCGCGGCTGCGCGAGCTGCGCCAGGTGCTCGCCGACGCGCCGTCGCCGCGAAGCTACGCGGCCCTGGCCAACGAGCACGCGCGCCTGGGCGAGATGGCCGATGCCGAGCGCGTGGCGCGCGAAGGCCTCGAGCTGTATCCCGGAAACAGCGAGCTCGGCCGCATGGCCGATCGTTCGCGGGCGATCGAGGCCGAGGGCCGCACGCGCGAGCTGTACAAGGAATTGCGCGAGGCTCCGAGGCCGGCGATCTGGCGCGAGCTGTTCGAGCTCCTGATCGCCAGCGGCCGGATCGCGCGCGCCGAGGAATGCGCGCAGGAATGGTTCAACGCGACCGGCGACGGCAATGCCCAGCTGGCCCGCGCTCAAGCGCGCTGCGAGCGTTTCTTCATCGACCGCCGCCGCGACGACGCCAAGTTCGCGCTGGAATTGCTCGGGGCCGCCGAGAAACTGCTCGCTCGCGACCCGCGCCCGCTGCGGCTCAAGCTCGACCTGTACGTGCGCGTCGGCGCCTGGAAGGAAGCGCGCCGTACCGCGGGTCAGTGCCTGGAGCTCGAGCCCGGCGACGCCCTGATCGAAGCGCGCTTCCGCAGCCTGAACGCGATGCAGGACCAGGCGCCCGGCCTGGAGCAGGCGCTGCGCGAAGTCGAGAAGAGCGGCCGCCTCGTCGACGAAGCGTCTCCGCTCTCGGAAGCCTCGACTTCCGCGGGCGAGATCCGTCCGCTGCTCAAGCGCATGTGCACCGAGCCCGGAGTGCGCGCTGCGATCTACGTGCGCGGCGCGACGGCGCTGGTGCAAGGACCGCGCGGCGCAACCGCCGAGCGCACCGCGCGCACCGTGCGCGAAGTGGTGCAGAAGAGCCGCACGGCCGCGCGCCGATTGGGCCTCGGACAGGCGCTCGAGATCACGCTCGAAGGCGAGTTCGGACACCTGCACGTGTCGCCCGGCGATCTGGGGGCCGCCGCGCTCTGGTCAGCCCGCCCGACCTCCGAGCGCCTGCGCCAGGAGCTCGCCGACCTGACCGCGATGACCGCAAGCACTTCCCAGGAGCCCGAAGCTTGAAGCGCATCCTCGAACCCCTCGCACAGATCCCCGGCGTGCGCATGGCGCTGCTCGTCGCCCACGACGGCGTGCCGGTCATGATCAAGAACGCCACCGACAGCGTGGCGCCGGACTCCGCCGAGGCCGTGGCCCCCGAGTCGCTGGCCGCGCTCGCCGCCGGTTGGCTCAACGAGCTCGAGCGCTCGGTCGGTCCCCTGTCCTGGGGATCGCCGCAGCGCGTCGTGCTGCGCGCCGCGCGCGGCTCGCTGGTGATGATCCACGCGCCGGGCGCCCTGCTGCTCGCGATCGTAGACCCGCGCATGTCGCCCGACGAGCTGCGCCTGCCGATGGAAGCGGCCGTGGTGCGCATGCAGCGCCTGCTGCGTCCCACGCAAGAGCCCGCCGCCGCTCCGAGCGTCGCGGTCCAAGCGCCCGCGCTTCCTTCACGCCCCGAATCCAAAGGTCGCGCCCCGTCGCGCGCCGATACCAGCCTCTAGCTCCTTTTCCTCGCGCACTCCGGAATCGTTCCATGGTCCAAATCAACTTCGCGCAGAAGCAAGTCAACGCCAAAGTCGTCTATTACGGACCCGGCATGTCGGGCAAGACGACCAATCTCGAGATCGTGCACCAGCGGGCGCCCGATCAGAACAAGGGCGACCTGACGTCGATCTCCACCGACGGCGACCGCACCCTGTTCTTCGACTTCATGCCGCTGGATCTGGGCACGGTGGCGGGCATGCGCACCTGCTTCCAGATCTACACGGTTCCCGGCCAGGTCTACTACAACTCGACGCGCAAGCTCGTGCTGCAGGGCGTCGACGGCGTGGTGTTCGTCGCCGACTCGTCCGCCTCGATGCGCGAGGAGAACTTCGAGTCGCTGCGCAACCTCGAGGAGAACCTGAACGAGTACGGCAAGAGCCTCGCGACCCTGCCGCACGTGATCCAGTTCAACAAGCGCGACCTTCCGGACGCGCTGCCCGTCGACGAGCTGAATCAGCTCTACAACCAGCACGGCGCGCCGTTCTTCGAAGCGGTCGCCAAGTCGGGGCAAGGCGTGTTCCCGACCTTGAAAGCCCTTGCGGCGAGCGTGCTCGAGTCGATCCACCAGACGAACAACGGTGCGCGGCCCGCAGCCAACGCTCCCGCTCGCCCCGCGGCTCCCGGCCGCACTCCGCCCGCGCCCTTGCCGCGCACGACCCAGGAGCAGGCGCCTGCTCGCCACGTCGCGGCCTCGATGGGGGGCATGAGCAACGGTCAGAACGAGCACGGCAACTCGATGCAGCCGCCGCAGACAGCGCCGCGCCCGATGATGGCGCCGCCGCCGATGATGTCGCAGGGTCCGAACGGCCAGGGCAACTACGGCTCGGGCCCGGTGATGAACCAGGCTGGCCTGCTGACCCAGACCGGCATCCACAATGCCGCGCTCGGCATGCCGGCTCATCAGCAGCAGCAGCAGCAACAGCAGCAACAGCAGCAACAACAACAGCAAGCGCAACCGCAACAACAGCAGCAGCAAGGCTCGCTGCACCTGTCGGGACGCGCGATGCAAGGCAACTCCGGGGCGGCACACTCCGCCCAGCGTCCCCCTGCGCAGCCCACCGCCCAGCGCCCCCGGCCCGCGCCGCGACCCGCCGGAGCACCGGCTGGAAAAGCACTCGAAGGAACGCGCTTCCGCCCGCGCAACCAGGCTGCTCCTCGCTCGCAGCCGCGCGCAACACCGAGCGGCGCCCGCAAGGGCAAGGCCTTCACCTGGGTCCTCGCGGGCCTCGGTGCGGCAGTCCTCGGCGTCCTCGCCTGGGTCGCTTCTTCCTTCTTCTAACCAGAGGCTTCCCCATGAAAACACGCGACGAAAAACTGCGCGCTGATCGGCTCGTGTTCTATGCCCAGGA
This sequence comes from Planctomycetota bacterium, assembly GCA_035490315.1. Lineage (GTDB taxonomy): Bacteria > Planctomycetota > UBA1135 > UBA1135 > JADJQU01. Next base: position 12,216 of record DATHET010000215.1, read on the forward strand.
CGTCGAGCGTCTGGACAGCGAACTCGATGCCTTCCTCGAACTGTGCGGTGCGCGCTGCGCGCTCCTGATCGACAAGGAAGGCCACCTCGTGACCCGCCGCGGCGAGCCGCTGACCTCTTCCGTCGAGTCGATCGCCGCGCTGATCGCGGGCTCCTTCGCCGCGACCAAGGAAATGGCGCGCCAGCTGGGCGAGGAAGAATTCTCGATCCTGTTCCACCAGGGAGCGCGCGATTCGATCCAACTGCAACTCGTCGGCGATCGCACGCTGCTCGCGGTGCTCTTCGATCAACGCACGAACCTCGGCCTGGTGCGCTTCTACGCCCAGGAGACGGGCCGCCAGCTCGCCGAGATCTTCACCGACATGGCCGCGCGCCCGCCGCAAGAAGGCAGCGGACTGTCCAAGGACTTCTCGCAAGACGCGAGCGACGCGCTCGACAAGCTGTTCTAGAGTCCGGCGCTAATCCTGCTTCGCTGGAAGCGGGACGGGCGCCGGCACCTTACCGCGCAGATCGATCGCGGCGAGGCGTAGATCGGTCGCGGCTTCGCCTGGAAGGAGCGTGATCCCTTCGAGGGTCAGCAGAGGACTCTGGCCACCCTCGGTGTAGATCGCGAGATCGCATACGCCGGGGGTGACGTTCGGGACCACGAAGGTGCCGTCGTGATCGACCAGGCCCTGAGTCAGCTCGAGAGGAATCGCATTCGGATCCTGACTTTGCCGGCGCGGTGTCGCGTGCACCCAGAGCCGGGTGGACGAGCCGATGTCGTCGAGGAGCAAGCTGCCTTCGATGCGGCCCATGCGCGTCATCGTGATCCAGACATTGGTCGCGCCAGGAACGATCCATGCGCTCTCGGCGTCGACGTAGCCTCGCCGACTCGCTCGCAGCCGCATCTGTCCCGAAGGGCGCGGACCCGACACGGTGAACGTGCCGTCGGCCGTGCAGTCCCCGTGAACCGCTGACTCGGACAGGTTCGGATCTTCCGCCGCGCCATCGGCGGTCCGTCCGATGACCGCAGCAAAGGAAACCGGTGCACCGAGGTCGTCGAGGACGCGGCCGGAAGCCAGCTCGCGTTTGGAGCGCACGACGATGTCGCCAAGATCGAGTTCCCGGGCCTCGACGTTCCCGTCGACCTGAAACCTTTCGCCAGGGCACTCGCGGCACTCCGAGCAGGTGGGTCTGAGCCACAGCGAGACCTTGCACCGGGGCAGCAGCATGCGGAATCGCCCATCTGCGTCCGTCGAGCGCGTTTCGCTCCCGCCGCCGATGAAGTACTGGAATCGAGAGTATTGGCTCGATTCGAAACTGCAGTTGGCGAGCGCGCGCATTTCCTCGTCGACGAGTCTTGCGACCAGTCGCAGTTCGGGCCGCCCGAGGTCGATGTCGAATTCGACTCGTTCGCCGGCCGTAGCGGGTCCCGTTCCGCTTGCTTCACCCTGCTGCCAGCGTTCGGCGGCGCGGACTCGCAAGCTGCAACCGAGCGTGACGAAATCGAAAACCACTCGATCCGTTGCTGTCGACGTAGGCCTGAATTGGTGCGCGGGCCGCGTGCTCAGATCGAGGGATTCCAATTCGACCAGGCTTACAGGGAGGAACCCGCCGTCCGCGTCGTGAACCCGCACGGCTATGGAGCCGAACGGAGGTAGGGTGAGGCGAACCGGTCCCGCGGCATAGTCGGACGGCACAGCCAGCTCGCCAACGCTCTCGCACCCGAACACTTCGAGGTGAGCGAAGACCCCGCGGCGCTGAGCGTCCTTCGACAGGCCCTCGAATCTCGCACACCCCTCGCTGCCCTGGGTCACGACACGCTCCAGATCGGGCTCGCCCGCCGGCGCATCGCGCTCGCGAATCGCTACCGGCACACCGGCGAGCGGAATGCCCGCGCTGTCGACGACCTGAATCGTCAAGGATGGTGGTGAGGAGAAAGTCGCAGCTTGCTTCTCGACTTCCATGGCAACTCGCGGCGAGCTGAGCGGAACTTCGGGATTCGGCTGCGCCGCCTCGTGCACCTCTCTCGAAGCGAGGACTTCGACCCGGTCGCTCGCGGTCGTCGAGCTCGTCGCCGACCATCGATAGAGGCCGACGACCGCCAAGGCGATCGCGACGAGCAGGAGCAAGCCCTTCTTCATGGAGGAATCCGCGGGGTCCTAGGGTTCCTGGCGGGGGAAGGAACAGCCTGCGCCGCATGTCCCGAGCGCGCAACCTGCCTCGGGATACGCGCGCGCGGGCCCGGCGGCGGGGGGGCCGCTCGCCGCGCTCCACGCGCACTTGCCATGCGCTGGCGCAGCCGATAAGCTCTTCGCCCCAAACCGTCCGCGCATCCGCGGCGGTATTCAACGAGGAACATCACATGGCGCGGGTTTGCGATTTCTGTGACAGAGGTACCCAGAGCGGCGCGCAGATCGCCCGTCGCGGTCTGCCCAAGAAACAAGGCGGCATCGGTCTGCGCATCACTGGCCGGACCAAGCGCAAGTTCAAGGTCAACATCCAGCGCGTCACCGGCCTGGTCAAGGGTCAGCGCAAGCGGGTCAAGATCTGCGGACGCTGCCTCAAGGCAGGCATGCTGATCAAGCCGCGCGTCAAGAAGACGAAGGGCGCGGCCTGAGCGAGTCGCTGCCGCAAGTCGGCAGCCTGAGGAATACGAGAGTCCGGCTCCTTCGAGGAGCCGGATTCTTTTTTTTCTGCGACTCGAAGCTGCGCGACTTTCCTTGACTCCGTCCAGTCCGCTACGCGCATCGTGCGCACGATCGCGAGCGAGCTTCGCGTGCGCTGCGACTGACTGTCGCGAGTCGTCGTGACCGACTCGTGCGAGCATTTGCGTCGCGCACACAAATGTAAGTCGCATCAAGGAGTTACGTCGCGCGCGCACGCGGCTCGCGCGGACTCCGAGCGCGCGTTCACGAGCTCGAGCGAACGGCTATGGAACTCGCAGTGCGGCGCGGTGAGATGTCGCCGCTTCGACACTGCTCGGGGACGCTTGCGAGGTGCGACGAGGCCCGCCTTCGAAGCTCGTGAGAAAAATTGTTGGCAAGGAATCCTGAGGGCTTGCCGATGGGACTGGTGATGTCGGGAGCGCGGCGTCCACGGGACGCCCAAGCTCCACACCCCCACACTTAGGAGAAATTGATTCATGGCCAAGAAGAAAGCCACGCGCAAGAAAGCCACCCGCAAAGCCGGAGCCCGCAAGGGCAAGAAGCGCGGCAAGCGCGCCAAGAAGGCCTAGGACGAACGAAGCTTCGCGGTGAACAAGAGTCAGCTCGTCGCCCACGTGGCCACTGAGCTCCGAACCTCACGGCTTGGAGCTGCGCGTCTTGTCGACGCGGTCCTGGGAGGAGTCGAGCGTGGCTTGCGCGAAGACCGGAGCGTCACGATCGCCGGATTCGGCACATTCGAGGTGAAGGACCGCAAGGCCCGCACCGGACGAAATCCCCACACCGGGGAGCCGATCCAGATCGGAGCCGGCAGGCGTGTCGGGTTCCGCATGGGCAAGGCCCTGCGCGAATCCGTCTGACAGGCTCGACCGAGAGCCCGATTTACGGCCGGCATCCCGTTCACGGGGTGCCGGCTGCTTTACTATCTATGGAGTCGGTCAGGTTCCATGGTCACTCCGACGTTCGTCGGAAGGGAGCAGTGCGGTGCATACCTTCGCTGTCGCAACGGAAGAATGGGTGACGCTCGCGCTCGTGCCCGTCCTCGCTTACTTCGGGTACCTCGGCCACCGCTGGGAGCACTACCGGATCTACACCGCAACCCGACATGCGATCCGTGACGAGCTGAAGCGCGGGCCGCGAGCCAGATCCATGACCCGATCGCTCTACCCGAGAAGACGCGCGCGGTGAGTCTGCCGGTCGCGTCCGCGCCAACCAGTCCGCCGTAGCGGCACGTGTTTACTTCGTGTCTGCGGGCTGCTCGCCGCGGGCGCGCTTCTCGATCGCTTCGATTTCGGCCTGCACGAGCTTGTCGTCGACCTTGGCGAAGAGGCCTTCGACCAGGCCGAGCTTCTGGCCGGGCTCGAGGCTGCGCCAGGAATTGCGCTCAGGGACGCCGCACCAGCCGATCGATGCGACTTCGCCGGCGTTGCCGAGCATTGCCCAGAGTTTCTGCGCCTTGCCGGGCATGAACGGCGCGCTCCAGCGGCTGACCCAGCCGATCCACTCGCAGCAGGTGTTGAGCACGCTCGCGCAGCGCACCGGGTCCGTTTTCCTCAGGCTCCAGGGTGCCATGCGATCGATGAACACGTTCGCGACCCGCGCATTCTCGATCAGCTGCTCGCTCGCGCGCCGGAATCGGAAAGCGAGGATCGCGTCGGCGGGATCGCCGAACGCGCCGCATTCCTCGAACAGGACGCGGTCGAGCTCCTCGCGGTGCGCGGGATCGCAAGCCGGGATCCGGCCCTCGAAGTTTTTCTCGATGAACTTCAGCACGCGCGTCGCCAGGTTGCCGATCGTGTCGGCGAGCTGTGTATTGACCACGCGCTGGTAATCATTCCAGTTCCACTCGCTGTCGGCCGTCTCGGGCGCGCTCGACAACAGGTAGAAACGCGCCGATTCAGCGTCGAAGCGCGCGAAGAAATCGTCGAGGTCGATCGACCAGCCGGCCGAGGTCGAGAACTTGCGTCCCTGCAGGTTGTAGAACTCGTTCGCCGGCACCTGCCAGGGCAGGACGTAGTTCTGCTTCACGCCGAAGAGCATCGAAGGGAACACCAGGCAGTGGAAGGGGATGTTGTCCTTGCCGATGAAGTGCACCAGGCGCGTGTCGGGGTTCTGCCACCAGTCCTTCCACGCTTCGGGCTCGCCGCGAGCCGCCGCCCATTCGGCGGTGAATGACACGTAGCCGATCGGCGCATCGAACCACACGTAGAGCACCTTGCCCGTCTCGCCGTGAGCCAGATCCGGCGGCACTTTCACGCCCCAGCTCATGTCGCGCGTGATCGGCCTCAGCTCGACCTCCTTCAACTGGTTGCCGATGAAGGTCTTGACGTTCGGCTTCCAGTCGTGGCCTTCGAACCAGGCGCCGATGTGCTCGTCGCGCAGCTTGGGCAGGTCGAGGTACCAGTGGCGGGTCTTGCGACGCTCCGGCCGCGTTCCGCAGACCTTGCACTCCGGCTCGATCAGGTTCAGCGGGTCGAGCCACTTGCCGCAGCGCGGACATTCGTCGCCGCGCGCGGGACGGAAGCCGCAGAACGGGCAGGTGCCGGCGACGTAGCGGTCGGCGAGGAACATCGAGTCCTGGACGCAGTAGAGCTGCTCGCTGACTTTCTCCTGCAGGTAGCCGCCCTCGCCAAGGCGGCGGAAGAACTCCTGGGAGAGGGCCGCGTGGGGCGGCGAGATGCTGGTGCCCGACCAGACGTCGAAGGCGAGACCCAGCCGGTCGAAAGTCGACTTGATCGAGGCGCGCCAGTGCGCGACGTAGTCCGCGTAGGGGACGTGCTCCTTCTCGGCGCCGATCGTGATCGCGACGCCGTGCTCGTCGGTGCCGCAGACGTAGAGGACCTCCTCGCCCTTGAGTC
>DATHET010000216.1:0-5372 GCA_035490315.1 Planctomycetota bacterium
CGCCCTGGGCCGAGGAGCGGTTGGCCTTGTCGAAGCTCGACTTGAAGACCAGCGGCACGCCGCGCGAGCCCGCGATGTCGCGCAGCTCGCCCGCGATACGGTGGATCAGCTCGGGTGATTCGAGCACGCAGGGGCCCGCGAACAGGAAGAGCTTGCCTGCTCCGAAGCTCTGCCCGCCGATCTGGACGCTCGGCCGCGGCGAGGTGGTAGTGGTCGTCGTCATCGCCGGCCATCCTATCAGTCGCGGCGTGTAGAAAAGGCAGGGAACGCCGCTGTGGGGAGGGATCAGTCGCGGGCGTGACGCGCGGGGCAGAAAATTCGAAATCGCGGGCCGCTGACGCTTATTTCCAGCGGAGTCTGGCCTCTGAAATCTCCGTCGACGTGGACGGCCACGGGGCTGGCGGAGCGGATCATGACGTGTCGCGCCTGACGTCGCTCGACGCTGCCGCCCGGCAGGTGTCCGGTCAGGGCGCGCAGTCCGTGGCTCGCGAGGTGGCGTCGCGCCGCGCGCGGGAAGAGGTACACCTCCCACAATCCGTCGCCGAGCTCGCGATCGGGAGAGAGGCGGAAGATCCCGGCGTAGTGGATCACGTTGCTGACCAGGATCCAGCCAAAGGTCCCAGGCGCGCGCACGCCGTCGATCTCGACTTCCAGGACGGGCTCGACGTAGCTCCACAAAGCCCGGAAGCCCGCGCCGACGTAGGTGAGCTTGCTGATCGGTCCGCGCCGGCGCAGCTCGACCTCGCGCACGGCAGCGGCATCGAAGCCGACTCCGACGGCGAGGAAGGAGAGCTCTCCGTTGACGAGCGCCGTGTCCAGCCGCGTCGTGCGGCCTTCGAGCACCGTGCGCGCCGCGATGCGCGCATCGGAGGACAGGCTCAGGTCGACGGCTAGAACGTTCGCCGTGCCCAGGGGCATGATCCCGACCGGCACGTCGCGATTCTGGAGGCCGTGAAGGACCTCGTTCACGGTGCCGTCGCCGCCGACGCACAGCAGCGCGTCCGCGGCGATGCCCGCGGCGAATTTTCGCGCGTCGCCGCGCGCCGTGGTGAGCTTTAGCTCGACCCGCAGGCCGGCGCTCTCCAGCTCCGCCGTCAGCTCCTTGGCGAGCCGCTCGCCGCGCCCGGCCCCCGCGATCGGATTGGCGATCACCAGCGCGCTCTTCGGCGCGGGCGGGATGGGAGAAGCGGGCGGAACCATCGTGGAGCGCGGATCGTAACCAGCCCACCAGGGCGTGATCACGCGCGCGACTCTATGCTTTCCGCGCATGCGACACGCGCGGCGCCTGCTCGTGACCGGAGCGAGCGGTTTTCTCGGCGCGCAGATCGTCGCTCGAGCCGCGAGCGGGGGCTTCGAGGTGATCGCCCAGGTCCATCGCGCGCCGATGCCGGCGTGGCAGAAGCATCCTGTGGAGACCACGATCCTCGAGCTCGCGTCGGATGAAGAGCTCGAGCGCGCGCTCGAGGCCATCCAGCCCGCGATCGTGATCCACGCCGCCGCGCGCTCGCGCGTTGCGGATTGCGAGCGCGATCCGGATCTCGCGCGGCGCGTCAATGTCGATGCGACTACCGCGATCGCCCGCTGGTGCGCGGCCCACGCAGCGCGGCTGGTCCACGCTTCGACCGATCTCGTGTTCGGCGCCGTGGCCGCGCCCAGCGGCGGCTTCCGCGAGTCCGACTCGCCAGCGCCGCTTTCGACCTACGGACGCACCAAGCTCGCCGCCGAGCACGCTGTCCTGGAGGGCGACCCGCGCGCCCTGGTCGTGCGCCTGCCGCTGCTCGTCGGTCCTTCCCAGGCCCGCGGCCTGGGCGCGAGCGACAGCGTGCTGGCCGCCGTCGATCGCGGCCTGCTGCCCGCTCTGTTCGAGGACGAATGGCGCACGCCGCTCGACGTGCGCTCGGCCGCCGAGGCCCTGATCGAGCTGGCCTCGGGCGAGCTCGCGGGAATCCTGCACGTCGCTGGCCCGGAGCGGATCTCGCGCTACGAGATCGGCCTGCGCGCGCTGCGCCAGCGCGGATTGCGCGCCGATCAGGCGCGCGAAAAGCTCCTGCGCACGACGCGCGCAAGCGCCGGATTCGCGGCCGAGCGCCCCGCCGACGTTTCCCTGAATTGCGCGCTCGCCAGGACCTCGCTCCAGACCCTGCTGGTCGGACTGGAGAGCGGTTCGATCTGAGCCGTGCGCCGCAGTGGCCAGGGCGGCGCATGCACCGTACTCTGTGCGCCCTTTTGGGGACCACCATGGAACTCGGCAAGACCTTCGATCCCAAGCTCTACGAAGCGACGCTCTACGCCGCGTGGCAATCGAGCGGCGGATTCGCTCCGCGCGCGCCGGGTCCGGGGACCAAGGGGCCGTTCACGATCATGATCCCGCCGCCCAATGTGACGGGCGTGCTGCACATGGGCCATGCGCTGAACAACACGATCCAGGACATCGTGATCCGCCACCGGCGCATGGACGGCTACGAAGCCCTGTGGTTGCCGGGCACGGACCACGCGGGGATCGCGACCCAGGCCGTGGTCGAGAAGAAGCTGCAGAAGGAGCAAGGCAAGAAGCGCGAAGCCCTCGGCCGCGAAGCCTTCGTCGCCGAGGTCTGGAAATGGAAGGAGGAGCACGGCACGGCGATCCTCGAGCAGCTGCGCCGCCTCGGTTCTTCCTGCGACTGGTCGCGCACGCGCTTCACCCTCGAGGAGGACATGTCGCGCGCCGTGCGCGAGGCCTTCGTGCGCCTGTGGGAAAAGGGCTTGATCTACCGCGGCGCGCGGCTCGTCAACTGGGATTGCGTCCTGGAAACGGCCGTTTCCGACGACGAGATCGAGATGGTGACGCGCAAGGACAAGCTGTATTACCTGCGCTATCCCGTCGAGGGCCACACCGGCCGCACGGTGACGGTCGCGACCACGCGGCCGGAGACGATGGTGGGCGACACCGGCGTCGCCGTGCACCCGACCGATGCGCGCTACCACGATCTGATCGGCGGACATCTGATCCTGCCCTTGATCAGCCGCCGCATTCCGATCGTGGCCGACGACACGGTCGATCCGAAGTTCGGCACCGGCGCGGTCAAGATCACGCCCGGACACGATCCCGCGGACTACGAGCGCGGCCAGCGTTTCAATCTGCCGATCGTCAGCGTGCTCACCAAGGACGGCAAGCTCAATGAAGAAGGCGGCCCCTTCGCCGGCATGCCGCGCGAAAAAGCGCGGACGGCGATCCTCGCGGCCCTCGAGGAGCACGGCCTGGTCGAGAAGAGCGAGGACCTCGAGCACAACGTGCCGATCTCGGATCGCTCGAAGAGCGTGATCGAGCCGATCGTGTCCGAGCAGTGGTTCGTGCGCATGCAGCCGCTCGCCGCGCCTGCGATCGAGGCGGTGGAAAGCGGCCGCCTGCGCTTCGTGCCCGAGCGCTGGACCAAGGTCTATCTCGACTGGCTGGTCAACGTGCGCGACTGGTGCATCTCGCGCCAGCTGTGGTGGGGGCATCGCATTCCGGTCTGGTACGACGAGGACAGCGTGCCCTTCGCCTCGCGCACGGATCTCGAGCTGGGCTCGATCCACCCGATCACGAAGAAGCCGATCGTGCGCCAGGACGAGGACGTGCTCGACACCTGGGCGAGCTCCTATCTGTGGCCCTTCGCGACCCTCGGCTGGCCCAAGCCGACGGCGGACCTGGCGCGTTTCTATCCGACGCAGTTCCTGTCGACGGCGCGCGACATCATCTACCTGTGGGTGGCGCGCATGGTGATGGCCGGCTACGAATTCGTCGATCCGAAGGACGTGCGCAAGTCCGCGGATGGAGCGGATCCGCGCTGTCCTTTCAGCGTAGTCAACATCCACGCCACCGTGCTCGACGCCCAGGGCCGGCGCATGTCGAAATCGCTCGGCAACGGCATCGATCCGATCGAGATGATCGACAAGTACGGCGCGGACGCGGTGCGTTTCTCGCTGATCCTGCTCACCAACGAGGGCCAGGACGTCAAGCTCTCGCCGGATCGCTTCGACCAGGGATTTCGCTTCGGCAACAAGGTCTGGAACGCGAGCAAGTTCGTGCTGGCGAACCTCGACGGGGCGCCGGGGGAAGTGTCCGCCGATCCCGCGAGCTTCGAGGCCCTCGAGGATCAGTGGATCGTCGCGCGCCGCAACGCGACCCTTGCGAGCGTGAGCGCGGCGCTCGACGAGTACCGCTTCAACGACGCCGCGACCGAGCTGTACGCCTTCATCTGGAACGACTTCTGCGACTGGTACCTCGAGCTGGCGAAGGGCCGTTTCACCACCACGGGCACCGAGAGCGCGCGCACGGCTCGCGGCGTGCTCGTGTCGGTGCTCAGCGACACGCTCGCGATGCTGCATCCCTTCATGCCTTACATCACCGAGGCCTTGTGGGCAGCGCTCCACGAGAAGCTCGGGCGCACCGGGCCGATGTTGATGAACTCGCCTTGGCCCACCTCGCGCGGCGCGGCGGCGGGGCCGTGGATGGAAGCGATGGAGTCGATCCAGGCCCTGGTGCGCGCCGTGCGCAACGTGCGCGCGATGACCATGGTCGGCGAGCGCGCGCCGCTCGCGGCCCTGGTGGTCGCCAAGCGCGCCTCGGATCGCGAGCTGCTCACGCGCCACCAGAAGACCGCCACCACGATCGCTTTCCTTTCGGAGCTGCGCGTCGTGGAATCGGCCGAGCGTCCACCGGCTTCCGCCGTGGCCGTCGCCGGCGCGATCGAGGTCTTCGTGCCGCTTTCCTCCGACGTCGATCTGTCGAAGCTCAAGGACGTTCTCGAGCGCCGGCTCGCCAAGGGCAAGTCAGCCCTCGAGGCCGTGGACAAGAAACTCGCGAACGCCGCCTTCGTCGAAAAGGCGGATGCTCAGATCGTCGCCGCCGAGCGCCAGCGCCGCGAAGAAATCAGGCTCGAGAACGAGCTGATCGCGCGCAACCTCGCCGGCATGTGAGTCTCAGTGGCGCCAGTCGGCCGTGACTTCGCCCTTCGCGAACACGAGCGGAATCGTGAAGCCCACAGCCTTGTTCGAGACCTTGACCATCGAGTTGACGCGCAGCTTGACGCTGGTCGCGTCGCCGCTCGGCGCATCGGCGATCTCGACCGCGGTGTGGCCGGGCACGACGAACTCGGCTTCCTCGACGTGCACGCTGCCGACGATCCGGCGGTCCTTGTCGTAGAAGACCAGGTTGCGCTTGCCCGTCTCGAACCCGGTCGGGTACACGGCCGACTCGACCGTGGACTTGGCCTTGGCGTCCTGGGCGCGCATGCCCTGCTTTTCCTTGCCGCCCGGCGCGGCGCCGGCAGCCTGGATCGACTCATGATCCTTCAGCGGGCCCGGACCGCGCAGGGCGACGAGGTAGCTGCCCGCGGGCAGGGCCGGCGAGA
>DATHET010000217.1:0-22371 GCA_035490315.1 Planctomycetota bacterium
AGAAGCCGCGCAGGTTGACCTCCATCTCCTTGTGCACGCCGGACGGCAGCTGGTCGAACGGCGCGACGAAGCGCGCGACCTTCGGCGTGGTCCGCAGCCAGTCGCCGCGCGTGAACCAGCCCTCGATCATGTGCTCCACGCGCATCGGGTTTTCTTCCTGCGCCTGTGTCCAGGCGTTGAGTAGCCGTGCTTCCGTCAGGCGCACCGGCTTGCCTCGCCACTCGTCTCCGTGCTCGTAGATCGAGACGATCGTCTTCTGGTCGAGCATCGGAGCGTCGGCCCAGTTGATCTTGTTCGGCTCGAGGTTGGCCACGAAGGACACGAGCTGCCAGTGCGAGAGGGGATCGAGGCCCTCGATCCCATGCTCGACGCTGTCGTCGCGCAGGTAGGCGAAGACCGCTGGATCGAGCTCCTTGACCGGCGCGATCTTCGGGAAGGACGCGTACATCTTCGGTCCGACGAGCAGCGGCCCTTCGCGCCATTGCCCCTCGACTTCCTCGCTGTGCACGCGCAGGAACAGTCCATCGACGCGAACGAATTCGCCGGGCACCGGGGCGAGGCCGACGATCTCCTCGACCGCGAGGTAAACGCTCGCCCCGTCTTCCAGATGGCCGCGCAGGAAGAAATGCGGCTTGTCGGCGGAAGCAGGGTTGGGCATCTCGCGCATCTCTTCCACGAAGCAGCGCGCGCGCAGCAGTTTTCCGCGGTTCGCCTTGGGTTCCTTCACGAGATCCGCTGCGATAGCAGCGTTGAGCTCGCGGCCGCCGAGCGCCGCGTACAACCCGTCGTGGATATTCGCGGAAGCCTTGAATCCGGCTTCCAGAGCTTCAGCCGGCAGGACCACGCGCTGCTCGGGCCGCTCGTCTGCCGCGGTCGCTTCGAGCGAGGCCACGTCGATGTTCGGCGCGACGAGTTCCGTCGGCAGCTCGGCGGAGCTCTTCTCCTGCACCGACGCGAGTCCCTCGGCCTGGCGCTTGTCGCCCTGCATCTGCAGCGTGACCACCGCGCCGATCAGCACCAGAGCGCCGATCGCCATCAGGGTCACACGCTTCTTTTCCTTGGAGTTGAAGATGCCGCCGGAGGGCGCGCCCAGTTTCGAGGGGTCGTAGAGTTGCATGGATAGTTCTGCTTGGGCTAGCGACCAGCCGCCATCAACGGGCGGGCACGGATTCCATTCGACGCGCGGCGGCGGTGCCAGCCGCGCCGATCAATCCACGGAACAATCGATCCTGGACGCTGCCCTCGCGCTCGAGCTCGGGGTGCCACTGCACGGCGAGCGCGAAGGGGAGGTCCTGTCGTTCGATGGCTTCGATCAATCCTTCGCCGTCGCGCGCGGACACCGTCCAAGCCGGCCCGACCGAGGCGATGGCTTGATGGTGGCGCGAAATGACGTCCAGGTGCTCTACACCGACCAGCCGGGCCAGTTTCGAGGCGGGAGCGAGAGTCACTGAGTGCACGGCGCCTGCGCGGTGCTCCTGCTTGCCCGGACGGTCCTCGGGCAGGTGTTGGAAGAGACTGCCGCCCTCGACCAGCGCCAGGAGCTGCATGCCGTAGCACACGCCGAGCACCGGCATGCGCCGCTCCAGCGCCGTGCGCGCGAGCAGCACGTCGAAGTCCTGCTTCGCGCCGGCCGTGGGATTCGCCGCCGGATGGGTGACTCCGAGGCCGAGGCGCTCCATGTCGAAGTCGTCTCCGCCGGAGAGCAGCAAGCCGTCGAGCTCGCCGAGGACTCGCCGCACGTCGCTAGGGCCCCCGACTGGCGCGAGCACCACGGGAATCCCGCCGGCCTTGAGCACGGCGTCGGCGTAGCGATGGGCCAGGGCCACCCGCGGCGTGTCGCCCGCCAGGGCGACCCCATTGATACCGATCAGCGGATGCTCGACGCGCGTCACGCGCAGAGTTTAGCCCATCTCAGTCGTTGAGCAGGCGCAGCGTGAGTGGATAGCGGAAGCGCTTGCCGTCCGCGGCCTGGATCGAGGCGATCACGACCAGCACGATCTTGTAGAAGGGCAGCAGCAGGTGGATCACGAGCCCCAGGAAGCAGAAGCAGTACAGGGGAATCGCGGCGACCCACAGGATCAGCAGATTGAGCTGGAAATTCAGCGATTCACGCCCGTGCCAGTCGGCCTCGGGGTTCTCGTCCTTCTTCATCAGCCACACGATCAAGGGCCCGATGAATCCGACCAGGAAGCAGCTGAAGCCGAAGTCGAACAGGCTGGTCAGGTGCGCCGCCATCGGCCAGCCGGTGTCCCGCGACGGCAAGGGCCCGCCTGGGATGGGTTGCGAACCACCGGCATAGGGCGGCGAGCCCGGCGGAGGCTGCGGCGGAACTCCAGGGGGCAGGGGCTCGAAGGGCACGGGCTCCGGGCGCGGCGGGGGAGGCGAGTAGGGCGGCGGCAGCGGCGCGCTGCGCTCGGGATTCTTCGCGGGCTCCGGAGTCGGCGCCTGAGGCGCGGATCCCGTGCCGAGCTGCATCGGAGGCACGATCGGAGGCGTGACGGGCGGGACCGGGGGCGGCGTCGGAGCGGACGCTTTTTCGCTGAGCGAGAGGTCCGTCGGCCAGACCTGGGGCTCGGCATGCCGCTCGAGGGGCAGATTCTGCGCGGGATCTTGGGGCGGCGATGCTTCGGGGTCGGTCATGGCGTGCTCCGGAAAAGGAAGCCGCGGGTTACGCGAGCGAGCCTCAGCATTTTCCGCGCCACGCCATCGCGGTCACGATTCGCGCTCGACGATTGCCCGGCGATTCCGCCGACGCTCGCTCAGAGCGAGCCGACGCTCGCTCAGAGCGTGAAGTCGTAGTCGATCGCGAGCGGCGCGTGGTCGGAGAAACGCTGGTCGCGATAGATCGACTCGCGCCGCGCCTTGGCCGCCACTTCGGGTGTCGCGAGGTGGTAATCCAGCCGCCATCCGACGTTCTTCGCCCAGGACTGCCCGCGAGCGCTCCACCAGGTGTACTGCTCCGGTTTCTTGTTCAGCTTCCTGAACACGTCGACCAAGCCTGCCTCACCGAAGAGGCGCGTCAGCCAGGCGCGCTCGGCGGGCAGAAAACCGGAGTTCTTCTGGTTCGAGCGCCAGTTCTTCAAGTCGATCTCCTGGTGCGCGATGTTGACGTCGCCGACCAGGATGAACTCGCGCTCGGCCTTCAAGGCCATCAGGTGCGGATAGACGATGTCGAGGAATCGATACTTGGCCGCCTGGCGCAATTCGCCCGTGGTGCCGCTCGGGAAATAGCAGCTGATGATGCTGAGCTTGCGGCGCTTGTTGTCGAAGCGCGCCTCGACGTAGCGGCCCTCGGCGTCGAACTCGTCGTGGCCCAGTCCGACCACCACCGAGCTGGGCTTCTTGCGGCTGTACAGGCCGACGCCGGAGTAGCCCTTCTTCTGCGCGAAATGGAAATGGCCGCGCAGCCCGGCGACCTGCTCGAAGCGATCGGCGATATCGGTCGCCTGGGCCTTGACCTCCTGCACGCCCATGCAATCCGCGCCGGTCTGCGCTGCCCACTCGACGAAGCCCTTGGAGGCCGCCGAGCGGATGCCATTCAAGTTGAGCGTGACCAGTCGGAAGGCCATGGGGCGAACAGGATAGGGCCGACCTTCTCACATTTCTCGTGATCTCCGCCGCGTCCTTTTCGCGTGAGAGGGGAGAGAGCTTCCCGCCAGGCCCCCGTCGAGACCATGAACATGAACACCGATCATTCGCCCCGAACCTCCGAGCTGTCCGAACACCGTCCGCGTTGGACCCCGGGCGGACCTGCGCTCGGGGCAGCGAGAGGCCTGCTCGGATTGGTGGTGTCCATCGCGGTCAGCGCTCCGCTGGCCAGCGCGCAATGGATCGTCGTCAGCCTGCACCCGCCCGGTTCGCCGGGCTCGCAGGCCCGCAGCGTGCACAGCGGCCAACAGATCGGCTCCAACATCGTGGGCGGCGCTTGGCACGCCAGCCTGTGGAGCGGCACGGCTGGATCGATCATCGATCTGCATCCCTCGGCGGGGCCGGACTGGTCCGAGGGCTGGGGCATGGACGGCTCGCAGCAGGTCGGGCGCGCGCGGCTCGGCGGCATCTGGCGCGCGAGCCTTTGGACCGGCACGGCGAGCTCGTGGATCAATCTGGCTGCCGCGGGGTCGACGGAATCGATGGCCCACGCCGTCGACGCGGGCCAGCAGGTGGGTTGGACCTATTTGACCGGCAGTTTCTACGCGAGCCTGTGGACCGGCAGCGCGGGCTCGTTCGTCAACCTCAACCCTGTCGGCGCGACACGGTCGAGCGCGCTCGGCGTCAAGGCGGGAGTTCAGGCGGGCTGGGCAAGCATCGGTGGCGTGGACCGCGCCGGCATGTGGAGCGGGACGTCGGCTTCGTGGATCGATCTCCATCCAGCCGGGGCGATCGGGTCGTCCGCCCGGGATGTCGACGGAACGCAACAGGTCGGCGACATAGCCGACTTCAATTTCACCGGCCGCGCCAGCCTGTGGACGGGCTCAGCCGCGTCCTGGGTCGACCTGAGTCCCGCGGGTTCGGGTGAGTCGATTGCTCACGCCGTCGACGCCGGCGAGCAGGTCGGAGCGGCCCGCTTCGGGGGAATCAACCACGCCAGCCTGTGGAGCGGGAGCGCGGCATCCTGGGTCGACCTGCACGCGTTCCTGCCGCCGAACTTCAACCTGTCGGAGGCTCGCAACATCTGGCACAGCGGCGGGAACACCTATGTCGCAGGCTTCGGTCAGAACACGACGACGAACACCTACGAGGCGCTGTTGTGGATCAAGTCGCCACCGCCTTTCACCACGTATTGCACCGCCAAGCTCAATTCGCTGGGCTGCACTCCGGCGATCGGAGGCGCCGGCTCGAGCAGCGCGAGTGCGAGCTCGGGCTTCCAGGTCAGCGGCGCCAACGTGCGCAACAACAAGCCCGGCATCCTGCTCTACGGCTCGACCGGCCGCGCCGCCACGCCCTTTTCCGGCGGCATCCTGTGCGTCAACGGTCCGCTGCGGCGAGTGCAGGGCCTTTCGTCGGGAGGAACTCCCAACCCCGCTAACGACTGCAGCGGCGTGTACAGCGTCGACATGAACGCCTTCAGCGCAGGCCTGCTCGGCGGCAACCCCGCGGCCTTCCTGCTCGTACCCGGGACCGTCGTCGACTGTCAGTACTGGGGTCGCGATCCCGGATTCGCGAGCCCCAACAACACGACGCTCACCAACGGGCTCGAGTACGTGATCGGCAGCTAGCGCGTCGCGAGCGCCGTCGCGATCAAGCGATACAGCAAGCGCGCGCCGACGATCGCGTCCCACGCGTCCTCGTCCTCGGGCGTGGCACCGGGATTGACCTCGTTCAAGTCCAACCCGACCACGCGCCGGCCGCTCTTCGCCAGCTCGTCGAGCCACAAGTTCGCTTCGCGCCACGAGAGTCCACCCGGCACCGGCGTGCCCGTGTTCGGGCACAGGGTCGGATCCAGCCCGTCGACGTCGAAGCTGACGAAGACGTTCTTCGGCAGGAACTCCAGGTGCTCGCGCACGATGTCGCGCAGGCTCTCGCCATCGAAACGCGCCGCGGCCCAGTCGCGGTCGAACACCGTGCGGATCCCGCCGTCGGAATCGTGGATCGCCTCGTACTCCGCCTCGCAGAAATCGCGGACGCCGACCTGCACGATGCGCGACACCGCAGGCAGCTTGCGCACGACGTTGTCCATGATCGACGCGTGCGACCACTCGAAGCCCTCGTAGGCGAGGCGCAGATCGGCGTGGGCATCGAAGTGCAGGAGCCCGAGATCGCCGAAGCGCTCGGCGCAGGCCTGGATCGCTCCGAACGGGGTCGAGTGGTCGCCGCCGACGATCGCGGGCAGGCGATCGCGCGCGAGCACCTCGACCGTTTTCGCGTGGACCAGCCGGTTCACCTCCTCGCCGATCGCATTGACCCGCGCCAGGGCCCGCTCGAGGACCGGATTCCCCGCCACCGCGCCGCCGACCGCGATCACCTGATCCGCCAGGCCGGTAGCCTCGTCGTTCCAGGCATCGAAGCGCTCGTCGATCTCCGCCATCGCGATCCCGGCCTCGTAAGGCCGCCCGGTCGCGAGGTCGAACAGGTCGACCTGCAGGCTGGCGCGCAGGATCGCCCGCGGCCCGCGGGCTGCTCCCTTGCGGTACGAAGCCGTCGCGTCGAAGGGCACCCCGATCACGATGACCTGGGCGTCGGCGACCTGGCTCTGGAGCCCGAACAGGCCTGCATCGGCCGTCGCGGCGGCATTGGGGTCGAAATTCTTGCTCACGGGCAGGGATGATGGGTCCCATCCGAGCCTGGCGCAACCCGCCGGAATTCTTGCTCTATCGCCAAGAAGGCCGCGTTGGACTTCGTTGCAAGCCCCGAAGCTGCCCACTTCTGTATGGACGAACCCTCAGACGGACAACTCCTCGACGCCTTCCAGCGCGGGGATTCCCACGCCCTCTCGACCCTGATCGCGCGGCACCAGTCGGCCTTGCTCCGACACGCGCGATCGCTGGTCGGAGCCGATGGGTCCCACGAGGACATCGTCCAGGAAGCCTTCATGAAGCTGGTGCAGCGACCACTGGAATTGCCGGCGGAAGCACGAGGCGATGCCGCAGCGGAGCGGGCGCTGATGTCTTCCTGGTTGCACAAAGTCGTGAGGAATCAAGCGATGGACACACTTCGGGCGGAACAGAGACGCAAACAGCGCGAGGAGCGCGCCGCGGAGCGCGACGTCGCGCGCGAATCAGGCAGCGAGGTCGACGCGGGCGATACGCGCGCGGCGGTCGAGCGCAGTTTGAATCGTCTTCCCGCGGAGCAGCGAGAAGTCCTCGTCCTTCGACTCTTGTCGGACAAGAGCTACCGCGAGATCGCGGAGATCACGGGTAAGAAAATCGGCACGGTCGGCTGGCTCGTCAGCGTCGGCCTGCGTGCCTTGAGCCAGGAGCTCGCGCCGTTGTTCGGCGGAACAGTCGCCGCGCGCGGTGCGCAAGTGCAAGGGGTGACGGTCGGGGTCGTAGCAGGCGGGCAATCGGCCCAAGGAGTGCGGTCGTGAGTGAAATCGAAATGAACGAACGTGACCGGTTGAATCAACTGTTGTGCGCGTATGTGCTCGGCGAGGCCGATGAAGCCGAGCGCGCCGAGATCGAAGCAGCCCTGGTGAAGGATCCTGCTCTGCGCGACGAGCGCACGCGCCTCGAAGCGACGATCGGGCTGGTGAAGAGCTCGATGGGCAAGGACGAGACGCTCTCGTATCAGGCCGCGAGCGAGGTCACGCGAGCCGCCGCGCAGATCGCCCAGCCCTGGCCCGCCGCGAGTCGCCGCGCACCCTGGCGCCAATCCACTTCGCTGCGCATCGCGGCATCGCTCGTCGCCTTGATCGGCGGCGGGTATCTCGGATGGAAGCTGTTCGTGAAGCCCGATCGCGTCGAGACGCTGATGGCGAGTGCTCCGAAGGAAGAGTCGGAGCGGTCGCTTGGATACGAAAAGAAGCTGAAAGGCCTTGGTTACTTGGGCCAAGGTTCGATGCCGGCGCCCGCGACTGAAACTGCCAAGCGGGAATCGGACGCGTCTGGCCTCGACTCCAAGCAGAATCTCGCCGAAGGATCCACCCTCGAGCGCTCCGAATCGAAGAACGACGAGCGTCTCGATGTCCAACTTCGCAAGGCGAATGAGGACGCGCTCGCGGCCCGCGCGGTCGGCTTGAAGGATCAAGTCGGGGCGATCGATGGGGCAACGCCACCCGATGTCGTGTACGCAGTACGCGGCGGCGGTCAGACTGAGGGCACCAGCCTCGTCGATTTGAATGGCTTCGGGCATGGCAACGGATCTCCTCGCTTCGACGATCGACTTGCTGGCTCACCGCCTGCTGTCGATCAACCGACTGAGAGCTCGGGCTCGGATGAGTACTACCTTGGAAAGGGCAAGGAAGCCGAGGCGAAGCCAGGAGTCTTTGGGGCTCGCGGCGCTGGCCAGCCGACCGTACCGCCTGCAACTCCTCGCGGCCTAACTCCAGGGTCGCCTAGCGGATCACCGCTAGAATCGAGTGGATATACAAGCTCGCTCAGCAAGGTTCGTGCTGGAAAGGCTCATCATGGATCTGGGGCAGGCAGCGGCTCTCCGACGAGTCCGGGTCCCGCGATCGCGGGGGCTCCCGGACCCAGCGGACCCACGACTCCGGGCGCCACAACTCCTGGATCTCCCTCCGCTGCGAAGGCGACTACAGGTACCGGTGGTCAGGTCACGCTGAATGGAGTGGGTAGAAACAATCTGCTGACACCAGGGGATCCCTTCGGGCTCCGTGATGGCGACTCCAAAGAAGGGGCAGACGGCAATTTCGACTGGGAGGTAGAGGCGGGCGATCTCTTCGTTCTCGACACGGGGGCCGCCTCCGAAGAGCAGACCCCCTTCGAACAGGTCGACCGCTTCAAGGAAGGCAAGCTCGACAACGCTCGCGACGAACGCGCTCAACGCCAACGCCGCATCCTGACTCCCGAGGAACGCCAAGCCCGCATCGAAGAAATCATCGTCTCCTGCCGGAGACTTCCGAACGAGAAGCCGCGCGACATGTTCTTCCGCTTCTGGGGCGACAACCCCTACGAGTGGACCGCGAACGATCGCCAGTCGACCTTCTCGATGGACGTCGACACCGCGAGCTACACGCTTGCTCGCAAGTACCTCGTCGCGAACCACCTTCCCGAGAAGGCCCAGATCCGCACCGAGGAGTTCGTCAACTACTTCAAGCCCGACGTCGCGCCGCCGACCAAGGGGACCTTCGCGATCGTGACCGAGCTCGCGCCGAGCCGCTTCTCCAACCCTGCCGAGAACAAGTGGATGCTGCGCGTCGCGGTGCGCGGCCAGGAAGTCCAGAAGAACGAGCGCGCGCCGCTCGCCCTGACCTTCGTGATCGACGTCTCGGGCTCGATGAAGGAAGAGCACCGTCTCGAGCTGGTCAAGCACGCCCTGCGCCAGCTGGTCGGTCAGCTCGACGCACGCGACTCGATCGCGCTGGTCGCCTTCTCGAATGACACGCGTCTGGTCCTGCCGATGACCTCGGCGGCCAAGCGCGATCTGATCGAGAGCGCGATCGATCCGCTGCAGCCCGACGGCAGCACCAACACCGAAGCGGGCTTGCGCATGGGTTACGAGCAGGCGCTCGGCGCGCTGACCTTGAACGCGACCAACCGCGTCGTGCTCCTGACCGACGGTGTCGCCAACGTGGGCATCACCGATCCCAACGCACTCGTGCAGACGGTCGAGCGCCAGCGCAAGGCCGGCATCTACCTCAACACGATCGGCGTGGGTATGGACAACCACAACGACAACCTGCTCGAGCAGCTCGCCGACAAGGGTGACGGCCTGTGCAACTACGTCGACGACGCGGCCGAGGTGAAGCACGCGCTGGTCGACAACTTCCTGCAGGCTCTGGTGCCGATCGCTCGCGACGCCAAGGTCCAGGTCGAGTTCGACCCGGCCCAGGTGGAGAGCTACCGCCTGCTTGGGTACGAGAATCGCGCGATCGCGGACCAGGATTTCCGCAACGACAAGGTCGACGCGGGCGAAATCAATTCCGGCCACCAGATCACGGCGATGTACGAGATCGTGCGGGTCGGCAATCTCGCTGTGCAGGACGCGCCGCTGGCCAAGGTGCACGTGCGCTTCAAGCCGGCGTACAAGAACGGGATCGCGCAACCGGGCAGCGACGAGGCTTCGGAGATCTCCAAGCCCGTGCTCGCCAGGGAAGCGGCCGGCAGGTTCGAAGCGACGAGCTTCGGTTACCGCCGCGCCGTGCTCGCCGCCCAGTTCGCCGAGTTCCTGCGCCGCAGCGTCCACGCCCGCGGCGATTCCCTCGACCAGCTGATCGCGGACCTCCTGAAGCTCTCGAGTGACAGGACCGGCGATGCCGAGGTCGCCGAGCTCGCCGACATGGTGGTCAAGTCGAAGGGCCTGCTGGAAGCCGAGTTCGCGCGGCGCGGGGAGCTCGACAGCTGCGTGTACCAGCTGCGCGAGACGCGCTGGCAGCGCGAGCAGCGTGAAATGGCGAAGCTGGACGCGGACCGCGAGATTCTGCGCGCCATGGACGAGCAGATCGCGCTCCAGGAAGCCCGCTTGCGCGCGCTGCTGGAACAACGCCTGAAGTAACCAGCCACGGGGATTTACGAAGGGGCCGTCCGACCGTGGGAGTCGGGCGGCCCTGTTCTCTTGCTTGTGAACCCCGCGCGGGGCACCTTGACGTCCGCATGCGCGTCCAAGCAGCGATCGCCGCCGTCCTGTTCTGCGCCGCCATCTTCCTGCGCGGCATCGAAGCGCCTGCGCGCGTCGCGCCGGAGCAGCGCGCGGAACGGCCGGTGCTCGCTTCGCCCTTGCAGTTCCTCGGCAGCAGCGGGTCGAAGCGCGCCGGCGAGTTGCGGGAGCTTTTGCCCGAGGCTCTGCGCGAGCCCTGGCGGCGCACGACGACGGGCCTGGTCGCCTTGATGCAATGCCCCAACACGGTCGATTGGCTCGCCACGCCGCGCGGCCAGGAGTTCGAGAGGACGCTGGCCGAGCTCGAGCGCGGCGATGCGACGCAAGGGCTGGCGGCGCTGGTGATGCTGGTCGACCTCGCGCGGCACACGAAGTGGGCGCCGAGCATGTTCGTCGGGCCGCAGCACGCCGAGCGCGTCGGGGATCTGCTGCAAACCTGGCTCGCGAATTTCGCGGAACGATCGAGCGATGATGTCACGCTCCACGAGCCGGCCATCGCGGGTGCGCTGCTCTACGCAAGGGTGATGCGCGCGGCGTACAACTCGCCGACTTTCGGCCGAAGCGAGGCGCCGTATGCGAGGGCGAGAGCTTTCACGAGCGAGCTGTGCGGTCTCCAGGCGAAGACCCAGACGCAATTCGGTCGCGGACTGAAGGATCGACATCCGAGCGCGTTCCTGGGCTTGAGCACGGAGGATTTCCTTGCCGGTGCGGACGAAGCCGCGCGCCTCGCCTTTCCCGACATCGACGGAGCCTGCGGGAAATGAACGCGGAGCGCCAGCTGACTCTCGCGTGTCTGTTGATCGCCATCGGCGGCGTGTTGCTTGCCATGCAGCTCGACGGGGATGGGGCGATCGTCGGAACCGGGTACGCGCCGCTCGGTATCGGCGCCGTGGTCGCACTCGCCGCGACGCTGCTCGCGGGCGCGCGCTCGACGACTTTGCCGCGCGACGCGCTCGATGTGCTTTCGACGGCGAGTGGTTTCCTAGGGCTCGCATTCATCGTCGCCGGAGTCCTTGCGCCGGGCGGAAGCTGGCTGTTCTTCGAAGTGCTCGTCCTCCTGTGGCTGCTCACGCGTCGGCGGCCGGATGAAAAATCCGACGGGCCGATGCTCACGCCTTCGGCTTGCATCGCTCTCGCGCTGATGCTCCTGCTGAGGCTTTGGATCGCGTTTCAAGGCAGCGAGAATCGCTGGCAGTTGGCGGAGATCTCGGTGCCCATCGTGTCGTGGATTCCCTGGAGCTTCCTCGACCCGATCAAGACGATCAAACTTGGGTCGTTCGATCCGACCGAAATGGGACTGCCGGCCGGAGGCATGCGTTTCGGACCGACGCTGGCCCTGTGGTCGTGTGGATTCGCCGCGGTTGCGAGCGGATTAATGTGGCGCTCGCGTGCGGCTTACGAGCTCGAGAACGATCGCATCCACCAGACGATCCAGACCCTGCCGCCGGCGCTCGCGAGACTGGTCGAGCGCTTGATCCCCGAAGAAGATTGGAAGCGCCTCGGCCTGCACGGCCTGTCCGAGCGGATGCGCTGCAAACGCATCGAGTCCCTCGTCGAAAAGGAAATGCGCGCCCGCCGCGAATTCGAAGGCATGCTGAAGCACACCCCGCTGCTCGGCCCCCCGGGCGCCAGCGCCTTCGCGACCGAGATCGAAGACGCGATGCGGCGCGAGTGACTCCGGCCGATCAGCGCCAGCCGTAGGACCAGTAAAAAGCGGGTGCGACGTGCTCGGCGGGGGTGTCGCCGGCGAGGGTGAGGTAGAAGCCGATCGGGGCGGGTTCCACGTCGTCGTGGCGACCGTTGTATTGCGTCGCGCCGGAGCGGGTTCCGACGGCAAGCACTTCGAAGGACACGAACTTGGACTTCGCCGTGTCGAACTCGGCGGTGCCGAAGAGTTTCACTTCGAGCTCGAGCTCGTGCTTGCCCGGCGCCTGCATGTCCTTGAAGCCTTCGATCGCCCACACGCCTTCGCGATGCGTGTGCGTCGCTCCGCGCAGCTTCACGGTCGCAATTCCGTCGGCGACCCTGACGACTTCGGACTCGAGCACGGCCGTCTGGATGTCCTCATCGGAGTACGCAGTCGTCTGGCCGCGCACGTTGTCGACGAAATTGAGCTTCGCCAGTCGCCGGATCAGCGCGTCGGGCGCGCTCGCCTTCTCACCCTTCGCCAGCTTCGCGGGCAGGAGCGAGCGGGCCTCTTCGCCGCGGAACCATGCGTAATCCTGGTTCCACGCATCGGCGCGCCAATCGTGCGGCTGCTTGTCGCGCGGTAAATCTCGCGAGAAGACGCGCAGGACGAGGCCGTCGGCGGGATAGCGATTCTCCGGCCGATTGACTTTGCTCGTGTCCGCGCTCGGATCGCCGGCTTGCATGCGCTCGGTCTCGGACAGGGTGTTCCACTTGTCCAGCGCGCGCTGCAACATTCCCGCGACCGCCTTCGGATCGTTGGCGTTGATGCTGGCCAGCATCACGCCACTCGGCGCGGTGGCGTAGATGCCTTGACGCGTGTTGGTCGGTTTCGTGCGACCGGCGTAGTGGCCCTGCTCGAACACTTTCTGCGCGAGCCGGCACTCGGGGTCCTTGCCGCTCTGCAGTCGGTTGACCTCGTCAGCGGAGACGACGAAGCTCTTGAGCAGGGCTTGAACCTGGGGGTCGGACCAGACGGACCGTCTGGCGATCACACCATTGTTTCACGTGCAGGCCATCGGATGGCCGTTCATGGCCCAGAGCAGGATGGGCTTGCCCTGTGCTTGGGCTTGGACCACGGCCTCCCAGAAAGTCGGCTTCCAATCGCAGTCCTCGAACGTGAGCTCGGAGGCCTTGGGCCGGATCGTGTCGCGCCATTGGGCGAAGTTGCTCTCGGTCAGCTCGGGAACCTGGAAGGTGAGCGCGATCGCGAGCATGGTGAGGGCGCGGGAGAACATGACCTCGGCGATTCTACCAGACGCGTTCGTGCTTGTGGCCGCACGTGCGCGGCCATGCGTCCCTGGGACTCGTCTTGCGTTTCTCTCGCACTGCCTCGAGCAGGTAACCGCGCCGCTGCGCGTTGCGAGGGTCGCTCGGAATCAGCGCCGCTCGAGCACCACGCTCAGCGGCAGGTGATCCGAGCCCGCGTCCTCGAGCACGCGCGCTTCGCGACAGACATAGGCCTCGGTGTGCCACACGTAGTCGATGCGCACGAAGGGCGGGATCGGCAAGCCGCGGTACTTCTTGAAGACTGGGAAAGTCAGCCCGAATCCGCGGCCCGCACCGCGGAAAGCGTCGCGCAAGCCGGCGACTTCGAGCAGCTGGCACAGGTCCATGTTCTCGGTCGCGTTGAAATCGCCGGCGATGATCGCGGCTCCTGCCGAGCGAGCCTCCAGGGCCATGCTTTGGAAGTCGCGCGGATTGCGCGAGGAAGGGCCGAAGAGCAGCCGCGAAAGTCCCGGGTGCACGTTGAAGAGGGTCGTGCGCTCGCCGCGGATGTCGATCACGGCGCGCTGGTAGGCTCGGCGCGAATCGAGTTGCAGCAATCCCGCATCGAGGATCGGATACTTCGAGAAGATCCCCATGCCGTCGATGCCGAGGCCGTGCAGGTCGCGGTGCGGGTAGAGCTCGAGCAGGTCGTGCCCGAAAGCGTGCTCCTGGTCGGCCGTCAGCTCCTGGATCAGCACCACGTCCGCCGCTTCGACGCGCAAGAGTTTCACGATCTGCTCGTACGACGCCACTCCAGCGCCGACGTTGAACGAAAGCACTTCGAGCGCCTGTCCGCTGCGGGGCGGCGCTTCCGGCGGCGGGATCAAGAAGTGTCCGAAGATCGAAATCCACGCTCCCGCGATCACGGCGTGCGCCGCCGCGGCGGTCCAGCGCCGGCGGACGAGAGCGATGAGCAGCAACGCGAAGGAGGGCATGCACAGCCACAAGAGCAGCGGCTCGATCACGGAGAAGGGCCACAGCACGGGTCCGAAGATCGCGCGCAGGATCAGGTAGATCGCGAAGCTCGAGGGCACGACGCGCCACGCGATCGAAAGCGTGCGAAGCGTCAAGTGCGTTTGGCGAGCGCGCGGCGCTGTTTCATGGTCCGCGCTCGACTCCTCTCGCCGCAGATCGTGACTCGCGTCTCGCGCCGCGAGCGCGCGATCGGGCGTGGGAAGTCGTCACGAAGGAGCATCGTCCCACGTTAGCACGGTCGCTTGCGATGGGGGATCGATGTCGACACACCGACTGTAGGCGAGGGGCGCGCCAGGGCTAGACTGCCGATATGCACGTCAACGCCGCTCTCGTGCTCGCGCTCATGCTCGCTGGTGTGCAATCGACGCCTCGCGCCGACTGGAAACAGCCGCCGATCCACACGGGAACCGAGAGCGTCGAGGCCCTGCCCTGGGCTTTGACCATCGAAGAGGCGCTCGCGCGCGCCAAGAAGGAGAAGAAGCTCGTGCTCGCGACGGTCGTGGCGGTCAGCGACGACCACTGGGTTTGCGGTTACGCGGGCGCGGAAGCGCTGTGGGCGGGCAAGGGCGATCCCTGGGGCGGCAACGAGATGGCGATGGCGCGCGACGAGGGCCTCCGCAAGGAATGCGTCATGATGGCCACCTGGTTTGCGAATCCGGACGTCCAGGCTCTGCTCGCGAAGCACTTCGTGCCGGTGCGCCTGCGCTGTCGGCCGTGGGATTTCGACCTCGACTTCCCTGAAGATCCGCTCGATCCCTTGGGCACGAAGCTCGACGACGTCGGCGCACCCGCGCTCATCGTCGCGTCGGCGGAAGGGAAGCTCCTGCATTCGCTCGGCCGCATCGGTGTGTTCACGCCCGAGATCGCGCCGGCGATGTTGCGCGCGGTGCTCGCGAAAGCCGGGGTCAAGGACGTGGCGCCGGCTCCGAGCAAGGTTCCGGAGCTCGATCCCAAGCTCGCGGCCTTCGTTGCGAAGAGCGGGATCCAGCTTGCGGAGTGGACGCGGGGCGCGCCCGTGTTCCTCCATCCTCTCGCGCGGACCACCGAGCTCGACGCGACGATCGTGGACCATGTCGAGGTGCTCGAACGCGCCGCGAGCGTGCTGCTCCCGCTGCAGTCCGACGACGGCGGCTGGCACAACCCTGTCTACGACGTCTATCCGAATGGCGGCGAGGGCTCGGAGTGGGACCAGAACGTGTCGCGCACCGCGCTCGTGGTCAATGCGCTGCTCGCGCTTCGCGAGCGGCTGCCGGCTCGCAAGCAGGAGCTCGAGAAGGCCGCGCACGCAGGTGTCGAGCTGGTCGGCCGCTTTGCCGACGCGCCGAAACCATGGATCTGGCAAGCGACCTATGCGCTGCATCTCCAGGTGGCCCTGCTGCGCTCGGACTTGACGCCTGAGAAGGAGCGGGCCGGCGAACGCGCGAAAAAACTCGTGGCCACGCTCGCCGGCATGCAGCAGGAGGGCGGTTGGAGCTACATGCCCGCGCCGCGCACCCACAGTTTCAACACCGCGCCGGTGCTGCTGCTCTTCGCCGAGTCCAAGGAGCTCGGCGTCGAGGTTCCGAAGGAGCCGCTCGAGAAGGCCCAGGTTTTCCTCGCCAGCCTGCGCAATCCCAAGGATCCGCGCGATTACTACTACGCAGCCGCGATGACTTTCGAGCCGCGGGCGTCGAGCTGCCGATCGGCGCTGTGCGAGCTCGCGCTGCTCGAGAGCGGCGACCGTGGAGCGATCGCGCGCCTTGGACCCGCGATCGACTTCTTCTTCGAGGGCGAGCCCGGCGCGCGCTCGGTGACCAAGATCTACGAGTCCTTCCTCTCGCCGGAGCCGCTGCAGGATGCCTACCACTATTACTTCGGGCATTACTACGTCGCTCGCGCCCTCTCCAAGCTGCCCAAGGCGAAGGCGGCCGAGCTCGCGAAGCAGCAGATCGCGATCCTGAAGCACCAGGTCGAGGCCGACGGTTCCTTCGTCGACGCGCAGGCGCAGGGCAAGAGCTACTCGACCGCGATGGCGGTCATGACGCTGCTGCTCGACATGAAGCTCGTGAAGCCCTGAGCGCTGCGCGTGCCGTCGCAGGGAACGCCGGCTGCGTGTCGAGGTCGATCATGAAGTACGCTGAGCGCCAGCGATGAGCTCGAGATCCTGGATTGCCTGCGGTGCCTTCGCCATGTTCCTCGCCGTGGCGCTCGGCGCTTTCGGCGCTCACGGCCTGAAAACGCGCATCGACGCGGAACATCTCGCGATCTGGAACACGGCGGTCCACTACCACGCGCTCCATGGCCTGGCCTTGTTCGGGTTTGGGATCTGGCGCGAGCGAACGCCGGGCAGCTCTTTCCCCGGGTTCGCTTTGCTGCTCGGAATCGTGCTCTTCAGCGGATCGCTTTATGGCCTCGCGCTCGGCGGACCGACTTGGCTGGGCCCCGTCACGCCGCTGGGCGGTGCGATGTTCCTCGCCGGCTGGCTCGCGCTCGCCATCCAGGCCCTGCGCCGCTGAGTCGCGCTCCGGCCTCGCAATCCAGAGGCGCGGTTTCGTAGCCTGCGACCATGACCAGACCCGCCACCAACTACTGGGACTACATCCAGGTCGAGAAGCTGCTCGAGCTGCAGGGCGGGCTCGACCGGGACGAATCGAAGCTCGCCAACGACGAGGTGCTCTTCATCACGGTGCACCAGGTCTTCGAGCTGTGGTTCAAGCTGATCCGCCGCGAGCTGCGTTCCGCGCGCGATCTGTTCCAGGCGCCCTTCGTCCTGGAGCAGCAGTTGTCCGGCGCCGTGCATTCGCTGGAGCGCATCGCGACGATCTTTCGCGTCAGCACCCAGCACTGGGAGGTCATGGAGACCCTGTCGACACGCGAGTACCTCGCCTTCCGCGACAAGTTGATGGGCGCGAGCGGATTCCAGAGCGCGCAGTTGCGCCAGATCGAGATCCTCTTCGGGCTGGACGAGAAGGATCGCATCGCGCTCGGGCCCGAGGGCAGCTACCTGGAAGCGCTCAAGGCCGCGGATGGCTCGCGCTCGATTGCCCACGCGCAAGTGAGCGCGGCGCTCGAGGACAAGCCGACGCTCAAGGAAGCGATCGATGCCTGGCTGTACCGCACGCCGATCGACGGCGTGGGGCCGGAGAGCAAGAACGCGCAGTCGGAACTCGATCGATTTGCCCGCGGATTCCTCGCCGCGCACTCGACCGCCGTCGACCGCAGCGCGAGTCGCGCGCTGGAAATCGCCGTCACCGACGCCGATCGGGAGCGCTTGAAGCAGCGCTACCAGGCCGAGAAGGAGTCCGTGCGCGCTTTCCTGAATCCAAGCGTCGCCGAGGGCGGAGCGCGGCTGCAGCGCTTGCGCTGCGCGATGATTTTCATCGAGACCTACCGCGAGCTGGCGCTGCTCGCCTGGCCGCGCGCTCTGCTCGATCGGCTGGTCGAGGTCGAGCAATTGTTCGTCGTCTTCCGCCAGCGCCACGCGCGCATGGTCGAGCGCATCATCGGCCGGCGCACGGGGACAGGCGGCAGCGCCGGTGTCGATTACCTCGATTCCACCGCGCTGAAATACCGTGTGTTCCGCGATCTGTGGGCGATCCGCACGCTGCAGATTCCGAGCGACCTCTCACCCGCCCTCGCCAACCCGGGCTTCTACGGATTTCGCAGCGGCGTCTGATTCAACGCTTGTCGTGCGGCACGTCGTTCAGTTTCCAATCGAAGGGTAGCGTCGCGCGCTCGAGTCGATCGACCTTCTCGATCCAGGCGCGCTCTTCCGGCGGCGCGAAGCGCGCGATCCAGACCTCGACGCTCGCCGACTCGCGCAGGAAATCCGCGCGGAAGTCGTCGAAGACCGCCGAGGTTTCGACCAGCTTGCGTTCCTTCGAGAACCTGGTCCGCAGCGGATCGCCGAGCCAGGCGCGAGCCGCGGCGTCGAGCTGCTTGTCGAGACCGATCGCGCTGAAGGCCGTCGCGCGCAGGGCCGGGCTGCCCAGACAGCTCGTGCACAGGGCCGCATGGACTCGCGCGTCCTTGAATTGCGATCGCAGCACGTCGTTGCGCAATTCGTCGAGCGAGATCAGCGCATCGGGATGGCCCTCGATCAAGCGGCCGAGCGGGAGCTTGCGCTCCTTCCAGGCCTTGCCGCTCTGCACGCCGCCGACGTCGCGCAAGGAATCGAAATCCTCGAAGGGATAATTCGCGAGCACGGCCTGCAACGTGAACGCGTTGTAGGCGTTGATCCAGAACGCGAGCCGCTCGTCGCGAGTCCACATCGCGAATTCCGCGCCGTCCTGCGAGGAAAGTTTCGCGAGGTACTGATCGAAGAGGTCGCGCTTCTGCGCGAGAGCGGCGTAATCGACGCGATCGGAACGCACGTTCGCCTCGAGCACGCTCGTCCAGTGCTTGTGCTCGTGGTCGAAGCCCGGCTCGGCAGGTTCCTGCGGGCGCGTGGACTGCGCGAAAAAAGCGAGCCACACCGAGACGAGCACAACGAAGAATCGCATGACCATGGCCCTTTCCCACTTCAGGCACCCGATGCAGGGCGTGCCAACCCTTGCGGTATCCGGGATCGAGGTTTCCAATCCTAGCCATGGACGTCCAATCTGCACTGAAGGTTCTCGCTGAGAACGGATCGGAGCAGACGAGAATGGTCTACGGCCGCCAGGGTGTGCGCGGCGCGATGTTCGGCGTCGGCTACGACGTGCTCGGCGAAATCGCGACGCAGATCGGCAACGATCACGACGTCGCCTGCGCCCTGTGGAACTCCGGCATCCACGAAGCGCGCATCCTCGCGACGATGACGGCCGACGCGGCGCGGCTTTCCGCAAGGGACCTCGACCTCTGGGTGCGCGCTCTCGACAACTACGTGATCACCGAAGCGTTCGCGCGATTGGTCTCGCTTTCGCCGCACGCAATCCTCGGCGCCGACGAATGGATCAACTCGAAGGACGAGTGGATTTCATCCGCGGGCTGGCACGTCCTCTACGCGCAGGTCGTCGGCGACGGCGGAGTTCCTGCCGAGCTGACCAGGCCCGAAGCGGAGCTGCCGAAGCTCCTCTTGCGCATCGAGCGCGAGATCCACGACGCGCCGAATCGGACGCGCTACGCGATGAACTCGGCCTTGATCGGCATCGGGATGCGCAGCAATGCGCTGGAGCGCCAGGCGATCGCCGCGGCCACACGCATCGGCACGGTCGCCGTCGATCACGGATTGACCGACTGCAAGACTCCGGATGCCGCGAGCTACATCCCCAAGGCGCGCAAGTACGCCGCGGCGCGCCAGGCCGGGATGCCGAAGAAGGTCGCGCCGGTCGCGGAACCCGCGCCGGTCGAAGCGCCCTCCGCGAAGGCCAAACCCGCGCTGAAATCCGCGGCGAAGTCCGCGCCGAAGGCACGGCCAAGCCTGCCCACGAAGCGCGGCGCGGCCAAGAAAGTTCCTGCGCGGCGCTGATCAGTCCAGATGCGCCGCGGTCGAGTCGCCCATCGCGACCGATTTCCCCGGGAAATACTCCTGCCAGCGCCGATCGACCAGCTTGGCGGTCGCGTCGTCGCACACGAGCTCGATCGGATACCAGGGTTTCATGCGCGCATCGATCGCGATCGGCGGCGTGTGGCTCGCGTGGTTGTGGATCAACTCGGTCTTCGCGGCGTGGATGTCCGCGGCGGGATTGAAGCGCGTGAACGTCGACCAGAGGAAGTTCATCGTGCTCTTCGCGGCCCGTTTCGCGTCATCGCTGAGCACGATCAAGGGCCAGCCCTCGAAGGCCGGATGGGCCGCGATCATCGCCGCGGCAGCCGGATCCTCGGTGTAGCTCGGTCCCTGCACGACCAGGCAGCCGGGCGTGAAGACGCGCACCTCGCGCACCCCCGACGGCGGCGTTCCATGGAACTCGCGCGGAAGCTCGCGACGTTTCGCGCCGCAGCCGAGCAGCACGCCCTTGCCGCCTTCGTTGATCCGCGGTCCTGAGTAGTCGAGCGAATCCATCGAGAGATTGGCGAACACGAACAGGTCCGTGCGGAAGTCCGCGCGCTCGAGGATGTGCACCAGCGTCGCCTTGAAGTCGCGCAGATCGACCGCGGAGTCGGTCAAGAGCAGGAACTTCGTCAGCGAGAGCTGGCCCTCGCCGAGGATCCGGAAAGCGCTCGACATCGACTCGCGCTTGTAGCGCTCGCGCACGACGGCCGCGCTCAGCGAGTGGTAGCCGGTCTCGCCGTAGCTCCACAGATCGCGCACGCCGGGCATCACGAGCGGGAACAGCGGCGAGAGGAGCTCCTGCAGATAATCGCCGAGGAAAAAATCCTCCTGCCTCGGCTTGCCCACGACCGTCGCCGGAAAAATCGCATCGCGCCGGCGCAGAAGACTCCTGCAATGGAACAGCGGATAGTCGTGCGTCTCCGAGTAATAGCCGTAGTGATCGCCGAACGGACCCTCGGGCCTGCGCGCGAGCGGCGCGACCTCGCCGACCAGCGCGAACTCCGCATCGGAGATCAAGGGCAAGGGCCCGGCGGGATTCCTCGCAAGCGCGAGCTTGCGGCGCAGCAGCAGGCTCGCGAGCAGCACCTCGGGAACGTTCTCCGGCAGCGGCGCGATCGCCGACAGCATCAAGGCCGGCGGACCTCCGACGAAAATGTTCACCGGTAGTGCACGACCCTGCGACTCCGCTTCGCTCAAGTGGAAACCGCCGCCCTTGCCGATCTGCATGTGCAGACCCGTGCGCTGGCCGCCGTCCTCTTCGTCGTAGAGCTGCACGCGGTACATGCCGAGATTCGGCGTGTGCGTGCGCGGATGCTCGGTGTAGACCAGCGGCAAGGTAATGAAGCGGCCGCCGTCACGCGACCAGGTCTGCAGCGCGGGCAGGCGCGACAACCTCGGCGGCGACTCGACCAGCTCGCTGACCGGGCCGGAATCGCCTCGGCGGATCCCGATCTTCGCCAGCGACGCGAGCAAGCCGCGTTTCGCCCAGAGTTTCCCGAGGCTCGGCGGCATCAGCTCTTCGGGAAGTCGCGCGATCTCGCCGACGAATTCGCGGGGCCAGCGGCCGAAAGCGCGCTCGACGCGCGACGCGGTCCCGAAGAGATTCGTGACCAGCGGAAAGTCGCAGCCGCGCACCTTGGAAAACCACAGGGCCGGACCGCCCGCAGCGATCACGCGGCGGTGGATCTCCGCGGCCTCGAGACGCGAATCGACCTCGGCCTCGACCGCGACCAGCTCGCCGCTCGCGCGCAGACTGGCGACGAATTCGCGCAGGCTGGGCGGCGCGGCGGAGGCTCGGCTCGGAGTCATGGGGGCTGAAACTCTGGGGCTCGGGCAGGCCCGAGGGAAGACCTGAGCGGCTTCTTCGAGCCCGGCCTTCGCATTCAGGCGCCGGGGACCGAAACTAGGGGCCGGCTAGCCGGTTGCACTCTGGTCGCGCCAGGCACCGCCGGCTCGGAGATTCCGACATGACTCACCCCCGATTCCGTCTCGTCCCGCTCGCGTTGCTCGTCCTGGTCGCCGCCGCGCCCCAGGCCGTGGCGGTTCAGGCGCCGAAATCGACCGCGGCCGCCGCCAGCCTGCCCTGGGACGCGCGCGCCGTCGAGCACCTGCTCAACCGCGCCGGCTTCGGCGCGACCAGCGCGGACATCGACGCAGCACTCGCGCTCGGGCGCGAGGCTTTCCTGGCCAAGCTCTTCAGCGGCTTTACCCCGGACGTAGCGCCCTTCGAGATCTCGGAGCCCGAACGTCCGACTCCCGAAGAGCGCCGCGCGATGACCGAGGAGCAGCGCAAGACCGCTTACCGTCGCGTGCGGCGCGAGGACAACGCGCAGCTCATCGAGTACGCCGGCTGGTGGCTCGACCAGATGACCAGCCAGCGCAATCCGCTGCGCGAGCGAATGGTCCTGTTCTGGCACGGCTTCTTCACCAGCTCCGCGAAGGAAGTGAAGAACGGCGAGGCGATGATCCGCCAGAACCAGTTGTTCCACGAGCACGCGCTCGGCAGCTACGCCGAGCTCCTGCACGCGATCGTGCGCGATCCCGCGATGCTCGCCTACCTGAACAACACGAAGAACACGCGCGCCGCGCCCAACGAGAATCTTGCGCGAGAGTTGATGGAATTGTTCTCGCTCGGCGAGGGCCACTACAGCGAGGCGGACGTCAAGGAAGCCGCGCGCGCACTGACCGGCAACATGGAGCGCGACGCGCAATTCGTTTTCAATCGCCGCCAGCACGACGCGGGCAAGAAGACCGTGCTCGGGGTCAGCGGCGCGCTC